>NZ_VJZC01000117.1 GCF_009377185.1 Streptomyces spongiae
GGCATGGAGAGGGGGACCGCATCGGGCCTGGGGGGACAAGTGTCGGGCGTGCGGCTGGGAGTGGTGTTGGACACCGTGCGATCGGGGCGCTCGGCGAGCGATCACATCGTGCATGCTCCATGATCATAGCCGTGCTGATTGAAGTTTCAAGGTTGACTGCTGAGTAACTCTGCTTCCTTAACAAAGACTTCACGATCTGTAGGGGCAACTCGCCACATACATCCTCGCGTTCACTCCGGTGGTAACACCGTCGAGTGCTGAAGTATCACTGATCCCCACGCCAAGGCGGGGCATCGACAGCCTCTCCTTCGTCTTCATCAAGACTGCGGAAGGCAGTCGCTCTCGGGCGGTTTGACGCCCCTATGGGTCGTCAAACCTCGATGGTGCACGACCCTGACGACGGATGGCTTTGCGGCGGGATAGTCCAAGGGTACGTGGGAGGGGACTTCCTCAGCGGTGAAGTGACAGTGGCTGTCGTTGAGAACGGCAAGCGCATCGGACGGCACCAGGGGCCTCATGCTCCCAGGGGAGCCCCGTAAGGTCAGCCATTTCGGATGGCGGCGTCGAGCCGACTGCCCAGCGCGGCGAGCACGGACTCCCGCGGCTGAGGTCGTGGCGGGTTGTCAGCGACCGACCTCGGCACCTGCAAGGTCACCGACAGGGTCGAGCTCAGGCGGCCGAGGCCTTGATCAGCAGAGGAATCCGCCCCTGCTGTGCGATGGTCCCGTCCGCGCAGAGGAGCGTCAGCCGCCGGTCCAGGACGCCCGCGTCGCCCGCGCTGGTACGGCGCACTCCGAGGATCTCCAGTCGGCACGTGACGGTGTCACCGATGCGGATCGGGGCCAGGAACCGCCACTCCTCGACCGCCAGCAACGCGATCGAGGAGCCCTCGAAGATGCCGAGGCGGGAGACGAGGCCCATCGCGATCGACATGCCCAGCAGGCCATGGGCGATCCGCTCGCCGAAGCGGCCCTCGGCCGCCCGGGCGGAGTCGGTGTGGACCTCGTTGGTGTCCCAGGTCGTGGCCGCGAACGACACGATGTCCGACTCGGTCACCGTGCGGCCGTGTGTCGTGAACACCTGGCCGGGCTCGAAGTCCTCCAGGAACCACGGCCCCGGCCTCGGCGCCGTCACCGCAGCTCCCGCTTGAGGATCTTGCCGGTCGAGGTCGTCGGGAACTCCTCCCGCACCTCGACCAGCCTCGGGTACTTGTAGGCCGCCATGCGTTCGCGGCACCACGCGACCAGGTCCTCGGGCGCGAATGACGCGCCAGGGTGCAGGATGACGTACGCCTTGACCTCCTCGCCGTGCCGAGGGTCCGGCACCCCCACCACCGCGGCGAGGGAGATCGCGGGATGCGTCATCAGGGCCTCCTCGATCTCTCGCGGATACACGTTGAACCCACCTCGGATGATCATGTCCTTGGCCCGGTCGACGATGTAGTAGTAGCCGTCCTCGTCCCGGCGCGCGAGATCGCCCGAGCGGAACCACCCGTCGCGGATCACCGCGGCCGTGGCCTCGGGGCGCCCGTGGTAGCCCTTCATCACGTTCGGACCGCTGATGGCGATCTCACCGATCGCGTCCGGCCCGTCGAGTTCGGTCCAGTCGTCGGCGATCAGCGCCATCCTGACACCGGGGATCGGCAGGCCGATCGAGCCCGGGCGTGGCAGGGTGTCCGGCGGCGCGAACGACGCGACGGGGGATGTCTCCGACAGGCCGTAGCCCTCGCGCACATGCAGGCCGAACCGGGCGTGGAACTCCTTCGCGAGCTCCACCGGCATCGCCGACCCGCCGGCCAGGGCCAGCCTCAGCGAGGGTGCGGGCGGTCCGTCGCCGGGGTGGTCCGGCCGGCCCTCCAGCGCCCGCAGCAGGCCCCAGTACATCGTGGGGACGCCGGCGAAGGCCGTGATGCCGTGCTCGACGAAGGCGTTTAGCGCCGCCGCCGGTTCGAAGCGCGGCAACGTGACGATCGTGCCACCGAAACGCACGGCGGAGTTCATCACCACCGTCTGTCCGAAGGAGTGGTAGAGCGGCAGGACGCACAGATGGGTGTCGGGCCGGTTCTCGTCGGCTCCGAACAGCGGGGCGGAGACCTCGGCGTTGCCGCGCAGGTTCGCGTGCGTCAGCTCCGCGCCCTTGGGCCGGCCGGTCGTGCCACTGGTGTAAAGGATGACGGCGGTGTCGTTGTCGTCGCGTTCGGCGGCGCGCCGGCTTCCGTCCTGGTCGTCGAGTTCGGACAGGAACCCCGAGGGGTTCTGCTCGGCGGCGTCCATCAGGACGAGTTCCCGGCAGCCACCGACGGCTTCGAAAGCCTCCCGCGCGGTCAGATGGAGCGGCAGCGAGTCGTCGCCGACGGCGGCCACCAGTGCCACGGCTCCGGAGTCCTGGAGGTGGTAGGCGACCTCGCCGCCCTTCAGCAGCACGTTCAGCGGTACGACGACGGCTCCCGCCTTGAGGATGCCGTAGTAGGCGATCGGGAAGAACGGCCCGTTGGTGCACGACAGCGCCACACGCTCGCCGGGGTGGACACCCCGCTCGGCCAGAAGGGAGGAGAACTGCGAGGAGCGGAGGTCGAGGGTGCCGTACGTCAGGGCCTGCGTGCCCGCGACGACGGCGGTTCGGTCGCGGTGCCGCGCTGCCGTCTCCTCAAGGATGACCGCGGGGTTCGTCATGAGGCTCTCACTCCGTTCGCCGAGGTGTCGGCCGCTGCCCATCGGTCGACGACGTCCTCCAGCTCACCAAAGGTCTCCGGCGCCGGCGCCGGTGGCGGAGTCCGGGAGAAACGCGGTGAGGCGGCGGGCTGCGTCAGACCGCCCACCGAGACGAAGGCGGAACGATGCGCCAGGTGCGGGTGGTCGACCGCTTCGTCGAAGCTCAGCACCGGCGTGACACACGCGTCGGAGCCTTCGAACACCGCGGCCCATTCCGCACGCGTACGGCTCGCGAAGGCCGTCGCGATCGCCCGGCGCAGCCGCGGCCACCCGGCACGGTCGTACTGTGCGGGCAGTTCCCGCGGGTCGAGCCCCAGCCCCTTGAGGGCGAGGTCGAAGAACTTGGGCTCCAGCGCCCCGATCGCCATCAGGCCGCCGTCGGAGCAGGGATACGTGTCGTAGAACGGCGCGCCGCCGTCGAGGATGTTGGTGCCGCGGCTCCCCGGCCAGCGGCCCGCCGCACGCCACGACCAGACCATCGCCGACAGGGTGAGTGTGCCCTCGGCCATCGAGACGTCGATGACCTGGCCGCGCCCCGAGCGCTCCCGCTCGACGATCGCCGACAGGATGCCGAACAGGGCGAACATGGAGCCGCCGCCGAAGTCCGCGACGAGGTTGAGCGGTGGCACCGGCATCTGGCCGGGGCGGCCGATGGCGTCGAGTACGCCGGTCGCCGCGAGGTAGTTGAGGTCGTGTCCGGCGACGTGGGCCTCGGGGCCGTCCTGGCCCCAGCCGGTCAGCCGGGCGACGACGAGACGGGGGTTGTCCTCGAGCAGGTCGGCGGGGCCGAGGCCCAGGCGTTCCAGGACGCCGGGGCGGTAACCCTCGATCGCGACGTCCGCCATGGACAGCAGCCGGCGCACGAACGCGAGGTCGTCGGGGTCCTTGAGGTCGGTGGGCACCGTCAGGCGTCCGCGCCGGACGATGACGTCCTGGGTGGTGATGCCGTCGGGCGAGTCGTCGTTGGAGTCCCGCTGGAGTCGGATGACCTCGGCGCCGAGGTCGGCCAGAAGCATCGCGGCATGAGGGCCGGGACCGATGCCGGCGAACTCCACGACGCGCAGCCCGGCGAGGGGGCCGGCAGTCATGAGACCGGAGGGGCCACGAAGCCCAGGGAGTCGGTCATCCTGGTCGCTGTGGCGCACAGCGCGTCCATGTCGCCCTCGTAGTGCAGCACGCCTCCGATGCCGAAGCGGATGTAGTCGTTGGCCAACTCGTCGCAGTCCATCGACGGGGTGAACCAGCCGCTGATGCCGTTGATCATGTCCATCAGCGCCACCGAGGCGCGACGAGGGTTGACGACCTTGAACTCACCCTGCCGTGACCCCGCCATGACGACGTCACGGACGCGCCGCTGGTAGTAGCGCATGTAGTCGTCGACGGTCTTGCGGTGCTCGGGGCTGAGGGCCTTGACCTCGGTCCAGACGACGCGGTACTCGACACGGCGCGAGGCGACGTGGATGACGTGGCCGCGGCTCAGTGCCGCGAGGCGCTCCGCCGGGGTGCCGGTTTCGTCGAGCACCGTCATGTAGCCGTCGACCGAACTGCGCACCACGAGCAGTGCGATCTGGAAGAGGATGTCCTCCTTGGACCCGAAGTGGTTGTAGAGGCTGGCGCCGCGGATACCGACGGCCTCGGCGACGTCGCGCATACCGACGTCGTGGTAGCCGCGCTCGGCGAAGAACCGGGCCGCCGCCGTCACGATCTCGTCGCGGCGCGATGGCTTTTTCTTGGGGGCGGTCTCCTTCGCCAGGTGCAGCGAGGGGATGTTTTCGGCGCTCTCGGGCGCGGTCATCGGACTTCCTCCGTCGAACGGATCTTGCGCAGTTCGCGCTTGAGCACCTTGCCCTGTGCGTCGGTGGGGAACGCCTCGACGATCCGGACCGTCTTGGGTGCCTTGTACGACGCCATCGACGCCTTGCAGTGGGCGATGAGGTCGGTCTCCCGGACGGTGGCGCCGTCGTCGAGGATCACGAACGCCGTGACGACTTCCGACCAGTAGTCGTCCGGCAGGCCGACGACCGCGGCCCGCAGCACCGCGGGATGGCGCTGCAGCACCCGCTCGACCTCCTGCGAGGACACGTTCAGGCCCCCGGTCTTGATGACGTCCTTGCTGCGATCGTAGAAGAACAGATTGCGCTCGGCGTCGATGCGCACGATGTCCCCGGTGTGTATCCATCCGTCGTGCATGACCGCGGCCGTCTTCTCGGGGTCCTTGTAGTAGCCGACCATGGCCGAGGGCGAGCGGCACCACAGCTCACCGATCTCGGCGTCCTTCCCGTCGGGCCCGACGACCCGCGTTTCCAGGTGCGGGACCGCCTTCCCGATCCAGGTGGGGTCGTGGTCGGGCACCTCGTCGAGGGTCTTGAAGAAGCCGACCGAGCCCAGCTGGGTCAGCTCGCCCTGGCCCCAGTACGTGCCCCAGACCATGTCGGGAGCGGCCTTCGCCCAGGCGTCGGTCGCGAACTGCGACAGCGTCCCGCCGTAGGTCAGGCAGCGCTGGACCCGGCCGACCGTGCCGGGTCCGAAGCCGGGGTGCCGGCACAGCGACAGGAAGAGCGTCGGGGTCTGGGCGACCACGTTGACGTCCTCGTCCCGGATCGTCGCGAGCGTCGTGCCGGGCTCCAGGGTGTTCGGCAGCACGACCGTCGCGCCGATGAGCGTGAGGGAGGTGAGACAGCCGATTCCCGCGATCGAGTGGAACGGCATGGCGAACAGCCATACGTCGGCCGGCGTCACCTTCAGGCCCCAGGTCCACGACGGCGTTGTCGAGATCATGTAGTTGCGGTGCGGGATCATGACGCCCTTGGGCGCGGACTCGGTGCCGCTGGTGTAGACGATCAGCGCGAGGTCGTTCTCGTCGACGTCGGTGTCGGGTTCCGTCTCCGGTCGTCCCCGTTCCAGGGAGGCCCAGGTGACCCACTGTTCACCCGGTTCCTCGCCGAGGACGACCGCGAGGGCGGGGGGTGCCTCACCCACCACGTGGTCCACCACGGGGAGCAGTTCCTCCGAGACCACCAGCACCGCCGGCTCGGCGTGCACGAGCTGCTGGAGCACTTCGTCGGGGCGGAACATCGGGTTGATGCCGGTGTAGCTGGCACCGATCTTGAGTGCCGCGTAGTAGGCGACGATCGTCTCGACACGGTTGCGCGACATGACCGCGACGCGGTCGCCGCGGGTCACTCCGTGCGCGAGGAAGGCGTGCGCGATCCTGTTGGCCCGCCGGTCGAGTTCGGCGTAGCTGCACGCGAGCCGTTCGCCGTCGGGGGTGAAGGAGACGACGGCGGTCTTGGTCGGCTGGTTGAGGGCGTGGCGGCGCAACTGGTCGCCGATCGTGGCGCGGCCGAGGGGCGAGCGGTGAACCGAGGAGGGCTCGGTCATGGGACCTCCAGCCAGTCGGAGAGATCAGGACCCGTACAGCGGCGAGCCGAACGTGTCGAGGTAGACGAACTCCTCCACCGGCGCGCGCGTCAGCTTCGTGGGGAACGGCTTGGCCGGATAGCCGACCGCCAGGTGGGCGGCGGTGAGGAAGCCGTCCGGGATGCCGAGCAGCTTGGTCACGTCGGGCTCGACGGAGCACAGCAGTGTCGTGAGCGCCGAGGCGATGCCCTGGCCGCGCAGGGCCAGACAGAAGTTCTGCACGGTCGGGTAGATCGACGCTCCGCCGACGACACTGACGCGGTCCAGGCCGGAGTCGGTCGCGTGCAGGCTCTCGATCTCGGCGCACACCACGACGAGCACGGGGTGGTGTGCGAGGTTGCGGGCGAAGTGGTCCGCGGCTTGGACGGTCTTCGGCACGGCGCCGACGTGGATGTCACCGGAGTGGATTCCGTCGTAGTACGCGCGCCACATCGGCTGGTAGAGGTCCGACAACGCCTGCTTGGTGTTCTTGTCGCGGACCACGATGAAGCGCACCGGCTGGCGGTTGCCGCCCTGGGGCGCGCAGCGCGCCGCCTCGAAGGCCGTATAGAGCGCCTCGTCCGGCACGGGCTGGTCGGTGTAGTAGCGACAGGTACCGGTGCTGCACATCGCGTCGATCAGGTCCATGATCTCGTCCTTTGATCCCGCCAGGCCAGGACTGACAGGCGTTAGTTCGCCTGATCCGCATCCTGCTGGCGAGCCGAGCGCGATGTCAAGCACCCTGCAGGGTGGCAATTACGCACGTTCCCAGGCCATAGCGACGTCCCACCCTCCGCCGCCATCGACTCTGGCCATCTGAGACTATCCGCCGTTAGTATCAATTCTCGTGACCAACACCCTTTCCCCCCGCCCGCACGCCCTCGACCCGGCAGAACTGGACTCCGCTCTGCGGCTGGCGAACATCCCGGTGCTCCTGGCGGTGACCTTTCAGCTCACGGGAGATCGCGGCTGGCTCTCCGACCGCTACCGGCCGACCCGCAGCTCCGGGATGGACGAGAACGTCACCGGGGGCCTGACCGAGGAGATCCAGGAAGAGGTCAGGCGCGGCGCCGCGGCCGCCATCACGGCCTGGAACGCGGGAACGCCGGCCGCGGTACCCCGTCCCGCGGGCGACGTCCTGCTGGAACTTCTGACCTTCGTCAACGGCGAGGACGTACCAGCCGAGTTCGAACCCATGATGGCCGAACTCCTCGGCCATCGCCCCGTGTCCTCCGGCGTACCGCCGCCCCGGCCGACCCGGCGGACGACAGTCCTGGTCATCGGTGCCGGCGTGGCAGGCCTGCTGTCGAGTCTGCGCCTGGCGGAAGCCGGCATCGACCACACGGTCGTGGAGAAGAACCAGCAGGTCGGCGGCGGCTGGTGGGAGAACGTCTATCCCGGATGCGGAGTGGACACGCCCAGCTTCCTCTACTCGTTCTCCTTCGAACCGCACCGCTGGAGCACCTTCTTCGGCAAGCGCGACGAGGTCCATGCCTACCTCGAGGCGTTCGCGGACCGGCACGACCTTCGGCGCGACATCGTCTTCGGCACGGAGGTCACCGCCCTGGACTACGCCGAGGCCGACGGCGGTTGGACGGCGACCCTGCGCGCGGCGGACGGTACGGTCACGACACTGCGGGCCGACGCCGTGATCTCGGCCGTCGGCGTGCTCAACCGGCCGAAGGTGCCCGATCTGCCCGGCATGGACGACTTCCGCGGCGAGGCTTTCCACTCCGCGCGCTGGCCCGAGGGGATCGACCTCGCAGGACGCCGGGTCGCGGTGGTCGGCTCGGGGGCCAGCGCGATGCAGATCGTGCCCGCTGTCGCCGGGACACCGGCGTCGCTCACCGTCTTCCAGCGCTCACCTCAATGGATCGCGCCCAACGCGGACTACTTCCGGCCCGTCGACGGCGGCGTCCACTGGCTCATGGAGAACGTCCCCTTCTACCAGCGCTGGTACCGCGCCAAGCTCAACTGGATCTTCAACGACCGGGTGCACCCGTCACTGGAGATCGATCCCGAGTGGGACACCGGCGGCCGGTCGGTCAACGCCGTCAACGACGGTCACCGCCGCTTCTACACGCGGTACATCGAGCGGCAGTTGCGGGGGCGGCCCGACCTCCTGGAGAAGTGCCTCCCGGACTATCCTCCGTTCGGCAAGCGCATGCTGCTGGACAACGGCTGGTACGCCGCCCTGCGCCGCGAGGACGTCGGTCTCGTCACCGAGGGCGTGGCCGCGTTCACGCCGACGGGCCTGGTCGACACCGGTGGCGACCACCACGAGGCGGACGTCGTCGTGCTCGCGACGGGCTTCGAGAGCACGCGCTACCTCTACCCGATGCGGGTGCGCGGCAGGTCGGGCCGGCTGCTGAGCGAGGTGTGGGGCGAACACGACGCACGCGCGTATCTCGGCATGACCGTGCCGGACTTCCCCAACCTCTTCCTGCTCTCGGGGCCCAACACCGGGCTCGGACACGGCGGCAGCTTCTTCACGATCGCCGAGTGGCAGGTGCGGTACGTCGTCGAGGCGCTCGGACTGCTGCGGGCAACCGGCTCCCGAACCATGGAGTGCCGAGCCGATGTGTGCGAGTCGTACAACGAGGCCGTCGACGCCGCGCACGCGAAGCTCGTTTGGGTGCATCCCAAGATGACGAACTGGTACCGCAACGCCGCCGGCCGCGTCGTGGCCGCGTCCCCGTGGCGCATCGTCGACTACTTCACGATGACGCGGCACGTCGATCCGGCCGACTTCGTCTGGTCCGAGGACCACGCATCGGGCGGGGAGTAACGATCGCTGGGCGGCTACGCCGTCGGACATCACGAACAGCGGTTCGTCCCAGACCGGTCACGGCAGCCCTTCCACGACCCTGAGTCTACGGCCGCCATGGCTCCGACGTGCTGGTACAGCCCCCATGAGGTTTTTGTCCGCACGGTTATTGACAGGCGATTTGAGCCACACCTAGCCTCTCCGGCACAGGCTAACCGCTGTTCACCCTCGGCTGAGATTCACGGAGATCCGGCCCACCATTCCCCCTGACAGCCGTTCGCCCTTGCGGGTCTCAGAGAGGAGATCGCATGAATTCCACGGCACGAACGCGCACTGCCGGAAGAAGAGTCCGTCTGGCCTTCGGCGGCATGGCGCTCGCGACAACCGTCCTTCTCACCGCCTGTAGCTCCGGTTCGGACTCGTCCACGTCGACCGACCTCAAGAAGTCGGCGACCAGCGAGGTGGCGAAGGGGGCCGAAACCCTGGTCACGAGCACGATGGGCAAGTTCTCCTACAGCGCCGGTGACTTCCCGGTCAAGCCCGACCAGATCAAGCCCTACAGCAGCTGGAAAGGCCCGACGTCGGCGCCCACACCGGCGGCGAAGGCCAACATCCAGGTCATCGTCTGCTCCAAGAGCGCCGCCGCGTGCGTCTCCTCCGCCAACGGCGTCGTCGCGGCGGCAAAGGCACTCGGCTGGAGTGCGAACATCGTCGACGGCGGCGGCACGCCCCAGGGCTACTCCCAGGCGTTCGACACCGCCATCAGCCGCAAACCCGACGCGATCATCGGCATCGCGGTACCGACCCTCGCCGTCGGGGACAAGCTCGCCGAGGCCCGGGCCAAGGGGATCATCACGGTCGTCAACGGTGACACGCAGCCGAAGTCCGGAACCCTGTACGACGCCTACGTGTCGTTCCGCATGCCGCTGATGGAGTCGCTGCTCGCGTACGCCGAGATCGCCCGCACCAACGGCAAGGCCGACTCGATCGTGGTCACCGACCCGTCCGCGCCGTCGCTCATCGAGGCGATGGGCCAGTACAAGAAGGTCATGGCCACCTGCTCGGGCTGCAGGACGACCGACGTGTCGTGGAAGATCACCGACGCGAGCGATCCGACCAAGGTCAACTCGATCATCACCGGGGCGCTCGCCAAGAACCCGAACGCGACCTCCCTGGTCCTGCCCTACTCCGTGGGCCTCCCGGCCGCCGTGCAGGCCGTCGCCTCGGCGGGCAAGGCGGACCAGGTCAAGATCCTGGTCAAGGACGCCGACTCGGCCGGCCTGGAGGCCGTCAGCAGCGGCCAGGTGCTCTACAACGCCGGTGCCTCTCCCGCGTGGGCGGGCTGGGCAGCCGTCGACCAGGTCATCCGTGGACTGGCCAAGAAGCCGTACCTCGCCGGCGACAAGACCGGCCTCGGAGTCGTGACCTTCGACAAGGCGACCGTCCCCGCCGACACCGACATCGACAAGTGGAGCGGCATGGTCGACTTCGCGTCCGAGTACAAGAAGATCTGGGGTGCCTCCTGACATGACACTCGGCGACCCGCAGACCGCGGCACGGGACGAGAACGAAACCCTCGCGTTGCAGGTGACCGGACTGACCAAGGTGTACGGCGGTGAGGTCGCCCTGGCCGACGCGGACCTCCGCGTCGGCCGGGGCGAGATCCACGGGCTCCTCGGCGCCAACGGCGCCGGCAAGTCGACCCTGGTGAAGATCGTCGGTGGCGCCGAGCCGCAGGACGCCGGCACCGTCCGGCTGGGTGGAGTGACGCTGCCACCCCATCACCGTCCCGCAGCGGTCGCGGCACTGGGACTCGCGATCATCCACCAGGACCGCGCCCTGTCCCCCGGCCTCACGATCGCCGAGAACATCGCCCTTGTCGTCGGCTTTCCCCGCCGACGGCGCCTCATTGACAGGAAGGCGCTGAGGGAGCTCGCCCAGGCCGCTCTGCAACGCGTCGGCATGCGCACCGATGTCGACACCCTTGTCTCGGACCTGCCGATCGCCGAGCAGACGCTCGTGGCGATCGCCCGGGCGCTGGCCCAGCAAGCCGACATCCTGATCCTCGACGAACCGACCGCGAACCTCGGCGCGTTCGACGCACAGCGGCTGTACGAGCGCATCCGCGACCTCGCCGCGCAGGGCGTCGCCTGTGTGCTGATCAGCCATGCTCTCGACGAGTGCCTGACGGTCTGCGACCGCGTCACGGTCCTGCGCGACGGGGCGGTCGTGGCGAGCCGACCGGCGGCCGGGCTGACCGGCCGCGAACTCGCGGCACTGGTCGTCGGGCAGGACGTCACGACGACCGAGCGCGAACGGCGCGAGATCCCGGCCTCGGCCATTCCTCGCCTCAGCGTCCGCGACATCGGGCACGAGCGGCTCGTCCCGCTGTCGTTCGACATCGCGCCCGGCGAGATCCTCGGCGTGACGGGGCTGCCCGACTCGGGACATCTGCTCGTGGGAGAGATCGTCTGCGGGGTGGCGGCCATGGACGGCGGCGAGATGACGCTCGACGGATCGCCGTACCGGCCGACGGAAAGGCCCCTCTACCGCTCCGACCGTGTGGCATACGTGCCACCGGACCGGGTGCGGGACGGACTCGCCGTCGACCTCACCGCGCGAGAGAACCTCTTCCTCGACGGACGGACGCCGGTGTCCAACGCCCGTCTGAGTCGCAGGGAGGAAGCACGTCAAGCCACCGCCGTGCTCATGGAGAGCAGCGTCCGCCCCGCCGATCCCGAGGCGCCGCTGTCCACCCTGAGCGGCGGCAACATGCAGAAGGTGCTGCTGGCCAAGTGGCTTGCGACCCGGCCACGTCTGCTCGTTCTGGCAGAACCGACGGTCGGCGTCGACATCGGCGCTCGCGAGGACCTCTACTCCCGCGTCCGCTGGGCCCGTGACAACGGCATGTCGATCCTCCTCACCAGCTCCGACCTCGAAGAGACGCTTGCTCTCAGCGACCGGATTCTGGTGATGCGCTACGGCGAGGCCATCGCCGAGTACGACCGCGAGGAGCTCACCCTCGACCAGCTCACCGCGCTCACGACCGGTACACGCGAAGGACATCTCCCATGACGGCCCAGGACGCCATGTCTCCCACTTCCGCCACGTCACCGTCGGCATCGGCCCGCCCCTCACGGCCTCGCCGCCTCTTCGGCCCGAACGCGCTGAGCACGTACTCGCTCGTCGGCGTACTCGTCGTCCTGTTCGTGGGTTTCTCCCTCGCGCGCCCCGAGTCGTTCGGGACGGTGGACAACTTCCGGGCGATCCTCAACAACCAGGTCACCGTCGTCTTCCTCGCCATGGCCGTGACGCTGCCGCTGGTCGTGGGCGAGTTCGACCTCTCCGTCGCGTCGACGTTCGGCTTGTCGCAGATGCTCACCGTCGGCCTCGTGCTCCAGCACGGTGTGCCGGTCGTGTGGGCCATAGGGGCTGCCATGGGGATGTCGGCGCTCGTCGGCCTCGCCAACGGGATCGCGGTCACGCGATTCGGCATCAACTCGTTCATCGCGACGCTGGCCAGCGGCAGCATCATGACGGGTGCCACACTCGGGTACTCGAAGGGCGAGAGCGTGTACGGCGCCGCGCCGAAGGCACTCACCGACATATCGCGGGGCGAACTCCTCGGACTCAAACTGCCCGTCGTGTACGCGGCCGTCATGGTGCTCGCGCTCGCCGTCGTGATGTACCGCATGCCCTTGGGGCGCCGTATGTACGCGATCGGCAGCAACAAGCGCGCCGCGGTGCTGTCGGGCGTTCCGGCGGGCTCGTACATCGTGCTGACCTTTGTCAGCTCCTCCCTGCTGGCCGGAGCGGGCGGGGTCATCCTCGGAGCGAGCATCGGGGCCGCCACCCCCGACACCGGCAACTCCCTGCTCATCTCGGCCTTCGCCGGTGCCTTCCTCGGGGCCACGGCGATCACTCCGGGACGTTTCAACATCATGGGCACGCTGGTCGCGGTCTACGTCGTGGGCGTCGCGGTCGCGGGGCTCCAGCAGATCGGTGTCGCGCTGTGGGTCGAGCCGGTATTCAACGGGGCGATGCTGTTCGTCGCGGTCGGGCTCTCCTCGTGGACGGCCAAGCAGCGCAAACGGCGCGCCGAGCGGGCCCGCATCAGGGAACTGGAGAACCGCCGAGAGGAGGCCGCCGTATGAGCGCGCCCACGCGCACCATGCGTGCGGCCCTGGTCACAGCGTACGAGGGGCCCGCCGCACTGGTCGTCCGGGAGGTCGGCGAACCCGAACACGACGCGGACGCCGTACGCATCTCGGTGCACGCCGCGGGCATCACCTTCCCGGACCTCCTCGCAACCCGGGGTCTTTACCAGGTCAAGCCGCCGCTGCCGTTCGCCCCGGGGCTCGAGGTGGCGGGCATCGTGCTCGACGCCCCGGACGGCTCCGCCTTCGCCCCGGGTGACAGGGTCGCGGCCTTCCTCACCTTCGGGGGACTCGCGGAGGTCGTCTCGGTCGACCCGGCGCACGTCGTGCCCCTCCCGGACGAGGTCGGTTTCGTCGACGGCGCCGCGCTCGTCGTCAACCACCTCACCGCGCATTTCGCGCTCACCAAGCGCGGTGAGCTGCGGCCTGGCCAGACCGTGCTGGTGCACGGTGCCGCCGGCGGGCTCGGGACGGCCTCGGTGCAGGTCGCCCGGGCGTGTGGCGCCGAGGTCATCGCGGTAGCGTCCAGCGACGTGAAGGCGCGGCTCGCCCGTGACTGCGGCGCCCACGAAGTCGTGTCCCCGGGCGGTTTCCTCGACGCGGTCCGCCGGCTGACCGGTGGGCGTGGGGTCGACATCGTCGTCGATCCGGTCGGCGGCGACAGGGTCACGGACTCGCTCCGCGCACTCGCACCGGAGGGCCGCCTCCTCGTGCTCGGGTTCGCCTCCGGCGAGATCGCCAGCGTGCGCACCAACCGGCTGCTGCTGGGCAACTCCGGTGTTCTCGGCGTCGCCTGGGCGGAATACGTGCGGCTTCGTCCCGCCTACTTCGCCGAGCAGTGGGCGGACCTGCTTCCGCGCATCGTCTCGGGGCAGCTGCAGCCCATGGTGCGGACGACCTATCCGCTCGCCGAAGCGGCAGACGCGCTTCGGGCCATCGAGACGCGCACCGCCATCGGCAAGCTCGTCATCGACCTGACGTGAGCGGCTCCCCGGTGCCCCGGATCACCGGGGAGCCATACGCAGCGCGCCGTCCATGCGGATCGTCTCGCCGTTGAGGTAGTCGTGGGCGATGACCGACAGAACCAGCTGCGCGTACTCCTCGGGACGGGCCAGCCGACGCGGGAAGGGGACGCCTTCGGCGAGCGAGGTGCGGAACTCCTCCGAGATCGTGGCCAGCATGGGGGTCTCCACGATGCCCGGTGCGATGGTGCACACCCGGATGCCGTACTGAGCGAGGTCGCGTGCGGCCGGCAGTGTCAGGCCCACGATGCCGCCCTTGGAGGATGCATACGCGGCCTGCCCGATCTGCCCGTCGTAGGCGGCGACGGAGGCGGTGTTGACGATGACGCCTCGCTGTCCGTCAGCGTCGGCCTCGGTGTCGGCGATGGCTTCGGCAGCGAGCGCCAGAACGTTGAACGAGCCGATCAGATTGACCTGGACGACCTTGGCGTACAGGGCCAGGTCGTGCGCCCCCTTCTTCCCGATGATCCGCATCGACGGCGCGATACCGGCGCAGTTGACCACTGTGCGCAAGGGCGCCCCGCCGCCGACGGCCGTCGTGACGGCCGCCCTGACCTGGTCAGGGTCGGTGACATCGGCCTCCAGATAGGTGACTCCTTCGGCCTCGGGAGATGTTTCGATGCTCTCCGTGAGATCGACGGCGTAGACCGCGGCGCCCTGCGCTGTGAGTGCTCGCACGGTCGCCGCGCCGAGGCCCGACGCTCCGCCGGTGACGAGGGCCGCGGTGTGCTCCAGCCGCATCAGGTCTCCTTTCCGAGGACGGTCACGGCGCCCCCACCGGGACGGCTCAGCGCACGGCTGATCACCATGCGCTGGATCTGGTTGGTGCCTTCGAAGATCTGCATGACCTTGGCCTCCCGCATATAGCGCTCCACGGGGAAGTCACGGGTGTAGCCGTACCCGCCGAGCACCTGCACGGCATCGGTGGTCACCTTCATGGCATTGTCCGTGGCCACGAGTTTGGCGATGGACGCCTCCGCAGTGAAGGACAGTCCCTGGTCCTTCAGACGTGCGGCGGCCAGCGTCGTGGCGCGGGCCGAGTGGATCGCGGCGCCCATGTCGGCCAGGACGAACGCGAGCCCCTGATGGTCGATGATCGGTTTTCCGAAGGTCTCCCGCTCCCGCGCGTAGCGCACCGCGTGATCGAAGGCGCCCTGTGCCAGGCCCGTGGCGACGGCCGCGATACCGAGGCGCCCGGAGTCCAGTGAGGCGAGTGCGATCTGCAGCCCTTGCCCCTCCTCACCGATACGGCGCTCGACGGGCACACGGACGCCGTCCAGACGCATGGTGGCGGTTGCCGAACCCGTCAGGCCCATCTTGCGCTCCGGCGGATCGGCACTCAGACCAGGTGCGTCCGCCGGGATCAGGAAGCAGGACGTGCCGTGCGAACGGTCGTCCGACGTACGGGCCATGACCGTGTAGAAGTCGGCGTACCCGCCGTGGGTCGTCCAGGCTTTCACGCCGTTCACCACGTACTGGTCGCCGTCCCGAACCGCACGAGTGCGCATCGCGGCCGGGTCGGACCCCGCGTGCGGCTCCGACAGGCAGTACGCACCGAGCAACTCCCCGCCGAGCATGTCCGGCAACCACGCCCTGCGCTGCGCCTCGGTGCCGAACGCGACCAGTGGGAAGCAGGAGAGTGCGTGGACGGAGACACCGACGGCGACGCTCGACCACACCGCCGCGAGCTCCTCCAGTACCTGGAGATACACCTCGTACGGCTGACCGGCGCCGCCGAACTCCTCGGGATAGGGCAGTCCGAGCAGTCCGCTGCGACCGAGGGTGCGGAAGGTCTCCCGGGGAAAGGTCCCGCCGGCTTCCGCCTCGGCCGCCTTGGGCGACAGTTCCCTGGACGCGAACGTACGAGTCAGTTCCAGGAGGTCGGCGGCCTCTTCGGTCTGCACTGTGCGAGTGGCGGGCATCAGGCGCCTCCGCGAGAGTGGTACTGAGATTGATACCAGAGTATCATTGACCGTACGATCATTAGGAGGGCCAACGCGCACCCCTGTGGAAATTCCTGGGCAGGCGCGGCTGAGGACGGAACTCTCAGGACGAGACGGCGTGCACGATCAGCGACGCGAGCTGCTCATAGGCCTCGGAGTCCGTGAGGCCGATACGCGCGCCTACCTCGCCCAACTGGATCTGCCGCATTGTGGCGGCGGCGACCTCGCCCACGAACGCGGCGTGCACCTCACGGAAGGCTCCGGCCGCAACACCCTCGGCGATCAGGTTCCGCACCCGGTCGGCGGCGAGCCGCGTGTTGGCCTCGTACACCTCGCGCGCGGGCGGGAACTGCGCCATGTCGTCCAGGAACGCCCGGGACAGCGAGCTGAGCTGCTCAGCGACGGTGGTCAGATACACCTGGACACGGCTGGCCGGATCGACGGTCTCGGCGATCTCCTTCTCCACGGCATCGGCCGCGCCGCGGAAGTAGTGCTTGACCGCCTCCCTGACCAAGTCCTGCTTGGTTCCTGCGAGTTGGTAGAGCGTCGTCTTCGAGCACCGCAGCCGCTCGGCCAGATCGTCGAGTGTGAACGAGGCGAAGCCCTCCGCCACCAGCAGCGCCACCAGCCGCTCCAGCAGATCGGCCTGACGGGCGGTGCGGCGCGGTGACGGCATGAGGGCCAGCCTATCCGCAGCGCGGCACATTCCGGGTCGGCGATGCGAGGGGCACAGGACAACCACGGAACCAGCAGCCCGGACGAAGCACCGCCCGGCAGTCCGGGAAGCCGGGCTCAGCCGCCGCGCCGCACCCGGGCCGCCTTGCGGGCCTCCGCGAGCTTGCGGGCCTCGCTGCTCTTGCGGGACGGCCTACCGCCGGAGCCGCTCTTCGCGTCCTTGGTACTGCCCAGGCCACGGAACGGGGCGTTGTGGTTCTTAGGGCGCTGCGCGGTGGGCCCGCCGTCGAGGGGCATTGCGGAGGGGGCCTTGGCGCCGGTGATCCGGCTCAGCTCCGCCTCGCCGGACCTCACTTTGGTGACCTTGGGGACGACGTCGGCGTCCGCCATGACCTGGCTCGTCTCGCGACGCTGTCCCGACAGGACGAGCGTCACGACGGTGCCGGAGCGGCCGGCCCGGGCCGTCCGGCCCGCGCGGTGCAGATAGTCCTTGGGGTCGGTGGCCGGGTCGACGTTGACCACGAGGTCAAGGTCGTCGACGTGCAGGCCGCGCGCAGCGACGTTCGTCGCGACCAGGGCAGTGACCTGGCCGTTCTTGAACTGGGCCAGGGTCCGGGTGCGCTGCGGCTGGGACTTCCCGCTGTGCAGGGCCGCGGCGGCCACACCGCTGGCCCGCAGATGCCGCGTGAGCTGATCGACACCGTGCTTGGTGTCCAGGAACAGCAGGACGCGGCCGTCCCGGGCGGCGACCTCCGTGGTCACGGCGTACCGGTCCGGGCCGTGCACGACGAAGACGTGGTGCTCGATCGCGGAGACCGCGCTGGACGAGGGGTCCACGGAGTGGACGGCGGGGTCGCGCAGGTAGTCCTGCACCAGTTGGTCGACATCGCGGTCGAGGGTGGCGGAGAACAACATCCGCTGCCCGTCGGGACCCACCTGGTCCAGGGCTTCGGTGACCTGCGACAGGAACCCCATGTCACACATCTGGTCGGCCTCGTCCAGGACCGTGATGCTCACCTGTCCCAGCCGGCATCCCCTGCGGTCGATGAGGTCGTGCAGTCGACCGGGCGTGGCGACGACGATCTCGGCGCCGTCCCGCAGCACGGTGGCCTGCCGTCCGATGGACACCCCGCCCACCACGGTCGCGAGCCGCAGCCCCAGCGCCTCGGCGTACGGAGTGAGCTCCTCACCGACCTGCTGCGCCAGCTCCCTCGTGGGCACCAGAACGAGCGCCAGCGGCTCCTTGGGCTGCGCGCGCCTCCCGGCCGTCCGGGCAAGCACCCCCAGGCCGAAGGCGAGCGTCTTGCCGGATCCGGTGCGGCCCCGGCCCAGGACGTCCCGTCCCGCGAGTGCGTTGGGCAGTGCCGCCGCCTGGATGGGGAAGGGCACCGTAACACCCTGCTCAACGAGCACCCGCAAAATCTCGGCCGGTAGTCCCAGCTCCGCGAAGGACCCCGACGGGGGCGGAGCCGCAGTGGCGCCCGACGCCTCGGACACCGCATCCTGCTGCCGGGCATCGGCACGTGCTGATTCGCTCACAGAGAGCCTTCCTCCGAAGGGACCGTACCGAGGAAGGCGCGGCGGGTACGCGGCCACCGACCAGGCACCGCGAATCGGCACCGACACAGCCACGCTGCAAACGCTCTACGTTAGCACGTGGCACACCGCCCGGGGGCTCCCATGGCCGCGCCGCTCAGCCGCGGAACGACAGCCGTACCTGCCTGTCCGGACCAGGAGCGGACCAGCTTCGCCTCCCATCCGGCGATTCCACTCATTTTCTGCAGACCAGGAACCTGCTGGTGTCGTACTCACCGAAGAAGCTGGGCTTCTTCTGTCCCTCGATCAACTCGACGCCAAGGGCCCGCCCCCATCCGGGTCCCCGTCAACTCAGCCGCGAGTGAGAGCACCGCTTCCAGCTCAGCGGTGATACCCGAGAATGTCGCCACCCTGTCGCTGGAGTACCGGGACACGTACGACGCCCTGATCATCGGCTCGATCAGTGCCCACTGCTGTCCGATAGGTCGCTCGGATACGGTCTTCGGTCCATGCCCGCATCCCAGCACGCCCATGACGAACGATTGGGCCTGTGCGGCGAATGAGTACCACGATCGAGCGATCACGAACCGAGAGAGAGAAGGGACTCAACGCCTTCTCAGCGCAGTTGCTCGGCCAGTCCGACGATGATGCCCTCCGGACCACGGAGGTAGCAGAGCAGATAGCTGTCCTCGAACCGGGCGATCTCGCCGACGAGTTCGGCGCCGTGAGGGCGCAGGCGGGCAACGGTGTCCTCGATGTCGTCGACGGCGAACATGACGCGGTGCGTGCCCAGAATGTTGTGCGGCCGGTTGCGCGGCCCGGCGCTGATCACCGCGGGGCTGCGGTACTTCGCCAGCTCGAGCCGGCTGTGACCGTCCGGGGTCCGGACCATCGCGATGTCACAGCGGACGCCGTCGAGTCCGGTGCACTGGTCGGCGAAGAGGCCCTCGATCTCCGCCCTGCCCTCCAGCTCCATACCTAGTTCCAGGAAGAACGCGATGGCGGCATCCATGTCCTCGACGACGATGCCGACGTTGTCCATCCGCTGAATCGCCATGCTGGTTTCTCCTTCTTCCTCGTGCGGCCGGTGGTGGCCGCTGATGTCCCTGGGACGGAGCCAGTGGCACGTTCTCGACATCCGCAGACCGCCGAACTCCGAAAACCCACCCATGAACGTCACCCGAAGCCGCCCCGGACGGCTTTACCCGCCAAGGCTTCCTCACCCAACCCGGACGAGGCCGCTACAAGAAACGGACTTAACTCCCTCCCAGAGCCCCGAGGAGTGTGTCGTGATCGGGTGGGAAATCAGAAGCTGGTCGGCTCTGAGCGCACCAAGCCGGTCTGGTAAGCGATGACGACGAGTTGGGCACGGTCGCGGGCGCCGAGTTTTCGCGTTCGCGCGGAGTGAGGTCGCTGAGGCGCTCCACGGGCACGAGGAGAGGTCCCCGCCGGGGGCCGGCAAGGAAGCGGCTGATCAGGACCTGCGTCGCCCCGGGTGACAGCAGTGCCTCGCCGGCGGCGACGGTGCGGATACCTGCCAGGAGTGTGTCCGTGGTGACGTACTTGCCCAGGAAACCGCTGGCACCGACACGGAGGGCCTGGGCGACATACTCCTCTGTCTCGAACATGGTCAGGACGAGGACGCGGGTACCGGACAGTTCTGGGTCCTCGCAGATGGCGGCTGTGACGGTGAGACCGTCCGTGCCGGGCATGCGGATGTCCATGAGGACGAGGTCGGGGTGATGAATACGGGTGAGTTCCACAGCCTCCTGGCCGTCGGATGCCTCGCCGACCACCTCCATGTCGGTACAGGAGTCGATCAGCAGCCGGAACGTGCCCCGCAGCAGGGCCTGGTCGTCGGCGAGCAGGACACGGATGGTCAAGGGGTTGCCTCTTGTCGCTCGGCCAGGGCTTCCGCCTGGGTGTGGGGCTGGATCGGCAGGGAGGTGGTGACTTCGAAGCCGCCCTCGGGGCGGGGACCCGCGTGCAGGTTCCCGCCGACGGATTGCAGATAGTCGTGCCGGAGTCGTGCGTTGCCAGTACAGCGCCATCATGAGGGGCTCCAGCAGCAGCGGGGTGGGCAGGTAGCCCATGGCCCCGGTGGCCACGGTGCAGGCCGTGGCCACTATGACGGCGAGGAGCGGGTGGCTGCGTGCCTTCAGCAGGCCGAGGCAGGAGGTGGCGGCCAGGAGTGTTGCGATCCGGTCGTCGCGCGGAAGATCGGCCCCGAGGCTCCTGCCTTGGTAGTTCGAGGCCCATGAACGGGCAAGCCAGGTGCCCCGATGCACAACCGGGCCGCGCGAGCGGACCACCCTGAGTCGTCGATGCCTCGGCCTGCGACGTCCATGACAGCGAGGGTCTGAACTCCGTGGCGGCCGGGACGGACACCACTGCGGCCGGTTCCGTTGCGGTGCGCAGGGCGAAGTGGATGACATCGTCGAGCTGGCGGTGGCTGCTGCCCTCCGCGAAGGCCTTCTCGTACGCCGCTGGGCCCAGGGCACACACGATGCCCTCCACACAACGAGCATGCTGATCGCCTACGTGATGCCCCTTGGCGGCGGTCACCCGGGCGAGGTGCTCCACCAGGTGGGCGACCATGAAGTGGTCGTTGAAGTTCCTGCCACCACGTGCCAGGTTGGCCTGGGGGTGACCTCCCTCGTCCAGTGCCGCCCGCAGGTTGGCGTGCTCGCACTCCACGTGATGCATCATCGGAAACGCGTCACGCCAGCGAGGTCGAGAGAATCTGCTTGCGTCCTGGCCGGCGCAGTTGCGGGTCTTGGCCCGCTTGGCGGCCAGTGCGCGGAAGACCACCCGGGCGATGCCGTCGGAAGTGGTGCGGCTGGTTCGGGCCGAGGTCTCGTTGGTTTCCATGAACCGCAGGAACGCGCGGCGGTAAGACTCCTGAACCGGCCGCGGGACGCTGTTTGGTGGCGAGCTGGCGGCGCGTCAGCTCCGTCGGCACACACTCCAGGGGGCCTTGACGGCAATGCCCGCGTTGTTGACCAGCCCCCACAGCCCGGCCTCGCCGACAGGTTCGGCGACCTTGTGCACGGCGGCTTGGACCGACTTCCTGTCCGTCACGTCGAGGACCATCGGGGTCAGCCGTCCGGTGGCGACGCCCGCAGCCGCGCCCCGTCCTCGGGACTGCATGCTCCGGCGAAGACGTGGAAGCCCGGCCTGCGACAGACCCGCACGCAATTCGAGTACATGCTCCAATCGGGCAGAGCCACCAGCCGTCCGCGCGTCTGTGGCCGCACCGCAGCACATCGCTCGCGATCGGGCGGGTAACTCCGTGTCGTCGTGAGTCGGTGAGTCGGTGAGTCCGAGGAACCTCGCTCAGAACATGGTGTTGTTGTTCTTGGAGGTGGGCGGGATGACCTGGAGGACGTCCCAGTGTTCGACGATCTTGCCGTCCGCATCGAAGCGGAAGATGTCGATGCCCGCGTACTCCTCGTCGGGCCAGATCTGGTGGCAGTGCAGGATCACGTGGTCGCCTTCGGCAAAGGCGCGCTTGAATTCGACGCGCTTGCCGGGATACTCGGCGGCCATGCGTTCGAAGTAGTCGATGAACGCCTGCTTGCCGTCGGCAACGTGCGGGTTGTGCTGAATGTAGGTCTCACCGACGAACTGGTCGATGGCCTCGGCCGGGCGGCACTGGTTGAACATCAGGTGGTAGAACGCTTTGGCCGCGGCCTTGTTCTTCTGTGGGTCGCTCATGGTGTCACCGTAGGGTCGGGCGCCGGGTGCGGCGCGATGAGTACGTCGAGCAGATGGTCGGCGCCGGCGGGGACGGGCAGGGCCCGACC
>NZ_VJZC01000118.1 GCF_009377185.1 Streptomyces spongiae
GGTGCGTGCCGCTCGTCGTGGGTCGGGGGCGCGCCGGGAGGTCTCCGTCCTCGGTCCGGCGGTGCTGTGGGGGAGCGAAGGGCTCGGCGGCGGACGCCGGCCGCTGCGGGCGGACACCTCCCGGCACACCCCCTTGCGCGCGTACGCGACTGTCGGTGCGTCGTGGCCGGTGGGGATCCGATGTGGTCGGCTCGGTCACGCGGTCACCTTCCTGCGGCGGACGAGGACGACCAGGACCGGTACGCCCACGAGTGCGGTCATCACCCCGGCCGGGACCTCGGCGGGGGCGCGGACGATCCGCCCGGACACGTCGGCCGCGAGCAGCAGCGCGGCACCGAGGAGGGCCGAGAGCGGCAGCACCCAGCGGTGCCCGCCCGCGACGAGACGGCGGGCGAGGTGGGGGACGGCCAGCCCGACGAAGGCGAGGGGACCGGCGGCGGCGACCGCGGCCGCGGTGAGGAGCGTCGCGCCGAGCGCCGCCGTGGCCCGTACGAGCTGGACCCGGTGCCCCAGCGCACGGGCCGTGTCGTCACCGAGGGCCAGCGCGTCGAGGCCGCGCGCGTGGACGAGAACCAGCAGCGCACCGGCGACGAGGAAGGGCAGCATCTGCCCCACCGTCCCGGCGGCCCGCCCGCTGAGCGCGCCCACCTGCCAGAAGCGGAACTGGTCGAGCGTGGCCGCACTCGACGTCAGGACCACGGTGTTTGCCCCGGCGGTCATCGCCGCGAACGCGGTGCCCGCGAGCGCCAGCTTCACCGGCGAGGCCCCGCCCCGGCCGCGCGCGGCGATGGCGTACACCACGCAGGCGGCGACGACGGTGCCCGCGAAGGCGTACCAGACGTACCCGGCGAAGCCATGTGCGAGCCCGAACGCGATGGCGAGCACGACACCGGCCGCCGCGCCCTGGCTCAGTCCCAGGATCCCCGGGTCGGCGAGCGGGTTCCGGGTGACCGCCTGCAACGCTGCCCCGGCCAGCCCCAGCGCGGCACCCGCGGCGATCCCCACGGCCGTACGCGGCACCCGCAGTGACCGTACGACCAGGGCGTCCGGCGAACTCCCGCCGTGGAGGAGGGAGTCCAGCACGGCGGCCAAGGGGACGGGCCGGGTGCCGACGGAGAGGCTGAGCGCGACGGTGAGGAGGGTGAGGACGAGGGCGAGGACCATCCAGGCGGTGCGGGCGGACCACCCGAGGGCTTTTTGGGGGCGGGGCCGTCGGGCGGCGTGGGGTGTGCCGGGCCTCGGCTCACCCGGTTCTTCGGCCACTTGTTCCCCGCGTCTACTTGCCGATGGTGTCGGCGAGTTGCTTCACGACGATGCGTGCGGCGGTGGGGCCGGCGTTGAGGTACCAGGGGTCGTCGTCGACCTTCACCACGTGCCCGGCGTCGACGGCCTTCAGCGACTTCCACAGCGGGCCGGCCAGCACGCTCGCGGCATCCGTCCTGGCGGCGTCGCCCTGAACGGCGTAGAAGATCCAGTCCCCGTCCGCGACATCGATGCTCTCCGCTCCGATGTCCTGCGAAATCGCGGTGAACCGCTGCGCCTTGGGCCGCTGGAGAGCCATGTCGACGGCGAGGGACCCGGTGAAGGAGGAGACTCCGAACATCCGCGTACGGTCAGGAGTGAACCGCACCATCGAGACCTCGGCGTCCCCCAGGTCCTCGCCCCGCTCGGCGGCCTCGCCGGAGATGTCGTCGAGGAGCTTCCGCGCCTGCTGCCCCTTGCCGACGGCCTCGCCCACGAGGAGGAGGTCCCGCTTCCAGTTGATGCCGTTGCCCGCGGTGACGACGGTGGGCGCGATCTTCGACAGCTTCGGGTACAGATCGCCGAGGGAGTCGTTGGCGAGGATCAGGTCGGGCTTGGCGGCGGCGAGCGATTCCAGATTGGGCGCGGCACGTGTCCCGGCGTCGGTCATGTCCGCGAGCCGCTTCTCGTACGCCGGGAAGGCGTCCGCGAGGTAGTCCGGCACGAGTCCGGCGTTGTCGCCGCGCGTGGCGGCCGTGGGGACCAGGCCCAGGGTCAGCAGGTCGTCCAGCTGACCGGTGCTGAGTACGGCGATCCGCTTCGGGGCCGCCTCGATCTCGGTCGTCCCCTGGAAGTGCTTCACGCTCCGCGGGAACGCGCCGTCCTTCGTGGTGTCGGACCCCATCCCCTGGGCCAGGGCGCTCGGTGCGGCGGACGGTCCCTCCGAGGCCCCGGCCACCAGGTTGCGCGAGCCGTCGGACCGGCCGTCGCTCTCCGCCGTCCCGCCGGTGCCGCTGTCGGCCGAACAACCGCCGAGCAGCACCCCACCGGCGACGGCCATGGCCAGTACGGCCCTCTTCCCGAACCTGCGCACAACGAACTCCGATCCTCACTAAGGCAAGGCTTACCTTAACCTGGTGCGCATGGTGCGTCGTGGCTCAGCCCCTGGGCCCCGTTCGCGAGACGGAGTGGAAGGGGGCCGAAGGACGGATGGTGCGGCCCAGGGCGGTTGCCTAGCGTGGGGAATGTCCCTGACGTCGTACGGGGCGCGCTGCGATGTACCGGACCTGCGGTGCTGTGTACCGGATCCGCGGTGCTGTGTACCGGGTCTGCGGTGCGATGCCGTGCGTACCCCTCTCGTGCCGAGGAGGCTTCGCCATGTCCGTCGAGCTGAACCACACGATCGTCGCCGCCCACGACAAGAAGGCGTCGGCCCAGTTCCTAGCCGACATCCTGGGGCTGGAGGTGAGCCCGCAGTACGGCCCGTTCGTCCCGGTCGAGATTCCCAACGGCGTGACCCTCGACTACGCGGACTCGTCCGAGCCCATCACGCCCCAGCACTACGCCTTCCTGGTCTCGGAGGCGGACTTCGACGAGATCTTCGCCCGCGTCCGGGCCGCCGGCCTCACGTACTGGGCGGACCCGTACCACCGCCACTCGATGGAGATCAACACCAACGACGGCGGCCGGGGCGCCTACTTCGACGACCCGAACGGCCACAACCTGGAGATCCTGACCCGGCCGTACGGCAGCGGAGGCTGACTGCCGTCCACCGCCGGCTGCCGGGCAGGGGGCGGTCGCCCCGTCCGGATGCGGTGACCGCGGGACGGGCCGACGATGGAGAGGGGAAACAGGCCGCGGCGCGATCACCACCCCAGGGGGCCTGAGGTGTGACATGCCCGTCCACAAGGTCCGCCCGGACATCAGTGTCCTGACCGACAGCCTTGAAGTGCCCGGCATCGGGCACATCCCGGTGAACGCCTTCGTGCTGCTCGCCGACCAGCCCGTCGTCGTCGACACGGGCCTCGGACTGCCCGACCGGAACTTCCTGGAGCGGGTCGCCGCCGTACTGGACCCTGCCGATGTGCGCTGGATCTGGCTCACGCACCCGGACCGTGATCACACGGGCGGGATCTTCGACCTGTTGGAGGCGGCGCCGGAGGCGCGCGTCGTGACCACGTTCATCGCGGCCGGGATCATGTCCTGCGAGCATCCGCTGCCCCTCGACCGCGCGTATCTGCTCAATCCGGGACAGTCACTGGACGTCGGCGACCGTACCCTCTCGGGGTTCAGGCCGCCGCTGTTCGACAACCCGGCCACGGTCGGCTTCTTCGACAACCTGTCGGGCACCTGCTTCAGCTCCGACTGTTTCGGAGCGCCGCTGCCCACCGTCGAACTCGCCCAGGCCGAGGACGCCCGGGAGGTCGGCGCGGAGGATCTGCGCTCCGCGCAACTCCTGTGGGCCACGGTCGACAGCCCCTGGGTGCAGAACGTCGATGTCGAGAAGTACCACGACAGCTTCCAGCCGCTCCGGGACCGGAAGCCCGACCTCATCCTCTCCACCCACCTGCCCCCGGCCGCGGGGATCACCGGCGCGATGCTCGACACCCTGGGCGCAGCCGCCGGCTCACCCCCGTTCGTCGGCCCGGATCAGGAGGCCCTCCAGCAACTCCTCTCCACCTTCGAGCCCAGCGCGGGCGGACGCTGACCAGCGCCGGAACGGGCTCTCGCGCCGCCCTCGGCCGCGGACGGCTCGGGCGGGTTGCCCTTGACAGGCGGATATGCGAGACGGCGATTGCTCGGTAGAGTCGTGTGGTTACCACTGGTTGTGGGGACAACCAGCGTGCCTTTTGGCTGCCGATGTCCTGGGGAGGGCCTGCGGTACATGAGTCGTCGCTCTACCGGTTTTGTCGGCGTGTGGGCCGAGGTGCAACGGCAGCAGCAGCGCCAGATGGAAGCCGAAGCCAGACAGCGGAGACAGGAAGCACAGCAAGCGCGGGCCTACCAGCGGCGAGCCGCCCAGAGCCATCGCGAGTACAGGCAGGCAGAGGCGTTACGTCGCACGCAGGAACTGGACGCACAGGTCGCGTCCCTGCAAGGCATCCTGACCTCCGGTTGCCAGGCCCCTGCTTTCAGGGCTTCGTCACTCATGCGACCCGAGGACGTCCAGCCCTTCGCTCCTGGGCCGTTGGCGCAGCCCGTGCCCCTGCCGGACTTCAACCAGTACCAGACGCAGAGCGGTTGGACCGCGAGTCGCCGGGCCCAGGCGCAGGCCGAAGCGCGGGCGCGCTTCGAGCGGGACTGGCATGCCGCCCAGGCCGCGGAGGCTCACCGGCAGCAGCAACTGGCGTCGTACCAGCGGGAGTACGAGCAGTGGGCGCATGCTCAGTTGGCTGACGTGCGTGCGCACAACGCAGGTGTCGTCGCACTGACCGAAGGCGTAAGGCGCCGAGATCCCGATTCCGTGGTCGAGTACTTCTCCGCAGCCCTCTACGCCTCAACGGCATGGCCCGAAGGTTTCCCGCGTCAGGTTGCCGCGGCCTACGACCCGGCGGCAGGACAGTTGGTCATCGACTGGGAGTTGCCCGCCTACAGCATCGTCCCCGAGGCCAAGTCCGTTCGGTACATGTACGGAACCGACCAGGACAAGGCGACTCCACGTCCGGTGAGCCAACGTCGGGCTCTGTACAGGGAGGTGCTGGCGCAGTGCATGCTGCTCGTACTGCATGAACTCTTCGACGCGGACGAGTTGGGCGCCCTCGAGTCGGTGGCCCTGAACGGGTTCGTGGACGGCCACGACCCCACGACGGGTCGACCGGGCCACATCTTCCTCGCCACGGTCATGGCTTCCCGCTCCTCGTTCCGTGAACTGCACCTGGCGCAGGTGGACGCCGGCAGTTGCCTGGCTGACGGACTGCGAGGGCAGCTCTCGGCTCGGCCGGACCAGCTCACGCCCGTACGGGCGAGTCGGCGGCCGCAGGATGTGGGGAACCGAGTCGTCGCTCACGGCAGCGATGAGGAACCGGACCTGTACGAGATGGATTCGGTGGCGTTCGAGGGTCTCGTCGCCGATCTCTTCCGGGCCATGGGGATGCAGGCGGTGACGACCCAGCGCTCGAACGACGGCGGTGTGGACGTGGACGCGCTGGATCCGACACCGATCCGAGGCGGCAAGATCGTCGTACAGGTGAAGCGCTACCGCGGCACGGTTCCCCCCACTGCCGTGCGTGACCTGTACGGAACTGTGCAGGACGCCGGGGCCAACAAGGGTGTCCTCGTCACGACATCAGGGTTCGGCCCCGGCTCACACACCTTCGCCAACGGCAAACCGCTGGAGCTCATCTCCGGAGCCGAGCTCGTCGACCTGCTGCATCGTCACGGGTTGCGCGGGCGACTGGGCGGGGGCAGTGGCCGAGCAGCGGCGCAGCCGGCACCGACGAGTCCGGACACTAGCCTGCCCGAGGACTACAACGTCCTGGGCATGTCGTGGACGGGAAGCGTCGCCCTGGACGTGTGCGCTCTCGTCTGCCGTGGCAACCGCGTCCTCAGTGACGATCACTTCGTGTTCTTCAACAACCCACAGACCCCGGACGGCTCAGTGCGTGCACTTCCCGCCGCCGCGCCGGACAAGGCCGCGATCTGCGTCTCCTTCGACGGATTGCCGGAGACGGCCGACCGGTTCGTGCTCGTGGCCGCCGTCGACCCGGAGGTCAACCCGGACGCCGATCTGTCCGGCTTCACCGATGCCCGCATCCGGCTGCTCGATCCCGGCATGGTCGAGCTGGGACGGCTCGAGGTCTCCGACGGCCGACCGCACGAGACCGCCCTGGTCCTCGGATCCTTCCGCCGAAGGCCCAACGGCGACTGGGACTTCGTACTCGGCGGCAAGGGCTACACGGGCGGTCTGGAGGAACTCGTCCAGGACTTCGGCATCGCGGTGGAGTAGATCCGCCTGCAGTCGGCTCTGTCGGGTGTGTCTGCCGTCATTCCTGAAGGTGGACAAGAAGCTCGTCGTGGGCGGGATAAGGACCTTCCTCGGGCAGCAGTCGGGCGGCGGAGTCCAGGTCGCCACCACTGACGAGGGCATGGATCTCGTGGGAGAGCGGAGTCATGTCGTGGATGCCCACCGTCCACTCGTCCGCGTAACGTCGTACGGCCTCACCGGAGAGGCCGAGTTGCAGGGACCGGTAGGGCAGGCGTTGTAGGCGCAGGTCCCGCTCGGGGTCCCACTGCACACGAGCGGGCGCATGCTTCAACTGACGCTGCCAGGTGGCTCGGTCCGGATGTACCCCGTGGACGTAGCTCGACAGACACGCGTGGCGCAGCGCCCACTCGAAGCCGTCACGGGTGATCTCGACAGCCAGGACGGTCTCCTGACCTGCTTTGGTGCCCCATCCGCAGCGGTACATCATCCACAGGAACGACGGCTTGATCCACGTCATCCTGTCCCGCTTCCACACGGCGGGGAAACGGCCCTCGCGGATGGCGGGCAGACCGATTTCCGTGGGGTACGCCTGGTAGACGGTGATCGTGGATTCCGTATAGGCCGCACGGATCCGGCGTTGTGGTTCTTCCATGGCGTACAGCGTGGGGTCGCCCGTTTCAGGCGGCCACTGATTTTCGTGCCGGGGGTCCGTGCCAGTCAGCCGCTGCGGCCCTCGATCGCCGAGGCAACGTCGTCGAGATCCTTCGCGATGGCCTTGCTCACCGCCCGTGCGCCCACGCCGCCGAGAATCCTGGCGAGCAGGCCCGTGATGCCGCCTGGCACCTCGGCACTGAACGTCATGCGGACGGTCGTCGCCGACGGGCCGTCCGCCCGCAGCAGCCACTCCGAGACATAGTGGGTGCCATGCGATTCAGCCTCCACCACATAGCGCTCGGGTGGTTCGCCGGCGGTCGCCCACATCTCCTCGGTGGCGTCCTTCCCGAACATGCGCCGGGTCTCCCGCCACCGAGTGCCGACGCCGAAGGCCCCGTCGGTGAGGATTTCGACCTTCGTGACGCCGCTGAGTACGCGCTCCATGCCCCCGAGGTCGGTCAGGGCTTCCCACACAGGCCCCTGGCCTGCGGCGATGCGCCGTTCCACGACGACGCTTCTGCTGGTCATGCCACCCATGCCACCCATGAAAGCACCGGTTTCCGACAGGCGCATCGAGCAGCGCCTCGAGCCGGACGACAACGCCATGCACGCCCTCCTCCCCTCCTAGGCTGTCAGCCGAAGTTCACCGAACCAGGGGAAGGCGTCGTGCGAGAAGCCATACACGCAGGAATCGCAGTTTGGGCCGTTACGCTGACGACCCTTCTCGCCGGTTGTGGCGGCACGGGGGCACCGTCTGACGCGGGGAGCTCCGCCGAGTCGGAGGACCCGTCGCGGGCCCCTTCCACAGCCCCCGGAGTCGATGGCGAGGCCGACCCGGACCGGGTCTTCACCGAAGCCAGGCTGAAGGCCGCGCTCCTGCCCGCCGAGGCGTTCGGCGAGCGCGCGAAGGTGACCTCCACTGATCTTGCGCTCTTCGGCCCGTACGGGCACGGTGACTGGGGCGGATGCGAGCCGGCGGAGGACCTGGTTGATGAACTGAACGGCTTCGACGGCGCCGGCGCCCTCCAGACCGTGCGCTCCGGACCTGTCACTGAGGACGCTCAAGTGATCACCGTCCGGCTGGTGTCGATGCCCGCCGCGCGGGCCGTGCGCTATCTGGAGATCCAGCGCCGACTCCGTGAGATCTGTCCCGAGGTCACCGTCGACACGGAGGCCGCCCCCGTTCAGGAGCACCACGAGACCCAGGAAATCGCCGCCCTCGGCGACGAAGCGATGCTGGACATCTTGCGAGTCACCGGCGGCGATGAGTACGACGGCAGCCCGTCGTACGCCGTCGACGTGCGCGTAGGCGGCGTGCTCGCCATCGTGAACGCCGGTGGTGACAGGGGCGCCGCCGTCTCGCTCGCTTCGAGGGCCGCCCAGCGGATCCGCGCCGAGTTGTACGGCACGGACGGCTGAGCGAAGGCCCGAACGAGCCCGGGCCAACCGTGAGGGGCCGTGCGAGGTTCGGCTTCAACAGTCGAACACCGACCAGCAGATGTCGTTGCGCAGCAGCTGGTCGTCAAGCACGAGCTCGCGGATCGCCTCCGGGAGCTGATCGCGCTGCCACTGGCACTCGAGTCGTCCCGCGGTCTCGCTCTCGCTTTCCGGTGCCGCTGCACGTGCGGCCTTGATCGCGTAGGCGGCCGCGCCGAGCTCGTGGGCGGCGACGTGCGCGACGGCCCCCGCCTGGCCGGCGGCGTACGCGGCATGCCGCGCTGCCCCACGCAGGTCTCTGGCTGCCCCCATCGCATGGCCGCCCGCCGCGCGAGCCTGCATCATCTTGACCTCGCCACGCACCCAGGCCCGGGAATGCTCGATCGCCTGGCGCGGCCGCGGGTCCCCAGGCTGGGCCGACTCGAAGAGGCCAAGGACGTGCTCCGCACACGAGGCAGCCCACAGAGCGAGGAGACGGTGATCCGCATCAGTGAGAGTCCCACCACGGCGGATCGTCACGAAGCGGGGGTCCCGGACCTTCGGGAGGATCATGACGTGCACTCCCTCCGGTGCGCATCGGCGCCACTCGCCGTGGTGCGTCCCGGCGACCGGTCGGCCGCCTGGCGCAGGGAATGATCCAGAGTGCTCATCAGCCGGGCGACACGGTTGCTGCCGCTTGGCGCGGGCGGGTAGCGGCAGAGCACGTCGATGAGCACCGGTGTCGCACGCTGCCGCGACCGTTCCAGCAGGGCATCCCCGATCGCGGGGTCACCGCCCGCTTCCATCTCCCCGACGCGCGCAGCGCTCGCGGAGGCTCGCAGGATGTGGCCGACCTGACCTGCCTGGGCGATGGGGTGCAGGTATGCGGCCGATGCGGCGTCACCGGCGGATCGCGCGGCCAGGCGCGCGGCTTCGGAGGGTGCGGACCGGGCGGCTCGATGAGCGTCGAGAGAAGTGACGCGCTGCAGTTTCGTCCTGTTGGCACCGTTGATGAACACCCAGGCCGCGTCGATTGCCGCACGGGGGCGCGGATCATCGGGAACAGCCTGCTCAAAGACCGACAGGACGTCCTCTGCGTGCCCAACCACGTAACGTGCCACGACGCGCAGCTCGTCCATCGTCAGTTCGAAGTCCCCGGACACGGTGCGCATGCTCTGTGCCATGTCTGCCATGTCCCTGAATCGTACCCTTGAACGCCCGGTGGAGACTCTGCGACGCAACCTCCGCTCACCGGCGTCGGAAACCCTCAATCGGAGGTCATATGCGGCCCGTGGACCTGGCTCGGCAGCATGGCCTCTCGACGCAGGCGGTCCGAAACTACGAGGACGCCGGCATCATCCCGCCGGCTCGCCGTAGCCGGACGGGGTACCGGGACTACACCGCCACTCATGCCGCCGGTCTCGCGGCCTACTTGGCGCTCGTGCCTGCCTTCGGCTACTCGACGAGCCGCCGCATCATGCGTGCCGTCACCGGCGGCCGGCTCGACGAAGCACTGGAGTACCTCGACGACGGGCACGCGCTCCTGGCTCGCGACCGCAACACGCTGCGAACCGTCGAAGCTGCGCTCTCACATCTCGGAGCCGCCACCCCGCATGCGGCGGCCGGCACTCGGGCGCCGTACAGCATCGGTGAACTAGCCCGCCACCTCGGGCTCAACCCGGCCACCCTGCGCACCTGGGAACGTGCTGGAGTCCTCACCCCACCACGTGACCCGCGCACCGGGCACCGCCAATACCTCGCGCTGGACGTGCGCGACGCCGAACTGGCACACCTTCTGCGCCGGGGAGGCCGGCCACTGGGCGCCATCGCCGCCGTCATGCGGGAACTCCGCGACGCCGGCAGCCTCGAAGCGTTGGCCAAGACCCTGGAAGGGTGGCGGGGCGACCTCACGTCCCGCGGAATCGCCCAGCTGTACGCCGCCAGTCAGCTCTCCACCTACCTCGACGGCTTGCGCCCATCTGCGAGAACGGGCTGAGCCCCGAAGGAAGAACCACGGCCGCCCTGTTCAGACCCCGTCCCGCCCGTTGCGTCGTCCGGTCGATGCATCCGGTCGATGCACAAGAGCCTCACACGCGGTGGACGTCGCAACAGGCGGGGGAAGGGTCGGCGATGGTCAGTTGGGGTTGTCCGCGTGCGTGAGGGTCGTCCAGGCGTTGAAGTAGTTGTCCGTGCCGGAGGGCCGGTGTGCCTCGGTGTACTTCTGGGTGTTGGACATGCTGATGCCGAGGCGGTTGTGGAGAGCGTTGAAGCCGACCTCCGTGACTTGGTCGAGGCCCTTGTTGACCGAGCCTCCGCACAACCAGGAAGGTACGGCGGTGCCGTTCTCGTAGGAGGTGTGGAAGCCCAGCGCGTGACGCAGCCGGTCCTGGATCCTCGGATAGAGGTCCTGGCCCTGGATGCGGCTGGTCTCCGCGATGTCCGCGATGGAGGCGATGCCCCAGCCGGTGTGCCCGAAGTCGCGGCAGGTCTCCTGGGCGAGGCCGTCGGTGAAGGTGCTCTGGCCCTGCCAGTACTTGATGATCTCGGCGTTGGTGTCGATGCTGCTGCCGGCCGGCGGCTCGGGCAGGTCGCCGTCACTGGTCAAGTAGATGTACGCGGGGACGCGGGCGAGGTAGGTGCTGACCGCCTTGTCGTAGCTGGTGCGGTCCTCGATGAAGACCGAGATACCGATCGCCGCCTCGGTCATGACCAGTTCCCAGTTGCCGTTCTTGGTCGCCGCGCCGTTGATCACCTCGGGCAGGTACACGGTGCGAAGCATGGTCGCGAAGCGACCCGCACCCGGCCAGCCGCCGTCGTAGGTGTACTTGATGATCTCCGCGGCGCGCGGCCAGGTCGATCCGGCCCAGCCGGTCTGCAGCGGGGCGTTGCTGTTGGTGTGATCGGTGATGGTCGAGGACCAGGCGTCCATGATCTCGATCGACTTCTTGGCGTATCTGCTGTCCCGGGTGAAGTACCAGGCGAGCGCTTGGGTGTAGGCCGCGATGGCGTCCTGACGTTCGTCGGTGCAGCCGTTGTTGGGGTTGGACGAGGAGCCGCACTCCACGACGGCCCGCGGTTTGGCGGTGCGCGACTGCGAGGCGTAGGAGCTGGACATCATGGCGTCGTACGCGGCCTTCCAAGGCTGCTGGCCGGCCTGCACCTTTGACCGGGCGTAGTCGAGTTGGCCGCGGCTGACCAGCACGCCGGGGTGGGTGAAGGTGGTTGGTGCGGCCGTCGCCTGTGGGGGCGGGCCGGTGAGCTGAAGGCTCAGCAGGCCGGCCAGCAGGGAGAGAACACTCAGCAGGGCGGTTCTGGTTCGTGTCATCCGATGACCTCTTCTGTTCACGAATGAGAACGCAGTTCCGAATGCGGAAGATTGGCCTGGACCATAAAGAAGTACCGTGTACATGTCAATGCACAGGAGCGGTTCATCTGCTGAGAGCCGGTCCGGACACCGATGAAGCCCAACTCGTCGGAGTCCGGGCTCCTTCTGCGGTGTGGCGCGGTGCGCAGCCATGTGGAACTCGGGCGCCGACACCCAGGCCGGGCCCGCGGGAACCGCGGCGCAGAGGGGGTGGCCGACGACGGGAGCGTCCGGGGCGTGGACACCGCCGCAGCAAAGGGGACGGCCGCGCTCACACGTGCCGCCGTCACGGCGGGACGGCACACTTCCCCCGCGTGGAGTCACGAGCAGGGGGCGCAGACGGTCGCGCGCCGGTTGCGACAGCGGACTGAGAGCCGTTCGCCGGGTTCGCTGCGGGTGTCGTAGTGGTGCAGGATCTCGCCGGTCGCCACATCCACAGGCGGCGCAGTCGGCCAGCCTTCTCCATAGGCGGACCGAAGTTCTCTTCGATGAAGATCAGTCTGATCCACCACCGAGGCCGGCGCGAACGGATCCACCCTCTTCTGTCTCGCCCGTGCGAGCGGCGGCGACCCCGAGTGTGAGGCGGGCCTCTGCCGCGAGCATGGGGGAGATCTCAGTTCCGTCGGGGTTCGTGCTGGTACGGATCACTGACCGCGCGTGGGTGGCGGTGCGTTCGTCGTCTCCGAGGAGGCGGTAGGCGTCCGTTCTCGTAGAAGTCCCACTTGTCCGGGTCGATGGTGAAGTGGTGTCCGGGGTGGTCTGGACGTTGGAGCCCGGTCCAGGCGTGCGCGTCCCGCGTTCAGGGAGTCACGCACAAGGCGGGCGTCTCCCATGCGGGCGGCGACTGTGCCTTGTGCGTGTACAACTCTGCACACCTTCGGAGTGCGTCTGGTTGGAGGCCGCCCCTGGCTACCGGGGTGGGGGCGCCCCCGATCGGACAGGAGACTCGGGTGCCTGTGAGCCTGCGCTGCCATGTGACCTTGTTACGTCAGACGGCGACGACAGGCGTGTGCATCCGCGCGCTCCCTGCGGTGGCTGGTGATCGGCGCCCCAGACGTGGCTGAACGGGCACGGAATTGCATGAAGGTCTCACGCGTTACAAGACTGCGCTCGGATGCCGGTGTTGTGCGGGCGGAGTAGGCCGAGTGACCAAGCCGACACGTATTGGAGGGCGGCAATGGCTACGCAGACGCAGAGGGCCGTGCTGGCGGGCGGATGTTTCTGGGGGATGCAGGACCTGATTCGTCGACTCCCGGGCGTGACCGCGACCCGGGTCGGATACACCGGGGGTGACGTGCCGAACGCGACTTACCGTAACCACGGCACGCACGCGGAGGCCATTGAGATCCTGTTCGACCCTGAGAGGACCGACTTCCGCGCGATCCTCGAGTTCTTCTTCCAGATCCACGACCCGAGCACCAGGAACCGTCAGGGCAATGACGTCGGCCTCAGCTACCGCTCGGCGATCTACTACGTGGACGACGAGCAGAAGCGGATCGCTGAGGACACGATCGCGGATGTGGACGCCTCCGGCCTGTGGCCGGGCAAGGTCGTCACCGAGGTAGAGCCGGTCGGCCCGCTCTGGGAGGCCGAGCCGGAGCATCAGGACTACCTGCAGCGCTACCCGGACGGCTACACCTGCCACTTCCCGCGCCCGGGATGGCGTCTGCCCGCCCGCACAGCGGGATGACCGCGAGTCGGCCCGGTCGAACGGGTCACCTGGCTTGACCCCCGATCCACCCAGCCCGCAGTAGCCCGCCGGGTTCTTGTCGAGGTACTGCTGGTGGTATCCCTCCGCAGGGAAGAAGTCGCGGCCCTGGGCCGGGAGGATCTCCGTGGTGATCGTGCCGCAGCCGGCGGTGGTGAGGACCTTCTGGTAGGCCTCGCGGGAGGGCTCGGCGGCTGTGGCCTGGGCGGGGGTGTGGGTGTAGACGCCCGATGACCTCCGGGCGGCCTCCGGCTCCCCGCCGGGCCGCCCGCTGTCAGGCCTGCAGCGTCGCCGGGCTGCCGCCGTTCGCCTCGTAGCCCGCCACCGCCAGCGCCCGGTATATCGCGTAGTCCGCGGCCGGGTCGGCCGTGAGGGTCCACGGCAGGGCGCCCACATGGCCGTCGACGTGGACGAGTTGGTTCATCGCCTCGGCCCAGCGCTCGCCGCGGACCAGGAAGGACACCAGCAGGTGGCGGACGTGGGGCAGCATCGGGTCGTCCGGGCGGGCCGCGTGGACCGCGAACAGGGCGCCGTGGATCGCCTTCGTCACGACCTCGCTCTGATAGAAGCCGCTGACCAGGTTCACCTCGGGCAGATGCTCGAAGACCGCGAACAGGGGCATGGCCGCGAGCAGTGAACCCTGGGGAGCCCGGGCCGCGGCCGCCTCCGCGAACGCGTACGCCAGCTCCCGCGAGCCGTGCCACTTCTCGCACCAGTAGTGCAACGCCGCCAGATGCGCACCCATGTGCGTCGGCGCCCGGTCCAGGATCTTCAGCCAGAGCTTCTCGAACTCCGCCTGCGGATAGGCGAGTCCGCGGGCCACCGACAGCTCGATGATGTACGGGATCGGGTCACCCGGAGCCAGCAGCGCCGCCTCGCCGCAGGCCGCCTTCGCCTCCTCCATGATGATCCGGAAGTCGTCCGTTCCCGGGGTCGACGTCCGCCAGGCCTGCTGCACCAGGAACTCCGCGTGCACGGCCGCCCCGCCCGCGTCCTTCGGAGCCTCGGCCCGCCACACGCGCAGCCACTGCCCGCCGGGAGACTCGCTCACCCCGCCGGGACGCTGCTGAAGCTCCAGCGCCGCGGCGCCCGCGAAGGCCTGCACCCGCTGCCACCGCCGCTCACCCTCCGACTCGGTGCCCGCCAGCAGCTGCGCCGCGGCACGGTGGTTCTGTGTGCCCTGCACCACGTCCAGTACGTCCAGCAGGTCCTGGTCGGGGCCGGGCATGCGGATGTCCAGTTCCTCCTGCCGTACGAAGCCGTAGTTCGCCGGGTCCGCGGCGTCCGGGTCGCCGGGCGCGACCTGCTGGATTCCGGCACGCCTGCGCAGCATGTACGGGCCGATGACGAAGCTCATCATGACCAGCGCGATCAGGACCCAGAGAATCTCCATGTCTCAAGCGAACCAGACGGCTCTGACAATTGGCCAACCAGTCCGGGTCACGACTTCGTTCCTGGCCGGAGTACCCGCTCGGGCACGCGTGATTGTTGCCGGTCGGTGGCGTCACACGGCGTCCGCCGACATCCCCACGCCGCGCGCACTACGCTCGGGGCCCATGAGCGACAGGCACATCAGTCAGCATTTCGAGACCCTCGCGATCCACGCGGGCAACACCGCGGATCCCCTCACCGGCGCGGTCGTCCCGCCGATCTACCAGGTCTCGACCTACAAGCAGGACGGCGTGGGCGGCCTGCGCGGGGGCTACGAGTACAGCCGTAGCGCGAACCCCACCCGGACCGCGCTGGAGGAGAACCTCGCCGCGCTGGAGGGCGGCCGCCGCGGTCTCGCGTTCGCGTCCGGGCTGGCCGCCGAGGACTGCCTGTTGCGTACGCTCCTCAGCCCCGGCGACCACGTGGTCATCCCCAACGACGCGTACGGCGGTACGTTCCGCCTGTTCGCGAAGGTCGTCTCGCGGTGGGGGGTCGAATGGTCGGTCGCCGACACCAGCGACCCCGCCGCCGTACGGGCCGCCATCACCCCGAAGACCAAGGTCGTGTGGGTGGAGACCCCCTCCAACCCGCTCCTCGGCATCACCGACATCGCCGCCGTCGCCCAGATCGCCCGTGAGGCCGGTGCCAGGCTGGTCGTCGACAACACCTTCGCCACCCCGTACCTCCAGCAGCCGCTCGCGCTCGGCGCGGACGTCGTCGTGCACTCGCTGACCAAGTACATGGGCGGCCACTCGGACGTAGTGGGCGGGGCCCTCGTCGTCGGCGACCAGGAACTGGGCGAGGAGCTGGCGTACCACCAGAACGCGATGGGCGCGGTCGCCGGGCCCTTCGACTCCTGGCTGGTGCTGCGTGGGGCGAAGACGCTCGCCGTGCGCATGGACCGGCACAGCGAGAACGCCACCAGGGTCGCCGACATGCTCAGCCGGCACGCGCGCGTGACACGCGTGTTGTACCCGGGGCTTCCGGAGCACCCGGGGCACGAGGTCGCCGCCAAGCAGATGAAGGCGTTCGGCGGCATGGTGTCGTTCCAGGTGGAGGGCGGCGAGGAGGCGGCCGTCGAGGTCTGCGACCGTGCCAAGGTGTTCACGCTCGGCGAGTCCCTGGGAGGCGTCGAGTCCCTGATCGAGCACCCGGGACGCATGACGCACGCGTCGGCGGCCGGCTCGGCGCTCGAGGTGCCGGCCGATCTCGTACGCCTCTCCGTGGGCATCGAGAACGTCGACGACCTCCTGGAGGACCTGCAGCAGGCCCTCGGCTAGTCACCAGCCAGTGATCGGTGGAGTCGTGTCCGACGGCGGCTCCACCCAGGGGCGTGCCACCGACGCCCACACGACGAACGCGACCACCGCGGCCAGCAGCACCAGCCACATGATGCGGCGGGCCGCGGTCCTGCGGCGCTGCATCCGCCCGCCGCGCCGCAGTGCGTCCCCGAACAGCTCGGGCGGTACCGGGGGCGGCGTACGCTCCAGCATCCGCCGCACGGCCGCCTCCCGCTCGTGCAGGCTCATGAGCCGCCTCCGCCGGGTCTCACGACGGCGCCACCTCCGCCTCCACGGCCGCCGACGCGGGCCTGCGCGGCGGATGCAGCAGCGTCGCCATCGCACGGGCGCAGATCGTGTGCACGCGTTCGACAGGGAGCCCGAGCAGGGCCGCCGTCTGTTCCTCGGCGACGCCTTCGTACAGCCTGAGGACGACGATCAGCCGCTGATGTGGGCTGAGCTCCGCCAGAACGCTCACCGGAGCGGCACGGAACCGGCCGTACTGGTGCCATGCCCCGCGCGCGAAGCGCACGGCCAAGTGCTGGCGTGTCCGGTCGTACGGGTCCTCGCCGCGCAGGCGGTCCCAGGACGCGTACGTGTGGGCGAGGGCCAGGGTCAGCAGGCGCCGTGCGCGCGGGTTGTCGTTCGGCGATTCCGCGGTGAGCAGCGTGGCGGCATGGAGGAGCCGCCCAGCCGCGCCCGCGACGAACGCCTCGAACTCCCGGGCCCGGCGGGCGTCCTGGGACGCCTGCCGATCTCGCACCGCGCCTCCCCCTGAGGGCACCCTGACGGAAAACGGGCCCCGGCCGGGTACGGAAACAGGCCAGCCGTACGACAAGGGCCCGTCTCATATCAGACCGGAGGCGGCCCCACGGTCAAGAGCCGCGCAGCACCGGAGCCGGGCGTCGCGGAACCGCCCACCCCGGAGGAACGGCCCTCCACGCGCGCGTGGAGGACGATCGCCTTCCGCGCGCGGGCACGCGGTGGACGCGACGGGCGCAGGTCAGGACGTGGGCGCCGCGTCCCCGACGCCGACCCCCGTGACGGCCATGCGGGCGGAGAGGGCGGTGTTGAAGCGGGTGAGGAGGCTGCAGAAAGCCTCGCGCTCCTCCGGCGCCCAGTCGTGGGTCAGCTCGGCCATCAACTGGCGCCTCGACGAGCGGACTTCCTCCAGACGGGACAGCCCGCGCGGGGACAGCTGGAGCACCACCGCGCGCCCGTCCTCGGGGTGCGAGGTGCGCTTGACGAGCCCGGTGTCGACGAGCGGGGCCACCTGGCGGGTGACTGTCGACGAGTCGATCCCCATGCTCGCGGCGAGCGCCTTGACGCCCATCGGGCCTTCCTTGTCGAGACGGTTGAGCAGCAGGTACGCGGCGCGGTCCATGGAGTTGCGCACCTGCCCGACGCCGCCGAGCCGGGTCTGTTCGGCACGGCGCGCGAACACTGCGACCTCGTGCTGCAGCGTGTCGAGGAGACCGGTGTCACCGACGGTCGACATGTCCATCGACATTTCAGGTGTTGTGGGCATGGCCGGGGGCTCACTTCATTGCGAGGGTGCTGGGTTGGGGGACAGAGTACGCGGCGGACTGGCACGTCGTACGGGCGCTTGGCAAACCGGTTTCGCCCCTTGGTCACTCCGACGACCCGCCGCTGTGAACTGCGAGACTGGTGGCCATGAGCTACAGCACGGCTGACTCCTTGCCTCGCGTGACCCTCGACGACGTGCGGGGTGCCCAGAAGATGCTCATGGGGGTCGCGCGGGTCACCGCGATGGAGGGCAGCAGGCATCTGTCGCAGCTGGTCGGCGCGCCGGTGCACCTCAAATGCGAGAACCTCCAGCGGACCGGTTCCTTCAAGCTGCGCGGCGCGTACGTGCGCATCGCCGGACTGCTGCCCGAGGAACGCGCCGCGGGTGTCGTCGCGGCGAGCGCGGGCAACCACGCGCAGGGCGTCGCCCTGGCTTCCGCACTTCTCGGAGTGCACGCCACGGTTTTCATGCCGAAAGGTGCCCCGCTGCCGAAGATCAGCGCGACGCGCGAGTACGGCGCCGACGTGCGCCTGCACGGCATGGTCGTCGACGAGACGCTGGCCGCCGCCCAGGAGTACGCGGACCGGACCGGCGCGGTGTTCATCCATCCCTTCGACCATCCCGACATCATCGCGGGCCAGGGCACGGTGGGCCTGGAGATCCTGGAGCAGTGCCCCGAAGTGCGCACGATCGTCGTAGGGATCGGCGGGGGAGGGCTGGCCGCCGGCATCGCGACCGCGGTGAAGGTGCTGCGGCCGAAGGTGCGGATCGTGGGCGTGCAGGCGGAGGGCGCGGCCGCGTATCCGCCCTCACTGGCGGCCGGACGCCCGGTGGCGATCGAGAGTCCGGCGACGATGGCGGACGGGATCAAGGTCGGGCGGCCGGGTGACGTGCCGTTCGGCATCATCCGCGAGCTGGTCGACGAGGTCCGCACGGTCTCCGAGGACCAGCTGTCGGCCGCGCTGCTGCTCTGCCTGGAGCGGGCCAAGCTGGTCGTCGAGCCGGCGGGGGCGAGCCCGGTCGCGGCGCTGCTGGGCGGGCCGGGAGCCTTCGAGGGGCCGGTGGTGGCGGTGCTGTCCGGTGGGAACGTCGATCCGGTGCTGATGCAGCGCGTGCTGCGGCACGGCATGACCGCGCAGGGCCGCTACCTGGCCGTTCGGCTGCGTCTGACGGACCGGCCGGGCGCCCTCGCGACGCTCTTGGGGGTGTTGTCAGTGGTCGACGCTAACGTCCTCGATGTGAGTCACGTACGGACCGATCCCCGGCTCGGGCTCACGGAGGCGGAGGTCGAGCTGCACCTGGAGACGAAGGGCCCGGAGCACTGCGCCGAGGTCGGCCAGGCACTGCGGGAGGCGGGCTACACGGTCATGAACTGAGCCGCCACCCGCGTCGGCGGACACGGGCGGACACCGTGCGTTCCGCCATCGGCCGAGGCCAGAGCCCCTGTGTCACTCGTTCGGGAAAATCCGTTGAGAGACGCGATACATCGCGTTATGGTGAGTCTCGATTGGGTGTCGGGACGGATCGAAGTCCGCCAGGCACATCAAGGAACACTCATACTCAAGCCAGTCTTTGAACGCTCAACCCAGTCTTTCCGAAGAAATCCCCAACGACGTGGAGAAATCACATGCCAGGCGCCATCTATGCCGAAGGCCTGGTGAAGACCTTCGGTGACGTAAGGGCACTGGACGGCGTCGACCTCGATGTCCCAGAGGGCACGGTGCTGGGCCTGCTCGGGCCGAACGGCGCGGGCAAGACGACGGCCGTCCGCTGTCTGACCACCCTCCTGCGGCCCGACAGCGGTACGGCGGTCGTCGCGGGCATAGACGTCCTCAAGCACCCCGACGCCGTACGGCGCTCGGTCGGCCTGTCCGGCCAGTTCGCCGCGGTCGACGAGTACCTGACGGGCCGGGAGAACCTGCAGATGGTCGGCCAGCTCTACCAGATGAGGGCGAAGGCCGCCAAGGCTCGCGCGGACGAGCTGCTGGAGCAGTTCCACCTCGCGGACGCGGCCGACCGGACGGCGAAGACGTATTCCGGCGGTATGCGCCGCCGCCTCGACCTGGCCGCCGCGCTGGTCGTCTCACCGCCGGTGATGTTCATGGACGAGCCGACGACCGGCCTCGATCCACGTAACCGCCAGCAGCTGTGGGACGTCATCAAGCAGCTGGTCTCCGGCGGCACCACCCTGCTGCTGACCACCCAGTACCTCGAAGAGGCCGACCACCTGGCCCACGACATCGCGGTCGTCGATCAGGGCCACGTCATCGCCCGTGGCACCTCCGACCAGCTCAAGGCACGCACCGGCGGCGAGCGCGTGGAGGTCGTGGTGCACGAGCGCGAGCACATACCGGCCGCCGCGGAGGTGCTGAGTGGCTTCGGCAAGGGTGAGACCACGGTCGAGGAGCACATGCGCAAGCTCACCGTGCCCGTGACCGGTGGGGCCAAGCTCCTCGCCGAGGTCATCCGCGAGCTGGACACCCGCGGCATCGAGATCGACGACATCGGGCTGCGCCGGCCCACCCTGGACGACGTCTTCCTCTCCCTGACGGGACACGTCGCCGAGGCGAAGGACGGGGAGAACGGCGCGTCCCAGGACACCAAGGGCGCCAAGCGCAGGAAGGAGACCGCCAAGTGAGTGCCGCCACCGACGCCGCGCCCGTAGCGGCACCCGCGAACCCGATCAGCCAGTCCATTCGCGACTCCCTGGTCGTCGCGAAACGGAACCTCATCAGAATGTCCAGAATCCCCGAGATGGTGATCTTCGGGCTCATCCAGCCGATCATGTTCGTGGTGCTGTTCAGCTACGTGTTCGGCGGCTCCATGAACATCGGCGGCTCCACGAACCCGGACAGATACCGCGAGTTCCTGATGGCCGGCATCTTCGCGCAGACCGTGACCTTCGCCACCGCGGGCGCCGGCGCGGGCATAGCCGACGACATGCACAAGGGGCTCATCGACCGCTTCCGCTCGCTGCCGATGGCCCGTGGTGCGGTACTGACCGGGCGGACCCTCGCCGACCTGGTGCAGACCGCGCTCACCCTGCTCGTCCTGGCCGTGGTCGCCCTCCTGGTCGGCTGGCGCACCCACACCAACATCGGCGAGGTGCTCGCCGCCTTCGGGCTGCTGCTCCTCCTCGGATACGCGTTCACCTGGATCGGCGCACTGATCGGCCTCTCCGTGCGCACACCCGAGGCCGCCACCTCCGGCGGACTGATCTGGCTCTTCCCGGTCACGTTCATCTCGAACGCGTTCGTGGACTCCAGCCGTATGACGCCCTGGCTGCAGCATGTCGCCGACTGGAACCCGTTCAGTGCCACCGTGCAGGCGTGCCGCGAGCTCTTCGGCAACCCGGGGGTGACCCCGTCGGACGCCTGGCCCATGCAGCACCCGGTCTGGGCCTCACTGATCTACTCGGTGCTGATCGTTCTCATATTCAGGACGCTGGCGGTGCGGAAGTACCGCTCGGCGACGGCGTGACACCGAGCCGGGCATGACGATGCCCCCGGTGCCGCGACGGGCATCGGGGGCATCGCTGAAAAACCGGTCCGTGCACTCAGGCCTGGTACGGGTCGGCCTTGAGGATCTTCACCGAGGCCAGCTTGCCGTTCGGCAGCTCGTACTCGGCGTCCTCACCGACCTTCTTGCCGATCACGCCGGAGCCCAGCGGGGACTGCGGCGAGTAGGTCTCGATGTCGGAGCTCGCGTACTCGCGGGAGGCGAGCAGGAACGTCAGCGTGTCGTCCTCGTCACCGTCGAAGGCGATGGTCACGACCATGCCGGGTGCCACCGCACCGTCCGCCGCCGGGGCCTCGCCGACCTTGGCGGTCTCCAGGAGCTGGGTCAGCTGGCGCACACGGAGCTCCTGCTTGCCCTGCTCTTCCTTGGCCGCGTGGTACCCGCCGTTCTCGCGCAGGTCCCCCTCCTCGCGCGCGGCCGCGATCTTGGCGGCGATCTCCGTGCGCGCAGGACCAGTAAGGTACTCAAGCTCGGTCTTGAGCTTGTTGTACGCCTCCTGGGTCAGCCAGGTGACGTTCTCGCTGGTCTGGGTCACAGGTGCTCCTCGTAGGTACTGGAAATACAAAGCATCGCCCTACCCAGAAGAATGTTCCTTCACGAGTGGGCGAAACCACGAGCCTAACAATTCAATGGCCGAAGGGGGAGGACATAAGCCATCAGAATTACGTCAACGCAGGTCAGCGCGGTGGACGCCGGGGGTGGCGTAGGCCGGTCGGTGGGTACTGCCGGGGGT
>NZ_VJZC01000119.1 GCF_009377185.1 Streptomyces spongiae
CACCCGGGGACCGGTCCCCGGGTGAAATGGCTTACCGTTGCACCTGGCTGCATCACTGGGATTGCGAGCATGATGAGGAAGAACCTGCTCGTCGGCATCGTGCTCTTCAGCTTGGTGACGCTTAAGTGGGGCGACGAAGCCGGCTGAGCTCGCCGACCCAACTGTCGGCGGGGCCGAATCAGAGCTGATCAGTTCTGCGCTGACCTGTGGCTCGGTCTCGGTCTCCGCCCTGGGCTTGGACCTCGGCGCTATCGGTCAAATGCGGCGGAGGTGGCGACGGTGCGCTGCTCGGTCATGCCTCCGCCGAAACTGACTGGCTGTCGGCTTTCCGTGGCCCTGGACCACCCGGGCCGTCCGGACGCCCACGCACCCGCGTCGTCGAATGTGCGGTCGCTCGACCTCGGCGAGCCGCGGGAGCCTGCGAGTTCACCCAGGCGCGGATCGCTGTGACGGCTGGGCACTGCTGGGTCGGTAGGCGCTGTTCGCAGTCACGAGGGAGGCGGTGCGTCGTATGTGTCGGATTCGGGCAGCGTGTCGGACGGCACCGACGAGACCTGCTCCCGTGCCGTGTTGAGTGCGTCGACGATGTCTTGCTCGCGGTCATGAAAGCGAATGGCGGGGATCGGCACGGAGAGCGCCGCCAGTGTGCCGTAGGTGTCCTGGACGGCGATGGCGATGGCACACACGCCGGGAGTGCTCTCCTCCAGATCGAAGGCCATGCCTGTCCGCCGAACCTGCGTGAGTTCCTCCGCAAGGGCGGCCCGTCGCGTGATCGTGGAGGGGGTGAGCCGAGTCAGTCGTGCCGGGAGCAGGCGCGCGATCTCGGCATCGCTCAACTTCGCCAGGACGGCTTTGCCGTTGGCGGTGCAGTGCAGTGGCAAGCTGGTGCCCACCACCGATACGGCACGCAAGGTGTGCTGCCCCTGTATCGAATCGGTGATTCTCAGTCGGCCGGATTCCAGGACCGCGAGGTCGACCGTTTCCTCCAGGGTCTGGGCAAGGTGCTCCATCGCCGGCCGGAACAGGGCGCGAATCTCTGGTCGGCCGGCCTCGGCCCATCGCACCAATTCGGGACCGATGCGGACGCGCCCCGTAGCAGAGGCTGCGACCAGCACGCCCTCGACCTCCAGTGCGGAGACCAGCCGGTGAATCGTCGAGCGCGGGAGGCCGGTGCGTTCAGCGAGCTGGGAGAGGCTTAGTCCCTCCCGCTCGCCGGCGAGGGCGCGGAGCACCGCGACAGCCCGCCCGATGATCTTGATTCCGGCTTCGCCACCGTCCTGTGCGGCGGCTTCCTTGTGTGTGGCGTCAGGTGTCACTCGCCCAGTATGCGACTGCCGCACGGGACAATGGTGTCTCGCGTACCGGGCATTGCTGGTTGACGGGCTCGGCCTTTTCGTTGTACGACGATCGGCACGTTCTCGTCTCTGAACCGGATGAGCGACCTGTCGAGTGACCGGGGCCGACCGGCTACGGTGCTGCCTCGCGCAAGAGGGCCAGGAGGGTGTGCGCCTGTGGGGCACCCGCGTCGAAGAAGTGCGTGGCCAGTGCGGGTGGCACGGCAGTTCCATGCATGCGGACTTCGTGGCAGCTGAAGCAGAACGCCGCCTCGAACAGCGCCAGGTCGAGAGTGTCCGCGTACGCCCGGATGCTCCAGCCCGGCGAGAAGCCGCAGCGGTGCTGCTCGCCGCCGGGCAAACTCTCGATCAAGGCCAGGACACCGGCCGCCTCGCTCCCGATCCAGTGGGCGCCTGCCCTGCCGGGATACGGGGCTCCGCGCTTTGTCGGGAGTCCGGAGATCCTTGTGACCTCCAGCAACACAGCGGTGGCTACGGCTTCGGTGGGGAGCTGCATGTGCGTAGTGTGCCCGCGTCCGGTATCGGGGCTGTGCACCCGCCCCGGGGGACCGACTCGCGCACTCACAGGCCGACCGAAGCGGAGCACCTGCCGTAGAGCAGGATGCACGGTGCCGAGGAGACAGCTTCGGGCATGGGGAGGATGGATGTGACGCCGACCGCTTCAGACTATGCAGCGGCCCGGGCGTGCCGTCCGGGCCGAAGACAATGGCGGGACATCGGCCCGCCCATAACCGTGCTCCGGGCCGCGGGGTCGTGTCGACACACTCGAATCTGCCAGGTCGTTGGCCAGCGACAGATCGAGATGAGCGCCGGGTTCCCGCGCGGTCAGTGGACGGCCGTCGAGGCGTGCTGCGGCAGGTACGCGCGACACCGGCCTTCGGCGGCGGTCGGCCAGGACAGAGTCGTACAGGTCGGTCGTTGGGCGGAATCCTGTCGGGCGTCCGCAGTGCCGCCGGATCTCGTGGGCTGAACACACAAGGCGGGTCTCGCTCCGGCCGCGCGGCACGGCGGGGGGCATCTCCATCGACTACGGCAGGTTCGGGCGGGGTGGTGTCGTGAACTCTCCGTCACATGCCGGGCCCGGGTGAAACGGCGGTGGCAGCGGGGTGATGTGCCCGGCGTCCGCGAGGGTGCCGACGCGCTCCTGAAGGGCGGGGTGGGAACGGAGTTCGAGCACACGCGGTGCCGCACAGAGCGTCAGCGACCGAAGGTAGCCGTCGGCGATCCACACACCGATCAGCGGCATGACGAAGGAGAGGGGCTGGCCTGCGAGGAGGCTCAGCACCACAGCCGCGGTCAGCACCGTGACCGGCGGATAGAGCAGGATGAAAGCCATGGTGGCCCGGGCGGTCTCCGAGCGGGAGGTGGACGTCCCGTTCCGATGGATCGCCGTGCACGCCACGACGAAGATCGCCACAACCGCGCCAGCGCTCAGCGCGGCGTTGAAGCGCAGGTCGACGGAGGCGAGTCCCGTCAGGCCTGACCAGGCGATCAGGTTCGCTCCGATCACGAGGGCGCCCGTCCACACGATGACCCGCCGGCCCGGCTCGCGGTGTCCGTCCTGGTCAGGGGCCAGGACGGACACGTCGGTGCCGCGCGGCAGTAGCCACAGGCACAGGGCAACGGCGATGATTCCCAGGCCCGCTCCCATGGCCGTGATCAGGCGCCACGCGTTCTCGACCGGCAGCGCGCCCGCCGTGTTCTGGGCGACGAATCCCGCGATGGGTATTCCTAGCGGAACCAGTGCGAGTGAACGCCTGGCGCGGGTGGCCGCGTCCGCGCGGGCGCGCCTGCCTTTGGGGGCGGCGTTTTGGCGCGCGGCCCCGATCCTGGTGGCGGAGTCCTTGACGAGACTCAGGGTCAGTGGAAACGCGACGCCTGTGCCGATTCCGGCGAGCATGCTGAGAAGTCCCAGTTGCCAAGGGGCGGTTGCGAGTGCGCAAGCCCCGGACCAGAGCGTGAGCCACAGGAGTGCGGCGAGCGTCGCCTGCCGGAGCCCGAGGCGCCGGGCCAGCGCCACTGCGGCGTGGACGCCTGCCAGAACGCCCAGAAAAGCCGTGCTCCCGATCAGTCCCGCAGCGCTCGGTGACAGGTGCCAGCCGGGCTCGGTCTGCAGGGAATCGAGGAAGTTGGGGAACGCGACGAGCTGGTAACTCTGTGCGGCCAGGAGAAACAGTCCGAGTGGAACCAGACTGCGGCCAACAGGGGGTGTGACGGTGTCGGACGGCATGCCGGCCTCCAGATGGGGAACGGAAGGAAGGGACCAGCGCCCGGGATGGAACCGGGGCCGCGGTTGCGGGGATCTCGCGGTCGGATGTTTTCTGCCGAACGCCGGGAGCGCGCCGGCCATGATTCGACGGCGTCGAATCATGCGGGTTGCTGCAAGAGCAGAGCGCGCCGCCGGGGACCTTCGCGCCCCACCAATGAACGTCCTGGTAAGCAGGACATTATTCTGTTAATTGGGACTATGGTGGACCGTATGGCCGCACCCTGAAGAGGTCAAGTGGTGTGCGGGGTGATGGATGGGCGGCTGTGAGTCAGCTTCGGGGCGTGTCGTTCAGGGGCAGGGCGCGGTGGTAGGCGGCGACGGCCACCGCGGCGACCGCGACGTGCATGAGCACCAGTCCGATGATCCCGGCGGCGTCGGCGTGCGGAATGTAGTCGCTGACGAGCATCAGCAGGTCGGGGACGAAGGAGATGACCACGACGGCGGGGACCAGCCAGGACAGCACGGCGCGCGGCCGGGCCGACCACCGGCGGATCACCGCCCATCCGACTGCGCCGATGATGACGCCCAGGACAGTGAAGGTGACGTATGGCCCGGGCTGGAGGGGCTCGAAGTCGTCGGAGGCTCCGGCCGCCCGGGAGACCAGGGCGATCAGCGCGTCGGCGATGATCGCGGCCACGGTGCCCGCGATCAGCCATCCCGCGGCGGCGGCCCGGCTGGGCGCGGAGCGTATGGAGCGCGCCGGTGCAGGGGTGGCGGAGGAAGGCGTGGTGGACATGGGAAGACTCCTTCGGTGACGGGCGGTCGGCCGCTTGAGGCCCTGTGTTCCGCCCGGGCGTCAGGCGGTTTTCGGAAGCGGCTGTCTACACCACTCGCCACCTACAAGCATGTGCGGGTTCAAGAGCCGGATCGACTACGGGAACGAGTACTGGGCCGGACCCACCGTGGGACTGGCCGCATAGGAAGGGCTCCACACTTCGAGGGGATGGACAGACGCCGGCTGCTCATCGAGCAAGCACGCGGACGCCGGTGCTCATCAACCGCGCACGATGTGCAGCACCTTCGTCTCGGTATAGGACAGCAGGCCGGCCAGTCCGCCGGCCACGCCGAGGCCACTCCACTTGTGCCCGCTGAAAGACACGCCCGGTGCCGGCATGCCGTGCGTGTTGACCCAGGAGGTCCCGCATTCCAGCCGGGCCGCCACCGCTGCGGCCCGCTCCGGGTCCGCGCTCCACACCGAGCCGTCGAGCCCGAAGTGCGTACTGTTGGCCCGGGCCACCGCCTCTTCGACGTCGTCGTACGGGATCACCGGCAGAACGGGCCCGAACTGTTCCTCGTCGACGACGCGCACGCCGTCCTCGAGATCCCTCAGGATGGTCGGCGCGAAGAAGTAGCCGTCACCGTCCAGGCGCCGGCCTCCGGCGGCCGCGGTGGCACCGCCGGCCAGCGCGTCCGACACCAGCTCCTGGACCCTGGCGAACTGCGGCGTGGTGGCAAGCGGGCCCATCTGGACGCCGGGGAGCATGCCGTCACCCACTTGGACCGACCGTGCCCGGTCCGCCAGGGCGTCGACCACCTCGGTGTACCGGGCGCGTGGTACGTAGAGACGTTTCAGCGCCATGCAGATCTGCCCGCAGTTGACGAACGCGCCCCAGAACAACTTGTCGGCCATGGCGTCGAGGTCGACGTCGTCGAGGAGGATGCCCGCGTCGTTGCCGCCCAGCTCCAGGGTGATGCGCTTGAGGTCGGGCGCAGCCGACGCCGCCACGTGCTTTCCGGTGGCGACCGAACCCGTGAACGTCACCTTGCGGACCAGGGAGTGTTCGGCGAGCTGTGCACCCAGCGGGTCCCGGCCGCTGATGACGTTCAGCACGCCCGGCGGCAGCACGTCACGCAGAACGACTCCGAGTGCGAGCGAGGAGAGCGGCGTGAAAGGAGACGGTTTCAGTACCACGGTGTTACCCGCCAGCAGGGCCGGCGCGAACTTCATCGCGGCCTGGATCAGTGGGACATTCCACGGGGTGATCGCCGCGACCACGCCCATGGGCTGGTGCAGCACCTCGATCCGCTCCTCGTCGTCGTCCCGGATCACCTCCCGGGGCACGTCGAGGGCGGCAGTGCCCCGCAAGGTCATCGCGGTCACCATCACCTCGAATTGGGCGTCGGCGAGAGGCTTGCCCTGCTCCAGTGTGAGCAAGGTGGCGAGCTCCTCGGCGCTCTCCTCGATGCGTGCGGCCGCGGCCAGCAGCGCGCTGCGGCGAGCGTCCATGTCGTCGCGCCAGAGCGGGAAGGCGTCGGCGGCGGCTTGCACCGCGTCGTCCAGCTGAGCCGGTGAGCAGTCGGGCGCCTGGGCGAACACCCGGCCGGTGGCGGGGTTGTGCACCCCGAAGGTATCGACAGTGTGGACGTCCTTGCCGCCCACTGTCATCGGGTGGTTGTGCTCGGACACGGTGTCTCCTGGAGTGAGGGGCGGCCGGAGCCGTCAGGAAGGTGAGGAACGGGGCGGTGAGATCAGCGAGTACCGCGGGCGGAACGGGGTCGGAGTTCCGTCAGGACACGACGTGCATGCGGCAGGGAACGCTGTTGAGCTCGTCCGGTCCGTTCTCGCCCACGACGACGGTGCCGCCGATGTTGACGCGGTGCTGTCCGGTACAGGCGTTGGGTTCGAAAGCGAACGCCATGCCGGGGACGAGTTCCAGGTCGGAGATCGGCTCGACGGTACGGAAGACCCGGCGGCTGTCCTGGCCGGGGATCTGTTCGGCGTTCAGCGCGATGTGCCCGGCGAAGGCCGCGGGAGTGAGACTGTGCACCAGGGGGGTCATGTTGTAGTGGCCGGCCTTCAGGAGGGGCTCGCTCATGGCCCGGGCGACGTCGAGGAAGGCCGCTCCCGGACGCAGGGCCCGGAGCCCGGCGTCGTAGCAGTCACGGGCGACGTCGTGGAGCGTGTGCAGCACCTTCGGTACCGGCTCGACCGCGACGGACATCTGGACCTGTGTCTCGAATCCGCCGTAGCAGGACATGATCTCGGCCTGGACCAGGTCGCCGGGCTGGACTGTGCGGGAGGCGCCGCCGGCGTAGGTCCAGTAGGGCGGCGCCCAACCCGGGTCGTCCGCGCCGACACTCATGATGACGTGGGGGTAGGTGGTGGTGCACGAGTTGCGGTGGAGGACCTGCACGGCTGCCGCGTAGATCTCGGCCTCGCGCACGCCGGGCCGGATCATCTCCAGCATGGTCTGGCAGGCTTCCTCGGCCGCCTGGGCGGCGAAGCGGACCAGTTCCAGTTCCTGCGGCGTCTTGGGCAGCATCGTCTGGGCGAAGTCGAGGGACATGTCCTCGAATTCGGCCTCGGGCAGGTTGTTGAGGACGTAGTCCCACATCATGTGGGTGATGAGGCCCTCCATTTCCCCCGCCGAGCTCCCGGTCATGCCGACCACACCGATACGACTGGACGTCAGTCCCTCTTCGGTGAGTGCCTGGACCACCCCGCGGCCGAACGGACCGACGCGTACATCGTCGATCCAGAAGCGCACGTCCCGCATGTTCGCGGCCAGGCGGCGGGTGTAGCGGTGGTGGGTCCAGGTGAGGTGAACGGGGTCGCGTTCGGCGAAGAAGACGACGACGCCGTCGAGGACCTCGTTGGCGAGGTAACCCTCGTACCGTTCGCGGCCCTTGAGCCCGAAGACGAGCAGACAGTCGAGGTCCTTGTCCCGCATGAAGTCACGCGTGCGCTGCCAGCGCAGTTCGCGGGCGGCGAAGGGAAGGACGGGATACTGTTTCGCGGTCATGCCCCTACCCCCTCGGTCGCCTCGACGAGATCGCTCTCCAGGATCCTCGGATCGGCGCCCGCCGCCTCTGCCACGTCCCGGTAGTACTGCAACCAGTCGGTGCCCTCGGGGACATGACCGCCGCCGGCCATGAGGCCGCGGGTGAGCTCGGTGTCGTCCAGGGTGGCCGGGAGGTCCCCGGTTGTTGCGTACGCGTCGACGGCCTTCAGGAGGCGCCGCCGTGTCCGGCTTACCATCAGGTCCGAGGCGGACAGGTGCTCGTGGGTTCGGTCCACGACTGGTCCCATGCTTTCAGTGATCATCTTGTCCTGGATCTGGATGCCTTGCACTCCGGTGTAGTTGCCCTTCGCCTGGGCGTCCCGATCGAGGAAGTAGTTGTTCTCCTCGGAGGGAGTGAGCCGCCATCTGCCGTACCAGTCCTGGTCGTTGTTGGGCTGGAGCAGGTCTGCCATGCGGACCTTGACGCCCGGCAGCTCCGCGACGCCGGCGTGGAACGCCGACCTGCCGTCCACCAGCGCTCGAGGCCGGCTGAGCTGGAAGATCATGGAGTGGGTGTCGTCCATCGGCAGCCAGAACCGCACGACGGGCTCTTCGACCTCGAAGGGGTTCTGGCCGGGGATGGTCCAGGACGGCAGCAGCTGCTGGGTGTAGTGCCAGTAGTCGGGGGCGAAGCTCTCCGGCCTGCGGTGGCCCTCCATGGTGCCCCCGGCCGTGTTGACGACCTTGGTCTCCACGGCCCTGCCACTGGTGACCCACTTGAGGACGAAGTGCTCGCCGACGTCCTCGGGGTCATGGCCGCCGTGGTGGAGGAACGCGAGATGGGCCGCGTCGATGTCCCCCTCCATGCCCTGGAGCCAGTTGCACTCGCGCAGCCACATCTGGATCTCCAGCTCCTCGTCGTCGGCGACCACGCCGATCACGGGCAGCGGCGGCGGCGTCTCGCGCGACCCCATGTAGATCCAGACGAGGCCGTTGCGTTCCCGCACCGAGTAGGCCTTGGCGCGCACACGTGTGGGCACGCGTCCTCCCGCACTGCTCGGAATGTCGGTGACGCGGCCCTCCACGTCGAACATCCAGCCGTGGTAGGAGCAGCGCAGCCCGCCGTTCTCGTTGCGGCCGAAGAACAGGGAGGCGCAGCGGTGCGGACAGCGGTGGTCGAAGATGCCCATCCGGCCGCCGCTGTCGCGGAAGCCGACGAGGCGCTCGCCCAGCGCCATCAGGCGGATCGGGGCACCATCGGCCTCGAACTCGGAGGACCGGGCTATCGGCAGCCAGAACTGGCGGAAGAACTCTCCGGTCGGACTGCCGGGGCCGACGTGTGTCAGCTTGGCGAAGGGGTCAGTCATGGAGCGATCCATCTCTGTACGAGGTCGATGGTTCATCCGGATCACCAGGCGCGTGCGGGCCCGACCAGGTTCATCCCGTCCAGCGGATACAGGTCGCTGACCTCTGGTGTGGCCCATCCGAGGTCGACCGGGTGAGTGACCTCGGCGAAGGTCAGGGCGAGCTCGAAGAGGGCCTGCTCCCGCGGGGGCATGTCGTCGAGGGGGAAGGCGTTCAGATGGTTCACCACCGCTTCGATACGGGGGAGCATGGTGGCGCACAGGTCACGCAGCTCCTCGATGTCGGCGGCGACCATCGCCTCCATCCGCTCCTGTGCGTCGCGCAGGCGCCACCGCTCCAGGAAGCGCTCCAGGTCGGCAAATCCTTCGGGAAGTCCGGCTTCTGCGGAGAGCTCCATCACTTGGCTCCGATCAGTTCGTCGACGAGTCCGTAGCGGTGCTGGAGCGCGAACTCCTGCAGGGAGAGGTACAGATCGCTGATGGCACCCGACTCGAGGCCGCGCTGCACGTCCTCCATGGCGGCCAGGTCCTCCCGGGACACCGTGTACTGCAGGGCCCGGCTGTACGCCTGGGCCAGGCGGTCGCCGGCGTGCCGGGCCTTGCGGCCATAGACGTCGAAGACGACGCGGGAGTGGTTGCGGTCGATCGGCCAGACGGTGACGGTGCTGTACCAGTGCGAGCCGTTGAGGACGGCCACGTTGGGGAACTGCCACACGATGTCGAAGAACCAGGGGTGGTAGCGGGTGCGGTTCACCGCCGGCGGCAGCATGGAGAAGTCGGTCTCGACCGCCGGTGTCTGCTTGTACCCGAGGCCGTACAGGGCACCCTCGACGGGCGGGCTGACGTAGTCGGGGTTGGAGGGGTTGCTGGAGCGGATGTGGCGGTCGTACATGTCGACCACGGGCTTGTGCCGCATCGGGTTGCTCTTGCCGGCCAGCTTCGGCTGGGTGCGCCGATGCAGGAAGACGGTGTGGTACCCCTCCGAGAAGGCGTCCATGGCGATGTTCCAGTTGGCCCGGACGTCGATGGACCAGCAGCTGACCTTCTCCATCTCGCTGTAGTAGCCGTCGAATCCCTCGGCGAGCTCCCCCAGCCAGTCGTCGAGCGGCTCGGGGTTGTCGCTGAAGTTGGCGTAGATGAGGCCGGACCGGACCTCGACGCGGATCGGCACCAGCCCGAGGCGGGACTTGTCGACGGAGCGGAACTGCTTCTCGTCCGGCACCGAGCGCAGCTTCCCGTCGCCGGTGTACGACCAGCCGTGGAGCCAGCAGGTGTGCGCGGACGACGTCCCCTCGGCGAAACCGCAGTCCGTGGGGATCACCTTCTTGCCGCGGTGGCGGCACACGTTGTGGAACGCACGCACCTCCCCGTCCCGGCCCCGCTGGACCAGCACCGAGATGTTGAAGGTGGGCACGTCCAGGACGTAGTAACTCCCCGGCTTGGGAAGGTCGTTGACGTTTCCGACCAGGAACCAGGACGGACGGAAGACCTTCTCGACGACTGCGTCGTGATACTCCTGCGTCAATTTGTCCTTGACGGAGACGACGTCACGCAGGCCGGCGAACGGGTTGGGCGGGGACGGGGTCCCGCCGGTGAGTGGGGAAGCAGGGCTGACAGCGGCTTCAGACATATGAACTCCATAAGTTAGGACGCTAGTCCTGTCACATGGGACCGTATGGGAAAGGAGGCCCGCCTGGCAAGCAGAGTGGCCCGGGACGCCTTTTCCTGCAGGCAGGTTGACTGCGCCTGGCGTCCGGACTGCACTCAAGTCCGACTTGACCTCTTCTTGGTGCGGCTATACGGTCCCCATAGTGTCCTAAGAATGCAGATTTAATTCCTGACTATCAGGACACGTTCAGGTACATGGCAAGGAGGAGGCGTCCATGTGGGACCCCAGCAACATGTTTCTCAACGGGCCGTACGCACCCTGGCGCGAGGAGGGCGAGGCCTTCGACCTGGAGATCGAGGGCCGGCTCCCCGACGGGCTGAGCGGTGCCCTGTTCCGGGTCGGCCCCAGCCCGCTCCACCGCCCGCAGAATCCGAGCAGGTACCACTGGTTCGACGGCGACGGCATGGTCCACGCCATCTTCCTGCGTGACGGCCGGGCGACCTACCGCAACCGCTACGTGCAGACCGCGGGCCTGAAGGAAGAGATGGAGCTGGGCCGGGCGATCTACGGCGGTTTCATGAACGGCAGGGACACCCCCCTGCCGCCCGGCAAGTTCCCGAACAACCCCGCCAACACGCACGTGCAGCTGTACGGCAGCCGTCTGCTGGCCTTCTGTGAGGGCTACCCTCCGCGCGAGTTGCGACCGGACACCCTGGAGACGGTCAGCGAGCAGTACAACTTCCGCGGCGGACTCGTCGGTCCCCTGACCGCGCACCACAAGGTCGATCCGACGAACGGCGACTTCCTCACCTTCGGCAACATGGACGGCGCGATCACGTGGTACCGAGCCGACTGCGACGGGAACATCCTCGACCGTCACTCGGTCGACCTGGGGTTCCCCGCCCTCACGCATGACTACGCCGTCACCACCGATTACGCGATCTGGCTGGTCAGCCCGGCGACGGCACGCTTCGAGCGCATCCTCAACGGTCAGCCTTCGACGGTCTGGGAGCCGGAGAAGCTGGACACATGCCGCTGGGCCGTCCTGCATCGCAGGACAGGCGAGGTGACGTGGGTAGAAGCCTCCGACGCCTTCTCCACGTCACACTTCCTCAATGCCTACCAGGACGGCACGAAGATCATCGTCGACGGGCACCGCGTCGGCCAGTTCGGTCCCACCCTCAAGGACCTGGAGTCACCGCCGCCCGGTGGGGACTGGAACTGGTGGTTCAAGGAGATCATCACCACCCCCTGGCGCTGGGAACTCGACCTCGCCACGGGGAAGAGCGGGGACATTGAGGTCACCGATATCCAGGGAGAGTTCCCCCGGATCAACGATCAGCGAACCGGGTTGTCCCACCAGTACGGCTACTACACGACGACACGCGGAGCCGGCGACTGGTTCACCGACGGCCTGGCCAAGCACGACTACCGCACGGGCGAGACGTCGATCCAGACACTCGACGGTGTCCTGACCTCCCCGGGCGAGCCCGTCTTCGTGCCCCGCCCCGGCGCCCAGGCCGAGGACGACGGCTGGCTGCTGTCGGTCTGGTGGGACCCGACCACCGACCGCAGCGAGGTCATCGTCCAGGAAGCCCAGGACTTCACCGGCACGCCCATCGCCCGGATCAAGCTCAACCACCGGGTCCCCCTGGGCTTCCACGGCAGCTGGTCCGACGCGGCCGAGCTCGACGCCGCGGTGCGCGGCGCCTGAGTCATCAGTGACCCCTGGTCGGCGGGGTGCTACGGCTCCCCGTCGGCCATCGCATGCCCGCACTCGGCCCAGCGACTCGCCCGCAGGACTGTCTGAAGGTTCGGCATGTCGTCCGGCACGCGCTTCAGTCCGGAAGCGGTACGGCTCGACGGGCTGCTTCACGCAGTCCTGACCGTCCCTGCCGAGCACCGCGGTCCCTGTCCGGTGCGGCCGGAGTGGCGGAGCTGCAAGGCTGCGGGGGAGCGGTTTCTGCCTGCTTGCCGGGGAATTCACCGGGTTACGGTTCGCCGGACACGGCCGGCCCTGAGCACAGGGGCCCGACCAGGGCGCGGCGTGAGGCGCGCAGCGCGTGCAGGCGACTGCCGCCGTACGCGCACACGCCGGCCAGTACGAATCCGGGGAGTCCGGACAGGCGGACCGCAGAGTGGAGTCCGGCCGTCATGTTCCTGGCGTGCCGTGCGCACCGGGGTGCGGGCCGCTGCCAGGTAGCACACACGGGCCAGGAGACCCAGCAGGACGAGCAGGCCGATGAGCCACAGCGGCAGACCCGTTCCGAACTAGTTGCTGACTGCAACGGAGCGGTTCATGCCCTCGCCCTCCGTCGGAGTGCCGATGCCTCCGAGCCCGCCCGTCATGCCGCCGACTTCGCTCTGCTGTTGCTGGATCGCCGCTTGCCCCGCCGAACCGCGCCCAGAGCAGATCGGGCGCAGGGCGGCTCGGCGACGCGAAGGCCGGAGGAAGCCACACTCGACTCCGGCTCGGCCGCCACCGGCGGCGGTCAGACCGGCACGCTGGGCGACATGCCAGTTGATGGTCTCACCCTCGAACTGGGCGAGGTGACCGCCGACGGCCATGCTCAAAAGCGCCGGCACCAGCCGGGACAGCGCAGTGCTGCTCTGGGCACCGAGCGCGAGCGCCGCGGCGGCGACGGCGGCGCCGCCCTCCTGGGCGTGGCGGCCGACGTTGCCGCGTGGTGCGGGGACAGGCGAAGACGAAGCCGGCATCGGAAGGCTCCGCCGAGGACTGGGGACCGGCTCATGGCCTGGTCCGGGAACCGCTGCCGCCTTCAGCTGAGGTTCGCCGCCCTGCCGCGACATCCTCAGGGCAATGATCAGCAAAACATTCCAGCCACTGGCGGTCAGGCGCCGTGCCCTGCGCTGCGGCGGACCCTGTATGGCAGCAAGGGGGGTAGAGGCGGCGCCGACCGGGCTGCGCATGCCTGCCGTAGCGCTGTGATCTGGCCACCGTTACCTGACTCTCTGTCAGTTCTCGCATTCCTCTCCCGGGTCTCCCAGTTGGGTGGGTGAGAGTCGGGCTCTGTTCGCGATCAGCCCTGTGCAGCCGCCCCCCATGTCCCGTCTCGCCTGAGGAAGCCATGTCACCCAACCCCCACGGCACGGCTTTCACGCACAGCCCCGGCCGGACCGTCGCCTTCCAACCCCCTGGCGGGCACGCCCGCGCCGGCTCCGGGACGGCGAGCGTGGAGATCGTCGTGCCCGTCTACAACGAGGAACGCGCTCTGCCGGGCTGCCTGCGTACCCTGCACGCACGGCTGACCGAGGGCTTTCCGTTCCCCTGGCGCATCACCGTCGCCGACAACGCCAGCACAGACGGCACGCTCACCGTCGCCCGCAGCCTCGCGGAGGAACTGCCTGGCGTTGACGCCGTGCACCTGGAACGCAAAGGCCGGGGCCTCGCCCTGCGCATCGTGTGGGGGTGCAGCGACGCGGACATCGTGGCCTACATGGACGTGGACCTGTCCACCGGTCTCGACGGGCTGCTGCCGCTCGTCGCCCCGCTCGCCACGGGGCACTCCGACATCGCGATCGGCAGTCGGCTGGCCCTGGGTGCGCGTACCGTGCGCGGGCCGCGCCGCGAGTTCGTCTCCCGCTGCTACAACGGAATCATCCGGCTCACCCACGGCGTCCGCTTCACCGACGCCCAGTGCGGCTTCAAGGCCGCCCGTACGGAGGTGCTGCGCTCTCTGCTGAAAGTGACCCGGGACGACGCCTGGTTCTTCGACACCGAACTCCTGCTGCTCGCCGAGCACAACGGGCTGCGCGTCCACGAGGTGCCGGTCGACTGGGTGGAGGATGTCGACACCAGGGTCGACGTGGTGAGCACGGCCACCGATGACCTCAAGGGCCTGTGGCGGATGGCGCGGCTCAAGGCGTCCGGCGCCGCCCGTGTCGAACTGCCCCGCCGCCCCGCACCGGCCGCCGAGCACCCGGACGCCATCCTTGCGCCGCCCACGGGGCGGGGCGTGCTGTCGTGGGAGGTCGGCTGCTTCATCGCGATCGGCATCGCCTCCACCATCGGGCAGCGCTGCTGTACTGGCTGCTGCGCGGCTGGTGGCAGCCCACTGCCGCCAACCTGGTGTCGCTGCTGATCCTGACGGTGCTGAACACCGAGGCGAACCGCCGTCTCACCTTCCGGCAGGCCGAAACCCGGCCCGTGCGGGCCCATCTGGTCGCCGCCGCCGTGTTCGTACTCGGCTACCTGGTCACCTCCGGAGCGGTGCTGTGGTTCATGCACACCGACCCCGGGGCCTCGGCGGCCGCCGAGACCGCCGTCCTGGCCGCCGCGTCCGTCGCGGTCACCGCCGTCCGCTTCGCCGTGCTGCGGCTCGCTGTCTTCCGCCGCAAGACCACCGCCTGACCCAAGCCCCGCCACCGAGACTTCTGACGAGAGCTGATTCCTTTCCATGAACGAGTCCCACCGGACGCTGTCCGTCACGCCGGTGTCCGACGGTCCCTCGGAAACTCCTCCTAGCTCCCTGCCCGCCTGGGCGGCGCCGGCCGCTCTCGGCGCGATCCTGCTCGTCGCAGCCGTGCTGTACGGCTGGGCGCTCGGCTCGTTGGGCTGGGGCAACAGCTACTACTCCGCGGCCGTGAAGTCGATGGGGAAGAGCTGGACCTACTTCCTCTTCGGCTCCTACGACCCGGCCGGGGTCGTCACCATCGACAAGCCGCCCGCCGCCCTGTGGCCCCAGGTCATCACGAGCAAGATCTTCGGGCTGCACGGGTGGGCATTGATCCTTCCGCAGGTGATCGAGGGCGTGGCCGCGGTGTTCGTGCTGCATCGCACCGTGCGCCGCTGGGCGGGGGAGCAGGCCGCACTGCTGGCCGCCGCGGTGCTCACCCTCACTCCCATCACTGTGGCCATCAACCGGGACAACAATCCCGACACCCTGCTCGTCCTGCTGCTGGTGTCGGCGGCGTACGCGCTCACCCGTGCCCTGCAGACCGAGGGCCGGGCGGCGACCTGGTGGCTGTGCGCGAGTGGGTTCCTGATCGGGTGCGGGTTCCTCGCCAAGATGCTCGCGGCCTGGATGGTCGTCCCTGCGTTCGCCCTCGCCTGGCTCGTGGGCGGAGGCGGAGCATGGGCCGCACGGGTGTGGAGGTTGCTGACCGCGGGTGCCGTGCTGGCGGTGTCCTCACTGTGGTGGGTCGCGATGGTGGCGCTCTGGCCGGGGGACCGGCCCTACATCGGCGGCAGCACGGACGGCTCGGCCTGGGATCTGGTGGTTGGTTACAACGGACTCGGCCGGGTCTTCGGCTCCAGCGACGGCTCGTCGCAGTCCATGGCCGGCATGGGTGGGGGATTCGGCGGTGAGTCGGGTCTCGGCCGCATGTTCAACACCCAGGTCGGCGGACAGATCAGCTGGCTGCTGCCGGCCTGCGCCGTAGCCCTGGCGCTCGCGGTGGTGTGCACAGTCCTGTACCGCCGCGGGCGACTGGACCAGTCCGGCGTGCTGCCCGCCTCGGGTTGGCTGCTGTGGGGGAGCTGGCTGATCGTGTGCGTGGCCGTGTTCTCCACGCAGAAGGGCATCTTCCACCCGTACTACACCACCCAGTTGGCCCCGGCGGTCGCCGCCCTGTGCGGTGGGATGCTGGCCACTCTGATCCGTGTCCACCGAGCCGGCGTGACGTGGGCTCCCTGGGTCGGCGCGGCTGCCGTGGCGGTGACGGCCGGCTGGGCGATGGTTCTCGTCCGCCGTACGCCGGACTGGAACGGGTGGCTGATCTGGCCCGTGCTGCTGATCGGCTGTGCGGCGATTGCACTCCTCCTGTCCCGGCGCGGTGGGAACCTGCTCCTGGCCGGGGCGGCTGCCGCGGTGGTGTCGATGCTCGTGGCACCGGGGGCGTGGGCGGCGAACGTGTCGGCTTCTTCGGGCTCGTCGAATCTCATGGGCGGCGCCAACCCGACAGCGGGCCCGGGGGGTTCGCTGTCGGCCTTCGGAATGTCCGGCATACCTGGGCAGGGCTCGTCCGGGGATCAAGGGTCGTCGGGAATGCCCTCCGGGATGCCCTCGGATATGGAGGGTTTCCCCGGCGGGGCTTCCGGCTCGGGGCAGCCGTCGGGTGGGATGCCCTCCGGGATGCCGTCAGGGATGCCCGGTGGTGACCAGGGCGGTCTGCCGAGTGGTGGCCAGGGCGGTCTGCCGAGTGGTGGCCAGGGCGGTCTGCCGAGTGGTGGCCAGGGCGGGATGCCGAGCGGCCTCCCCAGCGGCATGCCCGGTGCGTCCGGTGGCTCAGGCTCGGCCTCCGGCGGTCTGCCCGCCTTCCCCGGTGGAGCCGGCGCGATGTCCGGCGGATTCGGCGGTTCCAGCGGCTCGGCACTCACCTCCGACCAGCGCAAGATGCTCAACTACGCCGTCAAGCATTCACCGAAGGCCCGGATCAAGCTCGCTGTGTCAGGCGGCGCCATGGCCACCAACGCGTTCATCCTGAACAGTGACGAGACGGTGATCGGCATGGGCGGCTTCATGGGCGCCGACGACGCGCCCTCGGTCGCCCAGCTGAAGAAATGGACCGGGAACGGCGAGCTGCGATACGTCGTTGGATCGGACAACGCCGGCGGTGGAGCGATGACGAGGCCCGGCATGTCGCAGGAGAACGCCACTGACCGCTCGGAGTGGATCTCCAAGAACTGCACCAAGGTCTCGGCGTCGGCGTACGGAGGCAGCAAGACGTCTCAGCAGAAGTCGGGCAGTGCGGCGCCCTTCGGCGCCTCGGTGCTCTACGACTGCGCCGCTCGGTGACCGGCAACAGAACGGACCGCACAGCACGATGACAGAGCAGCCCGCGGACAGGGCGCACTACAGGCTCCTCGTGGTCGAGGACGAACCCAGCATCCGCACCCTGTTGGAGTCCACCCTCCGGCTCACCGGATACGAGGTGAGCGCCGCGGAAACCGGCCAGTCCGCCCTCGTCGAGATCCAGCGACGGGAGCCGCACCTGGTGCTGCTCGACGTGATGCTCCCCGACCTGGACGGCTTCGAGGTCACACAACGATTGCGGGCGGCCGGGAACGACGTACCCGTGTTGTTCCTCACCGCCCGCATCGACATCGACGACCGCATCAAGGGGCTGAGCTCCGGCGGCGACGACTGTGTCACGAAGCCGTTCCACATCGACGAAGTGCTGCTCCGCATCGAGGCCATCCCGCGCCGCACGGTCGTCCAGGGTTCGGAACCGCTCATTGCGGAGACCGTGCTGCGTTACGCCGATCTTGAGCTCGACGAGAGTGCTCACGAGGTGCACCGCGCCGGGCACTACGTTCCGTTGTCACCGACCGAGTTCAAGCTGCTCGCCTATCTGCTGGCCAACCCGGGCAGGGTCCTGACCAGGGCTCAGATCCTCGATCACGTGTGAGCTACGACTTCGCCGGAGATGCCCGGATCGTCGAGACGTACGTGAGGTACGTGCGCAAGAAGGTCGACCGCCTCGGGCCGCCACTCATTCACACGGTGCGCGGCATCGGCTACTGCCTGCGGCTGCCACGCGAGCCGGGTGGGACGGCGGAGCAGTGAGTCGGCTGCTGCCCCGAATCCCCGGGTCCCTGCGGCGGCGCCTGATCCTGGGTGCGGCACTGCTGGCGACGGTCGCCGTCGTCGTCTCCCAGCTCATCGGGTTCGTGGTGCTGCGCTCATGGCTGTTGGACCGGGTCGACCAGCAACTGGCGGACTTCCACCCACCCGGACCGACCTACTTCGAGGCTCTCAAGGAGAACAACCCCGGGGACCGGCCCGGCGCCCTGCCCTCCGACTTCCGTGTCTACTTCTACGACGTCTCCGGTCGGCGGATGGCCATGTCGCTCGGTGCCGACGGCAAGCCGGGCCCACGGATCGGGAATTCGGTGGCGCGGCTCGGTCTGCACGGCGGCCGTCCAGAAACGGTGGAATCCGTCAGCGGCGACGGCCGTGGAGAGTTCTGCTGAGTTCCGGCCCGGAGGATATGCACGCCGTCGTGGCTCTGCCGCTGGACACCGTCGACGCCACCACGTCCAAGATTCTCTGGCTGAACGCGGTGTTGCTGGTCGTCACCGTCGCCGCCCTGCTCGCGCTGGGCCGCTGGGTGGTACGACTGGGCCTGCTCCCACTGACTCGTATGGAGCACACCGCCGAGCGCATCGGAGCGGGGCAACTGGATCTGCGACTCCCCGACATCGATGCGCGCACCGAGATCGGCCGGCTCGGCCGGGTGCTGAACTCCATGCTGGAGAGGCTGCAGTTGGCGCTCCGTGAACGGGAGGCATCGGAGGCGTGCATGCGGCGTTTCGTCGCCGACGCCGGCCACGAACTGCGCACCCCGCTCACCGCCATCCAGGGCTACGCACAGCTCGCACTCCGCCGGGAGGGTCTGTCGGCCCATGAGCAGAACGAGGCCCACCAGCTGATCGCCCAGAACGCGGAGCGGATGGGCCTCCTCGTCGACGACCTCCAACTTCTCGCCCAGCTGGACAGGGAACCGTCGTACGACAAAAACCCGGTGGACCTGCTCTCCCTGGCGGCGGACGCCGTGCGGACCGCCGCCTTGCACGGGGCGAGCCATCCGGTCGATCTGGGCCCCTTGTCGGACCCGGCGGGCAACGGCGAACTGGATGTGGTCGAGGCCGTCGGCGACCCCCCTCGGCTGAGACAGATCGTCGACAATCTGCTGTCCAACGCCCGTGAGCACACCCCGGCCGGCACTGCGGTCCACGTCAGGGTGGGCGAGACCCGGGTGGGCGTGGACACCTGCGGATCCGACCGCCCGGGGGTTGTTGGCGCGTCACCGCCCTTGCCGAACGGTACGCCGATCAGCGTGGTGGAAGTGGCGGACGAAGGGCCCGGGCTCACGGCCCAGGACGCCAAGCACGTCTTCGAGCGCTTCTACCGTACTGACCCTTCCCGCTCTCGCACCCACGGTGGTAGTGGCCTGGGCCTCTCCATCGCCGCCGTGGTCGCGGAGGCCACGGTGGCCGCCTCGAACTCGACACCGCGCCGGGCAGGGGATGTACCTTCCGCCTCGTCCTCCCCGCGGGGCGTTCGGATGGGCGATCCAGTGGTGTCTCCGGCTGATCGCCGCCTGTCCTGCCACTGTGCGCCGGCCCGCGGATGGGTGGCGAAGAGGGTGACACTGATGTACCCAGGCCCCTGCTCAGCCACTTCGCTCGGGTCGCTGCCCAGCCGTGCGTCCAGCCGGTACCGCTGTGGCGGCCGTCCGCCCGACGAGCAGGACAGCGCTGGTCACCGATGCGTCCTCTGCCTGGTGTCTGCGGGCTCGACGGTGCCCCACGAGGCTGCCCGCCCATCCCAGCAGGAAGGCGGCCGGGACGGAGACCAGAACCGGGGTGCTGTGGTCGAACCAGGCGAAGTCGGCGTTCGGCAAGAACGCCTGAGAGCTGCCTGAGGCGGAGGGCGAGAACACCGCCAGGCCGCCACTCAGGATGGTTCCGCCGTACACGGCCCACAGCAGGCCCGTTCGGTTGAAGCGGTCCCAGTAGAACGTGTAGAGCAGAACCGGGGCCACGGTCGACGCGGCCACTGCCGTGGCGAGCTGAGCCAGGAAAGCGGCGGAGCGTCCCTGCGCCAGTACGGCGAGCAGGATGCCGACGACGCCGGAGAGCAGGACGGCTATGCGCGCCACCATCAGTTCACGCGCGGGGTTGGACTGCCTGCGCTGAACGAGATGGTGGTACGTATCCCGGGCCAGGGCGGCGGCCGCTGCAAGCGTGGCGGCGCCCACGACGGCGAGCACGCTGAGAAAGATCGCGCAGGCGAGCGCAGTGAAAAGTAGACGGCTCGTGCCACTTCCCAGCCCGTCATCCAGACTGCTGGCCACGAGCATCAGCGAGTCGTCCGCATGGGACTGTCCGGAGAGAATGGTGTCAGCACCGATGCGGGCCGCTGCCCCCATGCCCAGAATGACCACGGTGACGCACACGAGCGCGACGACACCGGTCGCGTACCGGACGGAGCGGCGTGCTGTGGCGGTGTCCCTTGCCGCAGAGACGCGGCTGAGGACGTGAGGCATGCAGACGCCGCCGAGGACGGTCATGACCTGGCCCGCGGCGATGTCCAGACGTGGTGTTGGTCCGACGTCGAAGAGGCCACCGGTACTGAGATACCGGCCGGGACGGGTGCTGTGCGCGTCGGCAGCGGTGAGCAGGGCGCCGACATCTCCGTGGAAGAGGCGGAGCACGGCCAGGGACGCGAAGATCATGGACGCGAGCGTGACGGCAGCGGCGATTACCTGTATGACGGTGAGCCCCTTGGCGCCGCTGAGCATGCCGCAGGTGACCACCAGGCCTCCGATGAGCACGGTGCACATCTGCTGCACCCCGATGCCGGAAAACCCGAGGAGTGCCGCGGTGACGTTTCCGGCGGCCATGAGCTGAGCCACGAGGTACGGAGCGGTGACCGCGAGGGTGGCCACCGCGGCGGCCACCCGAGGCGCGGTGCCCGGCGCCCGGAGCGAGAAGAGGTCGCCGAGTGTGAGGGAGCCGCTGAGCTGCAGGGGGCGTGCCAGCAGAAGGAGGACAGCCATCGACAGAAGCACGCTGGTCGCGGCGGTGATGCCGTCGAAGCCGACGGTTGCCACCACACCGGTCACGCTGAGCAGCAAAGATGTGGAGACATAGCATCCCGCCAAGGCCAGGCCGTTCTTCAATGCCGAACCCTGCCGGTCACCGATGTAGAACTCCGACGGAGAGTCTCCGCGCAGGCCCGCGAAGACCGAGCCGAAGAGGGCAAGGACCATGAAGAGCATGAAGGAGCTGAGGACCAAGGCGTAGGGATCATCGGCTGCCGCCGCGAGGAAGGTGCTGCTGTGATTCATCTGAACCCTCCGATCTGCTGGACGGGCACGGCGGTTGCGTTCGCCTCGGTGGGTGCGTGCTGCAGCGGGTCCAGCAGGCATGCACTGCGATGGTCGAAGCGGCGGGCCGTTGCCAGCAGGGCCACTGCCTGGAGCAGATACAGCGACAGGCCCGCGGTCATGTCGGTGCTGAACAGTCGCGTGGCGAGCAGATCGCCAGGGAGCGCGATGAGGGTGACCGCGGTGCCGAAGCACAGGGCGTTGGGTACGAGGTAGGCCAAGTCCAGGTGCACTGCCCGTCGACGCGCTTGAGACAGCGGCGACTGGGCGGGGTGATCGGGGAACCTGTGGTGCCTTGGTGGCTGAGCCGAGAGTCGCATCGCTACCTTCACGTGCTGGTCGGGTGTGGGTCGGTCGGCGGCCGCTCTGGGAGCTGACCCCGAGCCTCAGGGCAGCGCTTAGATAACGGGCAGCAGCTCCTGGCGGCCGGAAGTGGGGGAGGGCTGTCGTCGTCGAGCGGCCGGGGCGGCGGCAAACGCGGTGGAGAGCCGCCGGC
>NZ_VJZC01000120.1 GCF_009377185.1 Streptomyces spongiae
CAGTACCCCCACCTCACCCTCTCCCCCACCGCCTGGACCGACTTCATCGCCTCCGAGGCGATCATTCAGGATGGATGTCCGCGCTGACGATCGCGCCGTCCCGAACGGTGTAGGTGCCGGTGAAGAGGCGGTGAGAACCGTCCGTCTGTGTCGCGTCGAGGTCCACCTCGACCGTCTCGCCGGTTACGGAGATGACGGTCACGTCGTCGTGGGCGGTGGTCGCGAACGAGTCCACGAAGTCGTCGTACGTACCCCTGGCGATGTTCTTTCCGCCGAGCGCCCAGGCAGCCACGTAGTCGCCGTCGTTGATGGCGCTGAAGTAGGCCTCCACCACCGCGAAGGGCTCGGGATCGGCCTGCCTGGGCACACTCGCCGACGCGGCCGCAGCCGTGGATACAACGGGTGCCGGAGATGTCCTGTCCGTTAGCGGAGCGAGTGCACCGGTGGCCAGAATCGCGACGGCCAGCGCTGCGGCAGGATGCGTCATGATGGACTCCCCCGTCCATCTCGGGTGCCTACAGCCCCAGCGTGCGGCGGAATCCGTCGGCACGCATCTCAGCACTCGGCACGCATCTCAGCAGTCTGCGCACCACGAGTAACGGATCAGTTTCGGTCAGCGCATCCCGGCATCGGGGTAGATACCCGGTGGAACACTCAGCTCGTGGGGCGTACTGCTGGTGACGGGGATGTTCCGGCGCCGAACGAGGGGGATCTGGCGGCTGCCGTGACATGGTCCGGTAGCCGGCGGAAGCTGCTTCGGGCGGGTGCTGGAGCTGTCGGGGGGATGGCCGCGGTCTCTCTCCACTACGGCGAGAACGCACTGCGGCGCAGCCAGGAGGGAACGGGCGCGGCAAAGCCCCACGACCTCGTCACAAGCTGGACCGAGGACACGACCAACCCGGCCGAGTACGCGCTCCCGAAACCGCTGGACCTGTCCGCGGCCGAGGTCGCGAAGATTCCGGTCCCGGGAACCTCGGAGTATCCCACCTTCGTCGGCCTCGGCAACGGTGCCCGGTTGTGGTCCACAAGACATCAAGTCGCGGTGCGTGCGCGGGACGCGGTGGTCATGGTCACCGGTATCACCGCCAAGGTCACCGCGAGAACGGCGCCCTTGAACGGCACCCTTTTCTGGCCTTACCCGAGTGATGAGTACCGTTCGCAGACCCTCCGCAGTGCCCCGCTGGGGTCGGCCCACCCGGCGTCGGATTCTTCCTCCGGCAGCCGGGAGAATTCGCCGTCGACCACATTCGTGCCGGTCGGAGAGGTGACCCCGCTCTATCTCGGGGTCGACCTGGACAGCGGGTCCCCTGCAGTCAAGGAGTTCGACACGGAGGATTACCGCCTCAAGGGCCGTCCCTATTTCGCAGAGCGCCCACTCACGGTGAAGCCCGGAGAGTTCAGCTGGCTCGTCCTGATCGCCACGGCCACCAAAGCCCACTACCGGCTGCGGTGGGTCCTGGAGTACGTCGCCCAGGGCGAGAAGCGAAGGATCGAAGCCAATTCCTTCGCCGTCACCCCGGGCGCCGGCCGAGGGGCCAATCAATCACGGCCGGTCTTCTCGGCCTACAAGAGGCTCTTCGTCATGGACTACAACTCCAAGAAGCCACGCTGGCGTTCGCAGGACCCCCTTCGCTACGAGGGCGGGTGAGGAGGCATGGCCATGGGCCGCAGGCAACGCGTGCCCTTCGCGGGCACACCCGACGGCATCCACCCTCCTCTCCTGCGCTCCGTGACGGACGAGGCGCTGGCCTCCCCGGAGATCCAGGAAGCCCTGCTCCGGTCCCGTATCGCACCTGACGAGGCCCGCAACGCCGTCCTGAACAGCGAGCCGGAACTCTTCGGCCAGGCCGCGCCGGGCTATCACGACTACGTGGGGGCGACCGCACGCAGAGTCGAAGCGCTGGCCAAGGCGGACATGCTCACGCTGGGGACGGTGGGCTTCCTCGTCGTGTACGCGATCGTCAAACACAACAGCCTTCTCACGAGCCCTCAGTGGCTGTTGGTCGCCGTCATGGCCCTCTTCCTCGCGACCCGGCTGCGCAGGACGAGAACCCCCCTCGTCCGACGGGCGACCGAACAGGCACGAGGTGCGGGTCAGCGCTGGCGGGACTCGCTTCGGGACGACGCCGTCCTGCCGTTCCTGCGCGCCTGGATCACCGAGGCCACACGGTCCGACCTCTTCAGCACACAACTGGACCCCCGGACCGCACCCGGACTCATCGAACGGTCGGAGCCGAAACACCTCGTCGCCACGGCGGCCATGACCGATGTCGCCCAGATCACCGGCACCACAGCTGCGGGCAGCATCGGAGTGAGCGGCCCGCGCGGTTCCGGGAAGACCACACTGATCAAGTCGTTCTGCGCCCGGGACTACCAGCAGACGTCTTCCGTGCCCGAGCTGAGGGTGATGCTCTCCGCGCCCGTCAACTACCAGGGCCACGCCTTCATCGTCCACCTGTTCGTGCAGTTGTGCCATGCCGTGCTGCGAAGCCAGGCGGCGCAGACGGACATCCCGTTCTGGCGCGGGTTCGATGTCAGACGGCTGGTGCGCCTGTTCGTCGGGGTCTCCCTGTGCCTTCTGGGAGTGACGGCGCTGTGGGAGACGCTGAGCGCGCCCGCCGGCCGTTCCCTGTCGCTCGATTCCACTCTGCTGATCGGCATCTGCGTGCTCGGTCTGTCCGGAATCGCGGGCGGACTGGTGCTCCTCAGCAGCCACGCCCGGCCGCCGACCGCCGACATCACCCCTCGCGTGACGGCCTCGATGGCGGAGCGGACCCGGCAGCAGTTGCGCCGGCTCCAGTTCGTGCGGACCTCCTCCACCGTGTCGACCGCTGTGGTGAAGATCAGCGCACCCCTCGGCGCGGACCTCGGGGGCACGTACTCCGACCAGTTGGCGGAGAACCAGCTGACCCTGCCCGAACTCGTGGAGCAGTACCAGGACTACGCCGCCGAAGTCGCCCACTGGTGGCGCGCACACCATGGGGGAACCGGCCGTCTGTTCATCGGAATCGACGAGGTCGACAGGATCGTCGAACCGGACGGCGCCCAGCAGTTCCTCAACGAGGTCAAAGCGGTGTTCGATGTTCCGCACTGCTTCTACCTGGTGTCGATCAGCGAAGAGGCACTGGCCGCCTTCGAGCGGAGAGCGGTGGCCACGAGGACGACCTTTGACACCGCGTTCGACGAAGTGGTGAGGGTCGACTACCTCGGCTACGAAGCGTCGGTCGCGCTGCTCTCACGACGCGTGGCCGGGCTGCCGCGTCCCTTCATCGCCCTGTGTCACAGCTTCTCGGGCGGCCTGCCACGGGAACTGGTGCGCAGCGCCCGGACCATCGTCGAGTTCTCGCAGCAGGGCGCGGACGGCAGCGTACGGTCGCTCGCCCGAGCCCTGGTGACCGAGGAGATCCAGACCCTCAAGCGGGGCCATCTCACGCGCGTCAGCGGCAGGAACCCCCGGCAGGCGGACTCCCTGACCATGCGCCTGTACGACCCGGCCTGGCCGGAGGCCACTCCGGAGGGCCTCCTGCGGGCCGCCGGCACCGAACTCGCCTGGGGAGCCCAGCTTTCCGGCGACGACATCCTCGATCTGCTGGCGCTGGAGCTGGCGAGCGTCTTCTGCTTCCACGCCACCCTCCTGGAGATCTTCGAGGACCCCCGGCTCCCCGACCGGCTGCGCGACCCCGAGAGCACCGAGGCCGGCTTCGTCAATCAACTCGCCCGGGTACGCAGCCTCATGCCCGCCAACCGTCCCCTCTCCATGCAGCTGATCAACCAGCTGCGCCGGGACGAAGGGCTGCGGGAGATCGCCATCGTGTGACTGTCGGCAGCCTGGACGCTCACTGCTCGGCCGGCCGCACATCCTCCACCTTGCCCTGGGTGTCGGCCTCCAGGTAGCCGCTCTCGCCGAACTCGTTGCTGAGATAGACCTTCATGCCGACGGGGGTGTCGAAGATGCTGTTCGGCTGCCGCATCGTCAGGTAGCGGCTCGTCGGGTCCTCGACCTTCAGTTCCTTGTCCGCCCGGGCGAACAGGGCGGGCACGGCATCCCACCGGAAGTTCTTCACGGTCACCGGTTTGTTGCTGTCGCGGAGAGTGTCTTTGAGGAGGCCCTCCTCCGCTCCGGTGTCGGGACGGTAGGTGTAGCTGATGTACCGGGTCTGGCTGCCGTTGACCATCATGTCGGCCTGGGCGTGGTCCGGATAGATGGTGAAGTCAACGAAGCGGTCGGTTCCCGATGTCTTCTCGAAGGCCGCGATCACGGTCCGGATGTTCTTCGGCGTGAGCAGGGTGCCGGACGCGGCTGTCGAGGGGCTCGCGGTCGAGCCCGTGGGACTGGGGCTCTCCTGCTGTGTCTTCTGATCCTTCCCGGTGGACGCCTGGACGTCGCCGCCGTTGTCGCCGTTGTCGCCGTTGTCGCCGGGCAGGCCGGTCCACCAGATCAGTCCGCCTGTCAGCACGGCACTGGCCGCGACTGAGGCGACCGCGATGCGGCGCGGGCGCCTCGACGCGCGGGTCCGTGGCCCGGAGGGGACGTGCGTCGGAGGTTGCGGGACGGGGACCGCGTCCTGCGGCGGGGCCAGCGGGTAGGACGTCGGTTCGGGGTCGTCGGCCGTCTCCGCCGCCGCGGCCAGCATCCGGTCGACGGTCTCGGCGTCGGGGCGCGCCGCGGGGTCCCGTGTCAGCACACGATGCAGCACGGGGGTCAGGGAACCGGCCCGCACGGGAGGCGGTACGTCCTCGTGGAGTACGGCGGCCAGTGTGGCCAGCGTCGTTCCCCGGCGCAGGGGATGGTGGCCCTCGACGGCCACGTACAGCATCATCCCCAGCGACCACAGGTCGGCCGCGGGTCCGCCGGGGTCGCCGGAGACGCGTTCCGGGGCCATGTAGTCGGCGGTGCCGATGATCGACCCGGTGGCGGTCAGGGCGGTGGCCTCGCGGATCGCCGCGATGCCGAAGTCCGTGAGCACGGGGCGGCCGTCGGTGCGGAGCAGGACGTTGGCGGGTTTCACGTCCCGGTGCTCGACGCCCGCGGTGTGGGCGGCGCGCAGGGCGTCGAGCACGCCTCTGCCGACGCGGGCGGCTTCTGCGGCGGTCATCGGTCCGCGAGCCAGCCGGTCGGCGAGCGAACCGCCTTCGACCAGTTCCATGACGAGCCACGGGTACGTGCCCTCGCCGCCGTCCACGATGTGGTGGATCGTCACGACGTTCGGGTGCTCGACCCTGGCGAGGGCCCTGGCCTCGCGCAGGACCCGTTCGCGCAGCATCCGGGCCGTACCGGGGTCGTACTCGGCGAGGTCCGGGTCGGCCGGCCGGACCTCCTTCACGGCCACGTAGCGGTGCAGCAGCAGGTCGCGGGCGCGCCACACCGTGCCCATTCCCCCGCCACCGAGCCGCGACTCCAGCTCGAAACGTCCGTCGACGACCCGTCTGTCGCTCTCCCCGCCGTTCATGGCGAGGAGCATAGCCATCAGTCGAGTTCAGGCCATCCCGGGGCGGCATCAAGCCTCAGCGGTTCAGGTCCATGACCCCGACACCAAGCCCTTCGTACGGTTCTGGTGCGACGGTGGCGATCAGCCCTCCCACGGGAAGCATCTGGTTCGGCGTTGCGGCGTGCACCGCGGCCGAGACACCGAACGCGACACCCCTGCCCCCCAGCTCCGCGACGGTCACGGCCATCGCGTAGTCGTCGTCGAGGACATGCAGGGCGTCCACCAGCACACCTACGTGGTCGACGATCCCCGTGCGCTCGCGCTCGGCCTCCAGGAGACACAGGACGGGCACCCAGAGGCGCACGTCGTCACTCGCTGCGGCGGCGTGAATGAGGCCGGAGACCTGCTTGTTGCCGCCCATCGCCACGAGAGTGGGAGTGTCGAGGACGTAATGCTCGGTCTGACTCAACGGGAGTCCTCCGCCTCAACGAGGGCGGCCCTGTGAGCGGCCGTGGCCTCCCGCATCTTGCGCCGCATCTCGGCGGACTCCTCGTCCGACACGTAGTACCCGAAGCGCTCGGTGAGCAGGGCACGGGTGCGGTCGGCCCTTTCCTTGATCTGTTCGGGAGTCAGCGTCTGAGCTGCTATGTCCTGCATGAGCGCACGGAGACTGGTACCCCGGGCCTCGGCCACGGCGGCGAGCTGGTCACGGACTTCGGCGGGTACGCGGATCATGACGTCGGACATGAAGCGAGTATACGTGACGTATACGTCACCGCGTATACGTCACGTATACGTTGCTCCGTGCCCGCCCGTGGGAGTACTCGGAGTGCTACGCCGCGTGCTCCACGAACCGCGCCGCCGTCTCCGTGAGGACCTCGCGGCCGTCGCGGGCCCACAGGCCGTCGTTGAAGAGCTCCACCTCGATGGGGCCGGTGTAGCCGGCGGCCTCGACGTAGGACTTCCACTCCCTCATGTCGATCGCGCCGTCGCCGATCTGGCCCCGGCCGTTCAGCACGCCCTCGGGCAACGGGGTGGTCCAGTCGGCGAGTTGGAAGGTGTGGATGCGGCCGCCCGCACCCGCGCGGGCGATCTGGGCGGGCGCGCTGTCGTCCCACCAGATGTGGTACGTGTCCACGGTGACGCCCACCTGGTCCGCCGGGAAGCGCTCCGCGATGTCCAGGGCCTGGGCCAGGGTGGACACCACGCAGCGGTCCGAGGCGTACATGGGGTGCAGCGGCTCGATGGCCAGACGGACGCCACGGGTGGCGGCGTACGGGCCCAGCTCGGCCAGCGCGTCCGCGATGCGTTCGCGGGCGGCATGCAGGTCCTTGGAACCGGACGGCAGGCCGCCGGAAACCAGGACCAGCGTGTCCGTGCCGAGCGTGGCGGCCTCGTCGACGGCCCGGCGGTTGTCGTCCAGGGCCCTGGCGCGCTCGTCCGGGTCGATCGCCGTGAAGAAGCCGCCCCGGCACAGGGTCGTGACCGCGAGGCCCGCGTCCCGGACCAGTTTCGCCGTCGCCTCCAGGCCGTACGACTGGACCGGCTCACGCCACAGGCCGACGCCCGGGACGCCCAGCTCGACGCACGCCTCGACCAGTTCGGGCAGGGACAGCTGCTTCACCGTCATCTGGTTGATGGAGAAGCGGGACAGGTCGCCGGTCGTGGTTTTGGTCTCCGCGCTCACTGGGTCACCCCGTACATCGCCAGCAGGTTCTTCATCCGGGCCTCCGCCAGCGCCGGGTCCGGGAACAGGCCCAGGCCGTCGGCCAGTTCGTACGCCCTCGCGAAGTGCGGGAGGGAGCGGGCCGACTGCAGGCCGCCGACCATCGTGAAGTGCGACTGGTGGCCCGCCAGCCAGGCGAGGAAGACGACACCCGTCTTGTAGAAGCGGGTCGGCGTCTGGAAGAGGTGGCGGGACAGCTCGACCGTCGGGTCGAGGAGCTCGCGGAAACCCTTCACGTCACCCGTGTCCAGGACGCGGACCGCCTCGGCCGCCAGCGGGCCCAGCGGGTCGAAGATGCCGAGCAGGGCGTGGCTGAAGCCCTGGTCGTCGCCCGCGATCAGCTCGGGGTAGTTGAAGTCGTCGCCGGTGTAGCAGCGGACGCCGTCGGGCAGGCGGCGGCGCAGGTCGATCTCCCGCTGGGCGTCCAGGAGGGAGACCTTGATGCCGTCCACCTTGTCCGGGTGCGCCGCGATCACGTCCAGGAACGTGTCCGTGGCCGTGTCCAGGTCCGACGAGCCCCAGTAGCCCTCCAGCGCCGGGTCGAACATCGGGCCGAGCCAGTGCAGGACGACCGGCTCGGAGGACTGGCGCAGCAGGTGGCCGTAGATGTCGAGGTAGTCCTCGGGGCCCTTCGCGGCGGCGGCCAGCGCGCGGGAGGCCATCAGGATCGCCTGGGCGCCCGACTCCTCGACGACTGCCAGCTGCTCCTCGTACGCCTTGCGGATCTCCTCGACGGAGGCCGGGCCGGTGAGCTGGTCGGTGCCGACCCCGCAGGCGATCCGGCCGCCGGCCGTCTTCGCCTCGGCGGCGCTGCGGCGGATCAGTTCCGCCGCGCCCGCCCAGTCCAGGCCCATCCCGCGCTGGGCGGTGTCCATGGCCTCGGCGACACCCAGCCCGTGCGACCACAGGTGGCGGCGGAAGGCGAGGGTCGCGTCCCAGTCGACGGCCGCGGGCGAGTCGGGGGACACGTCGGCGTACGGGTCGGCCACGACGTGCGCGGCGGAGAAGACCGTACGGGAGGCGAGGGGTGCGCCCGTGGTGAGGGCGAGGGGTTCCGTGCGCGGGGTGTAGGACCTCAACACCCCGTCGGCACCGGGCAGTTGGATCGTCACAGCGAGATCTCCGGTACGTCGAGACGGCGGCCCTCGGCCGAGGACTTCAGGCCCAGCTCGGCGAGCTGGACGCCGCGGGCGCCGGCCAGCAGGTCCCAGTGGTAGTCCGCGTCGGCGTACACGTGCTTGAGGAACAGCTCCCACTGCGCCTTGAAGCCGTTGTCGAACTCGTCGTTGTCCGGGACCTCCTGCCACTGGTCGCGGAAGGAGTAGGTGGCCGGGATGTCCGGGTTCCACACGGGCTTGGGCGTGGCGCTGCGGTGCTGGACGCGGCAGTTGCGCAGTCCGGCGACCGCCGAGCCCTCCGTGCCGTCCACCTGGAACTCGACCAGCTCGTCGCGGTTGACGCGCACGGCCCAGGAGGAGTTGATCTGGGCGATGGCGCCGCCGTCCAGCTCGAAGACGCCGTACGCGGCGTCGTCGGCCGTGGCGTCGTACGGCTTGTCCTGCTCGTCCCAGCGCTGCGGGATGTGGGTGGCGGTGAGGGCCTGGACCGACTTCACCCGGCCGAAGAGCTCGTGGAGGACGTACTCCCAGTGCGGGAACATGTCGACGACGATGCCGCCGCCGTCCTCCGAGCGGTAGTTCCAGGAGGGGCGCTGCGCGGGCTGCCAGTCACCCTCGAAGACCCAGTAGCCGAACTCGCCGCGGATGGAGAGGATACGGCCGAAGAAGCCGCCGTCGATGAGGCGCTTGAGCTTCAGCAGGCCCGGGAGGAAGAGCTTGTCCTGGACGACGCCGTGCTTGATGCCGGCCGCGTTCGCGAGCCGGGCCAGCTCCAGGGCGCCCTCCAGGCCGGTGGCCGTCGGCTTCTCGGTGTAGATGTGCTTGCCGGCGGCGATCGCCTTCTTGATCGCCTCCTCGCGGGCCGAGGTGACCTGGGCGTCGAAGTAGATGTCCACGCTCTCGTCGGCGAGGACCGCGTCCACGTCCGTCGAGACGTGCTCCAGGCCGTGCTGCTCGGCGAGCGCCTTGAGGGCGTGCTCGCGGCGGCCGACGAGGATCGGTTCGGGCCACAGCACGGTGCCGTCGCCCAGGTCGAGACCGCCCTGCTCACGAATGGCCAGGATGGACCGGACGAGGTGCTGGCGGTAGCCCATGCGCCCGGTCACGCCGTTCATGGCGATACGCACCGTCTTGCGTGTCACGTCATTCCCTTCGTACGCGTCGCGCGCCGCGTACGCCCACATCGGAGGTTCCTCCGGATGTTCCATCGATGAGCGTGACAGCAAGCGCTTTCTATGTGATGAGACGCTAGCCTCTGTGCGGCGGATCGGACAAGACCGCGCGGGTGAGAGATGCGCGGTTTCGTGTACGACTTTCCCGTGAGGGGTGTCTGTGAGGCTTCCGGCCGGTTGCCGCGGGGCTCCGGGCGGGATGCGCGGGGGTCGTACGGCAACCGGAGTGGTCGTACCGGGCGTCTGTACGGCTGGTCGCGCGGCGGGTGTACGGGCCGTGGGGTGGGCGTACGGCTTGAAGCGAGGCTGAGGGTGACGTGCGGGTGACCGTACGGCGCTGAAGACGGTACCGGACCGGAGGACGAGGAACGATGACTGTGACCCTGGCGGACGTGGCGGCCCGCGCGCAGGTGTCGCCCGCGACCGTCTCCCGGGTGCTGAACGGGAACTATCCGGTGGCCGCGTCCACCCGTGAGCGCGTGCTGCGGGCCGTGGACGAACTGGACTACGTCCTGAACGGCCCCGCGAGCGCGCTGGCGGCCGCCACCTCCGACCTGGTCGGCATCCTGGTGAACGACATCGCGGACCCCTTCTTCGGGATCATGGCGAGCGCGATCCAGTCCGAGATCGGCGGCCCCGGCGGCCGTGCGGGCGGCGAGCGGCTGGCCGTGGTGTGCAACACGGGCGGCTCCCCGGAGCGCGAGCTGACCTACCTCACGCTCCTCCAGCGCCAGCGCGCCGCCGCGGTCGTCCTCACCGGTGGCGCCGTCGAGGACGCCGCGCACGTGGCGGCCGTCGAGAACAAGGTGCGCAAACTGGCCGACGCGGGCACCCGGGTCGTCCTGTGCGGGCGCCCGCCCTCGCCCGACGCGATCGCGCTCACCTTCGACAACCGCGGCGGCGGCAAGCAGCTCACCGAGCACCTGATCGGGCTCGGCCACCGCCGCCTCGGCTACATCGCGGGCCCCGAGGAGCGCACGACCACCCGCCACCGCCTGGAGGGCCACCGCGACGCGCTGGCCGCCCACGGCATCGAGGACGACCCGAAGCGCACGGTGCACGGCCGCTACGACCGTCAGGCCGGCTACGACGCGACCCTCGAACTCCTGCGCCGCGACCCGTCACTGACGGCGGTGGTGGCGGCCAACGACACCGTCGCGCTGGGCGCCTGCGCCGCACTCCGCGACTCCGGCCTGCGCATCCCCGACGACGTGTCGGTGGCCGGCTTCGACGACCTCCCCTTCGCCGTCGACGCGGTACCGGCCCTGACGACGGTCCGCCTGCCGCTGTCGGAGGCGGGCGCCCGGGCGGGCCGTATCGCGATGGGCCGCGAGGAGCCCCCGCCGGGCGGGATCGCCACGGTGCATGGGGAGTTGATGGTGCGGGGGTCTACGGGGGTGCCGCGGGAGTAGGGCGGCGCACGTCCGCGTCGCGCGATCCCGCGGGCGCACTCCCTGCGGGCCGCACTCCCGCGGGCCGCGCTCCGACTCCCGCACGTCGCACACGCCCACGGGGTCCGGTGCTTCCACGTCCCGGCCCACGCCCCGTGGGCCGGCCCGGCACCATGACCGGACCGCGGGTTCAGGCGGTCCAGTCGCGTGAGCACAGGACGAGCAGGTACCCGTCTGGGTCGGCGACGGTCACGCCGTACTCGTCCCAGTAGGGGTTGTCAGCTGCTCGCTGTGGAGCGTGCATCACGTCGCTTTAGCTCGATCCTGTGATGGTCGGCTTCTGGGCTTGCGGCGCGATGGGCTGGTCGGGCTACGGTAATCGTGCGATCTGGGACGCCGAGTGCGGCGCCAGTGTGCGGGGCCCCGCTCCACCAGCGAGATGGTTCGGGGCCTCCTCGTCACCTTTGGCCGTACCCATATGGCCAGGTCGTGAGGGAGCTGGCCTCCCGGGATCGGACCACGCACAGGATGCGTGTCGCTGCCCCGGGGTTGAGTACGCCGGTAACCTGGGGGCACCTCCCACGCCCTTAAGGCAGTGGGGGAGCGCCCAAGACCGTTCGGGGCGTGCGGCTGAGCAGGACTCACTCCCGCTCAGTCCACAGGAACGGTTGTGCGCGGGGACCCTGGTGCCCCCGTGAGCCTCCAGTCGGTCGACCAACGCGGGGTCGACCGGGGCACCGAGGTAGACGACGAACAGGTCGTCCACGGTCGGGGTGGGTTCGATCGGCCGCTCGGGGTCATGGGTGAGTTCGAAGTGCCAGGCGGCGCCCGGCGGCCCGACCATGAGTAAGTCGTGTTCGCCGGGGGCCCGTTCAGTGGTCCGCCAGATCACCTCCAGTCCGAGACCCGCCACGTAGAAGCGTTCTGCGGCGGCGAGGTCCCTCGAGGGCCGGGCCACGCGGATCCGGGTCGTGGAGTCGATCATGCGGAACCCTCCAGGGCGGCACGCCAGACGGGGCTGTCGACGTAGTGGTTGTCGAAGCGCTCCGAGGACTCGGCGATCTCCTTCGGGTCGGCCTCGCCTCGCATCACCCGGCCGAGCAGGCGCAGGTAGTCGAACCTGCCCATGCCGGGGGTGAAGACGAACAGGACGTCCGCCTCACAGCCCGGGGCAGCCGCGAAGGCGTGCGGGGTGTGGGGCGGGACCGCGAGGAAGTCGCCCTCCTTCAGGACGGTGACTTCGTCGCCCACCAGGACCTGCAGCGCCCCGCTGATCACGAAGAACATTTCCGTGGCCCGAGTGTGGAAGTGGGCCGGCGCCCCTGCCGCGCCCTTGGCGAAGGTGGAGCGGTAGCTGGTGAAGCCACCCGGGGTGCCGTCCGAGTCGGCCAGAAGGGTCATCACACTGCTCGGGTCGGAACAGGTCTCTGCCTCCGCATGGCGGGTCAGCACCGCGGCGGGCGGAATCTCGGTCTCGGACATGGTGGGTGTCTCCTCGTGCATGGTCATGCTCCTGGGATCTTGAGTGGTTTTCATACAGGTGTGCGAGGTGAGGGCGGGCCGGAACCGGGAGTGTTCAGCCGCCCAGCGTGATCAGGGCCGCGATCGCCGGGCCGAAGGCGCCGCCCAGCTGGTAGCAGAGGTTGAACAGGCCGATCGCCGTGGGACGCAGGGCGGTCGGCGCGGCCTGGGTGGCGTACACAGCGAGCGTCGCCTGGCCCGCACTCGTCGCGAGGACGGCCAGGGTCGCGACCAGCAGCAGCAGCGGCGCCCAGGGCGTCAGTACCGCGGTGAGCGGGGCCAGCGCTCCGGCCGTGAGCAGGATCGTCAGGACCCGCGGGCGGCTCATCCGGGCGGAGGCGGCGGCCAGCACCATGGAGAGCGCCGAGCCGGCGAGGAGAGCGACCAGCTGGCCGGTGCCGATCGTGGAGGTCGACCAGCCGGTACGGTCGCCCAGCAGCTGCGGGACGGTGAAGAGCAGCGTGAAGTACGAGGTCGCGAGGGCACAGGCGAGCAGGGCGGAGAGGACGAACGTCCGGGTGCGCAGCAGCGATGCCGGGACGAAGCCCGTGGGCCGGGACCGGATGTGCAGGGCCAGCAGCGCGGCCAGAGCCGAGGAGGCGGCCACCGCCGGGAGCGGGTAGCGCGGGACCAGCACCAGGGCCGTCGCCACCAGGACAAGCAGCGCTGCGCCCCGGCCGTCGAAAGGGGTGCCCCGCCCGCCGCCGGGGGTGCTCTGCCCGCCCTCAGAGGCGCTCTGCCCGCTGCCGGGGGCGCGCTGCCGCGGTGCGGACGGGGTGGCGCGGCGCAGGACCGCCGGCAGGGCGAGGAGCGCGACCGCCCCGACAGCGAGGGACACCCGCCAGGAGGCCACGTCCGCGATCGCCGAGCCGAGCAGCGGCCCGGCCGCGCCCAGCGTCCCGAAACCCGCCGTGATCACGCCCATCCGGCGGACCGAGCCCGCCAGGCTCATCGCCGCGGTGATCAGGCCCGCGCCGCCCGCCGCCTGGGCCGCCCGGCCCGCCATGGCCAGCGGCAGCCAGGGCGCCACGGCGACGACCGCGGTGCCTGCCACGATCAGGACCGCGCTCAGCCGGAGCGTGCCGTCCAGCCCGCGGCGGCGCAGTAAGCCCGCCATCAGCGGGGTGCCGACGGCCATGGCCCAGGCGAAGACCGTGACGAGCCAGGTCGCCGTGGCCGTGCGGACGCCGAGCGAGTCGGCCATGTCCGGGAGGATCAGGACCGGGCCATTGGCGCTCGCGGCGACCGGAGTGGCCAGCAACGCCAGCCACGCGGCGGGGACTTGGCGTGTTTCCTGCGTGGACGCAGGGGGTGGCGGCGTCCGCGCGGCGGGAGGGAGGGCGAGCTCGGGCATCAGGGGTGCTCCTGTCGTTCAGCCTTGATAATCTCAACGTTGAGATAAAAGCAGCACGACTCTCTCAGCGTCAAGTGTCTTAACGTTGAGAAGATGCTCCTTGAGAAAACGTCCATTGAGAAGATGCCCCTTGAGAGGAGCAGTGGAGAGATGAGCGATGTCGTGGACGCGATCATCGGCCAGTGGACCAAAGAGCGCCCCGACGTGGTGGAGGACCTCTGGCCGGTGGAGCTCTTCGCGCGGATCCAGCGGCTGGCCCGGGTGATCGACAAGTCCGCCAAGGCCGCGGCCGCCGCGCACGGAGTGGAGCACGGCGAGTTCGACGTGCTCACCACGCTGCAGCGCTCCGGACCTCCCTACGCCCTCACCGCCGGCGCCTTCCTGAAGGCGTCCATGGTGACCTCCGGCGCGATCACCAACCGCATCGACAGGATGGAGGCCAAGGGCCTGGTCGAACGGGTGCGCGAAGGCGACGACCGGCGCACCGTCAGGATCCGCCTCACCGAGCACGGACACGAGGTCACCCGGGCCGCCTTCGCCGACCATCTGGCGAACTACGCACAGTTGCTCGCCGACGTGGACCGCGACCTGGTCGAGAAGACCGCCGAGGGCCTCCGGCAAGTGCTGGAGACCCTCGGAGACACGCCCGTCAAGTGACGGCCGTGACACCCCGCCACCCGAAGGCCGTGACACCCCGCCTGCGAGGGCCGTGAAGCCCCGCCCCGCGGAGGCCGCGACACCTCGCCACGCGAAGGCCGTCCGACGGCTGCTTCCCGCGGTTCACCCCCGGACCCGCCAGGCGTCGCGGTGTTCGGCGGCGAACGCGGCGAACGGACGCGGGGGCCGGCCGGTGACCTTCTCGACGGTGGGGCTCGTCCGGTCCTCCGCCCCCTCGGCGATGGCCCTGTCCAGCCCGGCGAGCAGTTCGGCGAACCGGTCGGGAATCCCGGAGGCGGCCAAGTGGCCGCACATCGTCTCGTACGGTACGGGGACGTGTCGTACGGGGCGGCCGGCGACCGTGGAGATCGCGGCGGCGACGTCCGCGTACGACAGCGCCTCGGGGCCGGTGATCAGGTGATCGGTGTTGTGCGCGTGCTCGTCGGCCAGGGCCCGCACGGCCACCTCGGCGATGTCGTCCGCGTCCACGAAGGCGACGCGGCCGTTGCCGGTGGCGGTGGTGATGGTGCCCGTGGCGCGAATCGCGTCGGCGTGGGTGTGGTCGCCGACGAAGTTCTGCATGAACCAGGAGGGCCGCAGCACGGCCCACTCCGGCGCGTGCCGGCGCAACCACCGGTGCACGGCGCCGACGCCCCGGTCCCCCTCCGGGATGGCCGAGGAACTGAGGAGCACCATCCGGTGGACCCCGGCCGCCAGCGCCCGTTCCAGGAACGGCACCATCGCGGCCTCCGGCTCCACGCTGCCCACCGGAGGCACGAGGTAGACACGGCTCACCCCGGTGAGGGCGGCGGCGTGACCCGCCGGGTCGCCCCAGTCGAACCGTACGGCGTCGGCGCGGGCGCCTTCGACCGTGGCCGCGACCGTGCCCGCAGTCGAGGCGAGAGGCCGACGGCTCGCCGCCCGTACCGTCCGGCCGAGCTCCGCCAGGCGCCGGGCGACCCGGGAGCCGGTGTTGCCGGTGGCTCCGGTGACCAGGACGGCGCCGTCCGTCCGCTCTGTCGCGAGGCGGTCCCCCATCACAGCTCCCATCCGAGAATCCGGGCCGCGGCGAGCGGGTTCCAGTAGTCCCGGTAGTGGACGAACCGGCCGTCCCGGACCGTGAGGACGGCGACGTAGGACATCTCGTACGGCTCCCCCGTCGCCACCACCTGCCCCCGGGCCCGCATCTCGACGACGATCACCTCAGGGTCCTCCGTGCGATGCACGACCTCCTCGATGGCGGTCGGGCGGAGCAGTCGCGGATAGTCCGCCATGTACGCGGCCACGGCGGCCCTGCCGTCCAGGCGCTCCGGACCGCCCGGCGGCGCGAACGGGAACTCCATCACTCCGGCCTCGTCCCACAGGCCCACCCAGCCGGGTATGTCCTCGGCCAGCAGGTACTCCACGCTCTTGCGGTAGACGTCTTCCGGTGTCGGTGTCACGGTGCGACGCGCCCCTCTCCTGGGTCGTCCACGGGCTCACGGCCGCACCATGAGCCCACTAGAATGCGGACCGCCAGTCCGCTTAGGATGGAAGCCAATATACGGACCGCCAGTCCGCTTAGCAACGTGACCGAACGCGGCCCGACACGACCGACGCGGCCCGACATGATCCAGACACGACCCGACCTGCCCAAAAACGACCTGCCCCGCCCAGACACGACCGAAGGAGCACACCGCCATGCGCAGGGAACGAGCCGACGCCGCCCGCAACCGCGAGGCGGTCCTCGCCGCCGCGGCCCGCCTGTTCGCCGAGCGCGGCGACCCGGAACGCGTGAGCATGGACGACATCGCCGCCGCGGCCGGCGTCGGCAAGGGCACCCTCTTCCGCCGCTTCGGCGACCGCACGGGCCTGATCCGCGCCCTCATCGAGCAGCGCACCGAGGAGCTGCGCACAGCCGTCGCCGAGGGGCCGCCCCCGCTGGGGCCCGGCGCCCCCGCGCGCGAGCGCGTCCTCGCGCTGCTGGACGCGCTGCTGACCTTCAAGCTGGACCACCGGCCGCTGACCCTCGCCCTGGAGAACGCGGGCGTGGGCAGCCCCTACCGCAACGAGACCTACTCCGTCCTGCACACCCAACTCGCCGCCCTGCTCACCGAAGCGCGCAAACCCCTGTCCGATGACGCCGACTTCCTGGCTCACGCCATGCTCGCCGCCGTCCGCGCCGACCTCGTCGACCACCTCAGCGGCAACGGCATGCCCGAGGAGCGGATGCGCGCGGGGCTGGCCGCGCTGTGCGACGCGGTGATCGAGGCCTGATGCTGTAGGGCGGGGCCGTCACGCGGGCGTCCGGAAGCCGAAATCGAGGGAGGATTCGATGCGGGTGGTGTTCGTCCATGGAGCGTGCGCGCTGGACGCGGACTGGTGGTGGCATCGGATGGTGGAGCCGCTCGCCGCCCTGGGGCTGGACAGCCGCAGCGTGGAACTGCCCAGCTGCGGCGAACGGGCGGGGGCCGGGCCGGGAGCCGACCTGCACGCGGACGCCGACGCGGTACGGGCCGTACTCGACGAGGAGCCCGGACACCCCGCGCTGCTGTGCGGGCACTCCTACGGCGGGATGGTGATCACCGATGCCGCGGCGGGCCGGGACGACGTCGCCCAACTCCTCTATGTCACCGCCGTCGTGCCCGACAGCGGCGAGTCCATCGCCTCGCTGGCAGGCCCGGAACCCGCGCCGTGGGTCGTGCCGCGCGAGGACGGCACGGTCGTACCGAACACGGCGGCCGACCTGCGTGGCGCGTTCCTCCACGACCGCGACGAGGAGGCCACGGAGGGGGCCTTCCGGCGGCTCGGGCCCCAGTCCCAGGCGGCCCTGGCCCAGGCCCCGCGGGGCATCGCCCGGCACGACATCCCCTCGACGTACGTCGTCTGCGCCGAGGACCGCGCCACACCGCCGGTGAGGCAACGGGAGTTCGCGCGCCGGGCGTCCACGGTGATCGACCTGCCGACCGGCCACCACCCGTTCCTGTCCCACCCGGCGTTGCCGGCCGAGGTGATCGGTGGAGTCGTGCCCGGGTGATCGGCGGAGCCGGGCGGCGCCGCCCGTGAAATCCGGTTGCCCCGCGCCTCCTGGAGGTGAGATCGTCCGCTCGGCGTCCAGCACACGGACGCACTCACCCCCTCACTCACGACGCACGGCGAAGGACTGAAGCCAATGATCGCGGCGTCCCCCAGCGGCCGCCGTCGGCACTGAACCGAACCGTCTGCCCCGGCGGCAGCACGGCCACCAGTGCCGTTCGCGTCTCCTCACGGCGGCCCGACGAAGCGGTGCCCGACGCACCGTCACACGTCACGCGCACCGTCACGCGCCCTGTCACGCGTCACGCGCGCCACCACACCATCCACGTGAGGTCACCATCACCATGGACATCGACGTCCAGAGCTTCGCCGTCGCCAACCTCCGCCGCCGTCCCGAAGTCGCCGAGGTCGGCGGTTTCGTCGCGGGATTCGACCCCTCGACCACCAGCCCGTACCTCAACTACGCGAGCCCCCTGCCGGGCGCCCGTCCCAGCCGCCGGGACGTCACGGCGCTGATCGGGGCGTTCCGCGAGCGCGGTCTCGTGCCCCGGCTGGAGTTCGCCCCGGACGGCGCGCCCGCCGCGGAACAGGCCCTGCGGGAGGCGGGGTTCACCACGGAGGCGGTCCACGAATACCTGGTCTGCGTTCCCGCCGCACTGACGACACCGTCGGGCTCCGTGGTCGAGACCCCGGGCACGGACGAGGAGTACGCGTCGATCGACGCCGCGCTCGCCGAGGCGTTCACCGGCGAGTTCGTCTCCTCCCCGGAAGGTGCGGCCCGGCTGCGGCGCGTCCAGGAGAGCGGCGGCGCGGTCCGGTTCGTCCGTGCTCCCGACGGCGGCTGCGCCGGGGCGGCCTCCTGCTCCGCGCCGGCCGTGGGGACGTCGGAACTGGCCGGCGTGGGCACCCGCCCCGCCTTCCGCGGCCGGGGCGTCGCGGCCTCCGTCACGGCGGCGCTGACCGAGGTCATGTTCGCCCGAGGAGCGCGGTCGGTCTGGCTGGAGTACTCGGGCGAGGGCTCCCGCCGGGTCTACGAACGCGTCGGCTACCGGCCGCACGGCACGCGCCTGTACATGACGCTCGGTCAGTGACGGCCGGGCAGTGACGCCCGGAGAGTGACATCCGGCGCGGACGGGGCTGCGCGATGGCCCTGCCCGTCCCCCTTCACCGTCCCCGTCCCCGTCCCTGGACGCCCGGCGGGGTTCGGCCGTACGCTCACCCCACCACATATCTCTGACTGAGTCAGACATCGAGCTCAGGGGGGCGATGATCATGACCGTGCAGGACATCCGCTCGTTCAACCGCTTCTATACGAACGTCATCGGCGCACTGGACTACGGCCGCCAGGTCTACGCGCCGTACACCCTCACCGAGGCACGCGTGCTGTGGGAGCTGGCGCACGCCGCGCGTACCGACGCGGCGGATCTGCGGGCCGAACTGTCGCTGGACTCGGGGTACCTGAGCCGGCTGCTGGCCAGGTTCGAGGAGGACGGGCTGGTCGAGCGGTCGCGGTCGACGACTGATCCGCGACGCCGGCGGGTCACGCTGACCGTGCGCGGGCGCGAGACGGCGGACCTGCTGAACGAGCGGTCCAGCGAGGCGGTGAGCTCGCTGCTGGCCAGGGTCCCGGCGGCGGACCGGCCCCGGCTCGCCGAGGCCATGCGCACGATCCGGACGGTCCTGGCGGAAGGACGGGAGCCCCGCCCCGAGGACGTGACCCTGCGCGAGCCCGCGCCCGGCGACCTGGGCTGGATCATCGAGCGAAACGCCGCCCTCTATTCGGCGGAGTACGGGTTCGACGCGGACTACGAGGGCCTGGTCGCGAAGATCGTCGCGGACTACGCCGAGGACCCCGACCCGCTGCTGGAGCGGACGTGGGTCGCCGAGCTGGACGGGCGACGGGTCGGGTGCGTGATGTGCGTACGGGACGAGAACGACGCGCCGGGAGCGGCCCGGCTGCGACTGCTGCTGGTCGAGCCGGACGCGCGGGGGCTGGGCATAGGCAACCGGCTGGTGGGAGCCTGTGTCGACTTCGCGCGCGAGGTCGGCTACCGCGAGATGGTGCTCTGGACGAACGACTGCCTGGGCTCGGCGCGCAGGATCTACCAGCACCACGGCTTCGAGCTCGTCACCGAGAAGCCCCACCACTCCTTCGGCGTGGACCTCGTGGGCCAGGACTGGCGACTGGACCTGCGCGGCACGGCCGGATGACGGGGGTCGTCCGCCGCATGCCGTGCCGTCCCGCAGGGCACCGTGACTCCAGAGCGAGGTGGACTTCGTCACCTTCTCGGCCGTGAAGCGACCGAGCTTGTGGGCTCAGTCCTTCACACCTCGTCGCGCTCCCGACCGCCCCCTACGATGGGACGGTCACGGGTCGCATCCATCGCATGACGGCCGACCCGCCATGCGATGCGGGACCGGTGACAAGGCCCCACGCCAGGAAAGTCCTGGCGACATCGATCCGGTCGACACCACGTGCAACCGTATCCCCGGCCAGGCCGGTTCGTGCCTTCAAGGGCTCACGGAACGATTGCCCCATACTACTGAAATGACGCGGTGCGACGCACCGAAGCCCGAGATCCATTCCCCCGGGCCCATCAGCCGGGGGCCTGCTGGAAGGAACAAGGTGAAACTGGCCTTCTCCACCCTCGGCGTCCCCGGTCTCCCGCTGACCGACGTGCTGCGACTGGCGGTCGAGCACGGTTACCACGGCGTCGAGTTGCGTACACACCCCGAGGAGCCGGTGCACACCGGACTCGGGGCCGCCGAACGGGCCGACGTGGCCGCCGAGTTCAAGGCGGCGGGCGTGGAGATCCTCGGTCTGGCGGGGTACGCGCGGGTGGCGGCTCCGGGCGACGACGAGCCCGTACTCGCCGAACTCCGCGCGCTCCTCGAACTGGCCCGTGACCTGGGCGCCCCGTACGTCCGTGTCTTCCCCGGAGGCGGTGACCAGGACGCCCCGGAGGCGGACGCGACGGCGGCCCGGCGGCTCGGTACGGCGGCGGAGGACGCCACCGACGCGGGGGTGCGCATCCTGCTGGAGACCCACGACTCGCACCGGACCGGCGCCGACGCGACCCGGGTGCTCGGGCTGGTCGGTCACCGTCAGGTCGGCGCGCTCTGGGACGTCATGCACACCTGGCTGGGCGGCGAGGAGCCGACGGCCTCGTACGCGGCGTTGTCCCCCTTCCTGGGATACGTGCAGGTCAAGGACATCGCCTCGGCCGACGACACCACTCCGCTGCCGCTCGGCGCGGGGGTACTGCCGCTCACCGAGTGCGTGGACCTGCTCGCCCGGGAGGGCTGGGACGGCTGGCTGTGCTGGGAGTACGAGAAGCGGTGGTACGAGGGGGTCGCGCCGTTGCCCGGGCTGCTGGGGGCCGGCCGGGAGCATCTGGGCCGGCTCATGAACGACGCGGCCTGACGGGACGTCGAGTTCCGTCCCATCCGGTACCGCAAGGGAAACGGCGACTCCGGCTGAATCGTGTCCATTACTGACCGGATACGGTACTCGCCAGTACAAAGTTGTTTGGCTACTTGCGGTAACGGATTGCAATACGTGCATGCCACAAGAGACCCTCCCCCGACTGGCACAAACTCGGGGGGACTTGGCACATGCAAGGGACGACTGACGGCTTCAGCTACGGCGCGATCACTCCGGTCGCGGCGTTCATCATGGCGTGCTTAGGCGGCGCCCTGGGGCTGCGCTGTGTGGTCCGGTCCGTGTTCAACGAACGGTCCTGGAAGCCCGGTTGGCTGGCGCTCGGGGCGACGTCGATCGGGTGCGGCATCTGGACCATGCACTTCATCGCCATGATCGGCTTCAGGGTTGAGGAGACCCGGATCCGCTACGACGTGGCGCTGACGGTGCTGAGCCTCGCCGTCGCGGTCGTGGTGGTCGGGATCGGGGTGTTCGCGGTCGGGTACCGCGGGGTCACGGCCCCGACGCTGTTCACCGCGGGAATCGTCACGGGGCTCGGGATCGCCGCCATGCACTACCTGGGTATGGCGGCCATGCAGCTGAACGGCTCGATCAGGTACGAGATGTTCGCCGTCGCCCTCTCGATCGGGATTGCGATCGTGGCCGCGACCGCCGCGCTGTGGGCGGCCGTCTCGATCCGGGGCTTTCTGACGAGCCTGGGGGCCAGTCTGGTCATGGGGGTCGCCGTGTCCGGGATGCACTACACGGGGATGGCGGCCGTGAGTGTGCATCTGCATGGTGCGGGCGGGGGCGCGGGGACCTCGATGG
>NZ_VJZC01000012.1 GCF_009377185.1 Streptomyces spongiae
CGCCTACCCCCCGAACTCCCTCGTGCCGGTCGCCGACACCGTCCCGGACGTGCCCAGCGTCCTGCGCGCCTGGAGTGGCAGCCCGGCCGAACAGGAGCTGGTGGCCGAGGAGTTGGCCGCCGGGAACATGGTCCGCATCGCCACCAGCGACGACACCACCGAGTACGAGCTGCTCGCGGAGTCCATCGACGCGCTCCGCATGCAGCGCACCGGCCGCGTGATCGCAACCCCCGCTGCCTGAGCGCCCTGCGGACTCCCGACTCCGCTCAGGCGCACAGTCGGGCGAATCGATAGAATTCAGGCATGACAGAACGGCAGGTCGCGCCGACTGCGCCCGAACTCGTCATCCAAACCGACACGGGCTCCACGGTGATGAGCCCGGGCCGTGAGTACCACGTCGGACGCGACCCGTTGAGCGACATCGTCCTGGACGACGACCGGGTCTCGTGGCACCACGCGGTGCTCCGACCCGCGGTTGACCATTGGACGATCGAGGACGACAACAGCACCAACGGCACGTACGCGGACGGCCATCGCGTCCATGAGTGGGTGGTCGGCCCGGGCAGCGTCATCCACTTCGGCAGCCCCTCCGACGGTCCTCGTGCCGTCCTGACCGGCCCCGTCCCGGAGCGGCCCTCCGGCGTCTTCTCTCCGGCCTCCACCGGCACCTTCCGGCAGCCCACCAGCGTGCGCCCGCTTCCCGAGCGGACCGTCCGCGTCGGCCGCGGCTCCGACAACGACCTGGTCATCGACGACCTCGTCGTCTCCCGACACCACGCCGAGCTGCGGGCCCGCCCGGACGGCACGTACGAGATCGTCGACCTCGGCAGCCACAACGGCACGTACCTCAACGGCCTGCCCGTCGACAGGGCCAGGATCACGCAGGGTGACATCGTCGGCATCGGTCACTCCGCGTTCTGTCTCGTCGGCGACCAGCTGCAGGAGTACGTCGACACCGGCGAGATCTCGCTCGACGTCCAGGAACTCGTGGTGGCCGTCGACCGGGGCCGCAAGACGCTGCTCGACAAGGTCACGTTTCCCGTCGGCGAGAAATGTCTCCTCGCCGTGGTCGGCCCCAGCGGCGCCGGCAAGTCGACGCTGCTGAACGCCCTCACCGGACAGCGCCCCGCCGACACGGGCACGGTCCTGTACGACGGACGCGACCTCTACCACGACTACGCCGAGCTGCGCCAGCGCATCGGACTGGTCCCGCAGGACGACATCCTGCACACCCAGCTGACCGTGCGCCGGGCCCTCACGTACGCGGCCGAACTGCGCTTCCCCCAGGACACGGCCAAGGCCGAGCGCCGGGCACGGGTCGACGAGGTGATCCGCGGACTGGGCCTGGGGCAGCGCGCCCGGCAGCCCATCCACAGCCTCTCCGGCGGTCAGCGCAAGCGCGTCAGCGTGGCTCTGGAACTGCTCACCAAGCCCTCGCTGCTCTTCCTCGACGAGCCGACCTCGGGCCTCGACCCGGGCATGGACCGCTCGGTGATGCACATGCTGCGCGGCCTCGCCGACGACGGCCGTACGGTCGTGGTGGTCACACACAGCGTCCTCAGCCTCGACGTCTGCGACCGGCTCCTCGTCCTCGCGCCCGGGGGGAAGACCGCCTACTACGGGCCGCCGGACGACGCGCTCGCCTTCTTCGGCTTCGAGCAGTGGCCGGAGGCGTTCGAGGCATTCGACCGGGACGGCTACCGCGACTGGGCGGGGGAGTACCGCGACTCGCCGTTCCACGGTCACTATGTCGAGGCGTCGATGGACCGGCCCTACCTGCCCGGGGCCGCACCCGTCGCCGCGGAACCACCGCCCAGACCTCCCAAGCCGCAGAGCTGGGGCGCCCAGCTCGGCACACTCGTGCGCCGGTACGCGGCCGCGCTCAGCGCCGACCGCGTCTTCCTGGCCATCATGATCGCGCTGCCGTTCGTCATGGGCGGCCTGGCGCGGGCCCTGGCCGGCAGCGAGCTCGACCGGGAGACCGCGCTGAACACCCTGCTCATCCTGTGCGTCGGCGGCGTCCTGACCGGAGCGGCCAACGCCGTGCGCGAACTCGTCAAGGAACGGGTGATCTACCAGCGGGAGCGGGCCGTCGGCCTGTCCAGATCCGCGTACCTGATGTCCAAGATCGTCGTTCTCGGCACCGTCACGATCCTCCAGGCCGTCGTGCTCACCCTGGTCGCGCTGCTCGGCGTCGACCTCAACGCACCCGACGGCGAAGGCGTGCTCATGCCGCCCCTGGTGGAGATCACGGTGGCCGTGGCGCTGCTCGCGTTCACGGCGATGATGCTCGGCCTGCTCATCTCCGCGCTCGTCCGCAAGGAAGAGGTCACCATGCCGCTGCTGGTGCTCCTCGCCATCGTCCAGGTCGTGTTCTGCGGCGCGCTGCTGGACGTGGAAGGGGTGCCCGGGCTCGAACAGCTGACCTGGCTCGTGCCGTCGAGGTGGGCGTTCGCCGCGATGGCGGGCACCATCGACCTCGGCCGCATCATGACCGACAGAACCGACCCCCTGTTCGGGCACTCGTCCGGCGTGTGGCTGCTCGACGTGGGGATGCTGGTCGTCCTGTCGGTCGTCTGCGGATGGGCGGTCGCCCGCCTGCTGCGGCGCCACGAACCCGCCGTCATGCGGAAGTAGCCCGATGACCGCCCCCGGCTTCCACCCCACACACGTCGTCCCCCAGGACGGCCTGCCCGCCTGGGAGACACCCGACCCGTCCCGACCCACCGTGCCGCTCGACGCCCTCCTGCCGGTCCAACTCGTCGAGCGGCACGGTGACTGGGGCCACGTGGTGTGCGCCAACGGCTGGTCGGCCTGGGTGGACGGCCGCCTCCTCGTCGCCGTACCACGGGACCCACCGGCCGCCGGGGCGGACCCCTCCCGTGCGCGGGATCCCCGGCCGCTGCTGGCCCGCGCCGAGGAGACCCTGGGGCGCTACCGGAGCATCATCGAGGACCTTGCGGACGGGAACCTCGACGGCCAGTCGTTCCGGGACGGCACCCTGGGGCTGCGGATCGGTCTCGTCGTCGACGGCGAGTCGCTGTGGCTGTACGACACCGACCACGACCAGTGGCTGTACTGCGACGGGGCGCAGCTGAGCACGTACGCCACCCCGCGGGCCCCGGCGGCGGCCGACGAGCCCGCCCCCGTGGTACGGGAAACGGAGGCCCGGCCCGTATCGGAACCCGGATCTGAAGGGGGGCGGGACCACGAACCGACGCGCCTGGCCGGGGAGCCGGAGCGCGAGTCCGGAGGGGGGCGGGACCGCGAACCGACGCGTATCGTCCGGCCGGGTGACGCCGGATGACGCCCCCGCCGTACGCGGGACGCCCGTCGGACCTCGTCGGGCGGCAGATCGCCGGCTACCGCGTCGAGAGCGAGATCGGCCACGGCGGTATGGCCGTGGTCTACAAGGCCTGGGACCTGAGGCTGGACCGCCGTGTCGCGCTGAAGCTGCTCGCTCCGGAACTCGCACGCAACGACACCTTCCGCCGTCGCTTCACCCACGAGTCCCGTGTGGCCGCGGCGATCGACCATCCGCACATCGTGCCGGTCTTCGAGGCGGGTGAGGCGGACGGCGTCCTCTACATCGCGATGATGTTCGTCGACGGGCGGGACCTGCGCCGGCAACTCGACCGGGAGGGACCGTTGCCCATCGAGGACGCCACCCGGATCGCCGCACAGGTGGCCTCGGCGCTGGACGCCGCGCACGACCACGGGCTGGTGCATCGGGACGTCAAACCCGGCAACATCCTGATCGCGCCGGGCATCGACAGCGACCACCCCGAGCACGTCTACCTCACCGACTTCGGACTGACGAAGCGGTCGCTGTCGCTGACCGGGTTCACGACGGTCGGCCAGTTCGTCGGCACCATCGACTACATGGCGCCCGAGCAGATCTCCGGAAAGCCGGTCGACGGCCGCTGTGACGTCTACAGCCTCGCCTGCGTCGTCCACGAGACCCTCATGGGCAGGTCTCCCTTCGAGCGCGACGACGACATCGCGGTGCTGTGGGCCCACCAGAACGAGGAGCCACCGCCTCTCACCGGGCAGCGGCCCGACCTGACGCCCGCCGTGGGCGGTGTCCTCGCGAAGGCCCTTGCGAAGAGCCCCGACGACCGGTACGACTCCTGCCGCGCCTTCGTCGCCGCACTGCGGGCCGCCGCCCTGCCCACACCGCGTCAGCCCGACGTCCCCGAACCGCCGTTGTGGGCCCGCCCGGTCTTCGCTCGTGATCAACACACCTAGGGTCCTTCTGCCCTAGGCCCAGTCCACCTCGCCCCGTCGCCGGACGCGCTTCGCCAGCAGGCCGCCGAGGGATCCCGTCACCAGCCCCCACAGCGCGGCGAAGCCGAGGGCGCTCCACAGCTCGGGCCGCAGGTACAGCTCGCCGGACAGGCTGCCGCCCAGGTCGCCGATTCCGAGCACCGACAGCCCGTAGCGGGCGCCGATCCGCCCGACCAGACAGATCATGAGCACGGTCAGCACGAGCGCGACCGCCATGTGCACGGAGTGCTGCCACCACCGGACACGCGCCGGGGAGCGGACGGCCATCACGAACGCCGCCGCCGACAGCAGCACCGCGTCCACGACCAGCAGCCACCACACGTTGCCGTCGTACTCGGCGAGCGTCAGCAGGTTCAGCGTGGTGTCCTGCGGCGTCCGCAGCACCTGGTCCAGCACGTGCGGCATGGGCAGCGCGAACGGGCCCTCCACATGGCCTTTCCAGGAGGCGCCGAGACCGATCGTGAACGCGAGCCACACCAGGTTCGGCAGCCCGAGCATGATCACAGCGAACGTCGTCCTGGCGTGCCCCCGCGTGGCCGCCACCACCACCGCGATCACGAGCCCCACGGCGACGCATGCGAGCAGCAGCACCACCATCGCGTGGGCGGCCGGACGTACCGACTCCTGGAAGCGCAGCAGCCGGGCAGGCAGCGGCGCCCCGCGCGAGACCAGCAACGCCAGCACGAACACGCCCGCGAGCCACAGCAACCCGAAAAGCACCGTCTGCGGCACGTCGGACGTGAAGCCCACCTCGGCGCCGGAGTCACCGAACAGGTCGCCCAGGTCCTCGTCCACGTCGTCGCCGAGCGAGATCGGGAACGTCTCGCGGGCCACGAGGGACAGGACGATCAGGGCGACCAGCCACAGCGCGGCGACGCGTGCCGCCCAGCCGGCGAGTTCGGGTGCCCCCGCCACCGCCCGGTGCCGGAGCGGCCGCAGGAAAGCCGTGGCGATCACCAGGGTTCCCGCGAGTGTCACCGACAGCGGGATCACGGTCAGCCCGCCCTCGGTCGCGGCGAATGCGCCGGCACTGCCCGAGAGTTCGATCGTGCCGCCGACCGCCGCCGCCACGGTGGCCGCGACCACCCGGGGGTAGGCGTTGTCCGGGAGGTCCGTGGCGCCGGCCGCCCACAGTCCGAGCGCGGCGACCACCGTCATCGCGACCAGCCCGGCGAGGACCGTCACCACGGCCTGCGCCCAGCCGTGCCGGGCCGCCCCGCGGCCGCGTGACGACGCCTGGTCGGAGGGGGTCGGTGAGCGCACGGCCCGGAGACGCACGGTGCCCACGCTAGGCAGGGCCGGGGTGGTTCGCCCGCCGGGGCAGTCCGACCGTGTTGAAGGGCGAGTGACACCAGGAAGCCGGGTCGCGTCCGCTTGCGAGCCGTGCGGGACCGGGGCACACAATAGGCCCGTTGTCGAAGTAACGGCACAAAACACCTGAGAGTGCCGAGCGATCCCTACGGCGGGAAGAAGAGCCCGTGAGCGTCGAAGAGCCCTCGTCCGGCAGCCCCACAGGACCACCGTCGGGCCCGCTGTCGGGTCGGCCCGAGCCGGGCGGGACCCAGCCGGCCGGGGGCTCCCCGCAGGGGCCGTCGGGTGGTGACGCCGGTGGTCCCGGCGGGGGAGGCTCGGGTGGTCCGTCCGGTCCCGGGGGTTCGTCCGGTCCGGAGGGCGGGGGCCCCGAGCGGCCCTGGTGGCGGTCCGCGCCCCGCGTCGCCGCCGTCACCGCGGTGGTCGTCGCGGCCGTGGTGATGGCCGTCGTCTTCAGCCGCTCCGGCGGCGGATCCGACTCCGACGGTGGAACCGCGGCCGACGGCGAGGTGTTCCTCCAGCCGGCCGCCGAGACCGGTCCCGACCCGTTCACCCCGTCGTCGGCCACCGACAGCTCCGTGCCTCCCGAGACGTCGTCGGCCACACCGACACAGGACACCAACGTCGTACGCTCCGCGCGCGGCGACGCGCCCGGCCTGTACGGCGGCACCCGTGACAAGGCCAGTTGCGACACGGAGAAGCAGATCGGGTTTCTCGGGTCGGCCCCCGACAAGAACCGGGCGTTCGCCTCCGCCGAGGACGTCCAGCCTTCCGGGGTTGCTGACTACCTGCGTTCGCTCACCCCTCTCCAGTTGCGTTACGACACCCGTGTCACCAACCACGGCTTCCGGGGCGGCGAGGCCGCGCCCTATCAGGCGGTCCTCCAGACCGGCACGGCCGTGCTCGTCGACGACCGCGGAGTGCCGCGGGTGCGCTGCGCGTGCGGCAACCCGCTCACCCCGCCGGTCGCCCAGAAGTCCACGCTCAAGGTGACGGGCGACCCGTGGCCGGGGTACCAGCCGCAGAAGGTCGTGGTCGTACAGGAGGCCGCGACGATCATGAACATGTTCGTCGTCATCAACCTCGACAGCGACGAGTGGTTCGAGCGGCTCAGGGGCGACACCGGAGGCAAGGACAAGAAAACGAACCCGCCCAAGAACACGGCGTCGCCGTCGGCGTCGACCGGCTCACCGACGAGTAAGTCCCCTTCGCCGTCCTCCTCGCCTCCGTCACCGTCCTCCTCGTCTCCCAAGCCGTCCTCGTCGTCTCCCAAGCCGTCGCCGTCGTCCCCTTCGGCTTCGAAGTCCTCGCCCTCCACACCCACGACGCAGTCGCCACCCACGGCGGACTCACCCGGCACGACGTCGGCCTCCGGCGACCTGGACACCCCGGACACGGTGACCGCACCGTCTCCGGGGCTGTGAGGCTACTCGTCGATCGCCGCACCGAACGCGGCGTCCAGGGACGGAGCGCCCAGCGACCCGGCGCTGTACGTCCACGACCCGGAGGCCGTGACACCGCCGGAGCCCGCCGACAGCACCCAGATGAAGCCGTCGCCGGTGTTCTCGCCGGGGGCGGAGGCGAGCAGACCGAAACGGCCGTCACGGTTGGGGTCGGTGAGGCGGACCTGGGCACCCCACTTGTCGCCCTTCTCGGGCACACCCGGCACGTTCGCCGAGTTCTGGTCCCACGACTTCGCACCGGTGCCCGTGAGGCCGCCCGCGGATCCCCGCAGCACCCACACGGCGCCCGCGTCGGCGACCGTCCCGATGTCCTCGCCCGCCGCGCCGATCGCCACGTCCGCGTACCCGTCACCGTTGGTGTCCGCGACCGACAGGTCCGTGCCCCAGCCGTCGCCGACCTCGGGGTTCCCGGGCACGCCGGGGGAGGCCTGGGTCCACCAGTCGGCGTCCTCGGTGATGCTGTCGGGGCCGCCGAGGCGCACGCCGAGCACGCCTCCTGCCCACACCTCGCCGTAGACGTCGTTCGGACCGTGCGGCTCACCCGTCACCAGGTCGTCGAACCCGTCCTTGTTGATGTCACCGGACGCGGAGACCGGGCCGCCCTCGAACTCGCGCGTGTACGAGAGCCCGTCCGCGTGGCCCGACAGCAGGACGGACCAGCCGTTGCCCGGCTGGTCGCCGACCGTCACCCCGGACACCACGAGGTCGGCGTAGCCGTTGTTGTCGTAGTCGCCCGTGGTCAGCGACTTGGGCTGGATGCCCTGGGGCTCGGCCTGCGCGGACAGTCGTTGTGTGGAACGCTCTTTCAGTGCCCTCTGCGTACCGGAGACGTACGCGAACAGCTCCGGGTCGTACCGGTCGAGGACGGCCAGTTGGTCACCCGGCGTCTCGTCCGTGAAGTGGGCGGCGGCCAGGCCGACGCCGAACTGCTCGCCCGCCGTGGGCTCCTCGGTCTGCAGCCAGTCGCTGGCGGCACCGGTGAGCCCGGACCTCGACCCCCACAGGATGGCGACACCGCCCGCGTCCTTGACGGTGCCGAGGTCCTCGCCGGGAATGCCGACGACAGCGTCGTCATAGCCGTCCCCGTCGAGGTCACCGGTCGCGACGGCCTTCCCGAAGCCGTCACCCGCCTCGGCGGCACCGGCGACCCCGGCCGTGGACTGGCTGAACCGCGCCACGTTGGATGTGCCGATGCCTCTCGACGAGCCGTACTGCACGGTGACGAGACCGGCGCCCTTCTTGCCGCTGACGGTCGCACCGGGCGCGCCCACCAGCACGTCCTCGTAACCGTCGCCGTTGAAGTCGCTGTTGCGGTCGCTCGCGTGCGTACTTCCGGGCGCACCGGCGTACGCGGAGGGAGCGGCGGCGATCGCCGCGCCGGAGACGAGAAGGAATGTTGCCGCCGCGAGGGCAGCCGAACGGTTCTTGCGCATGTGCGGCTCCTGACAGTAAAAACGGCCGGGCAGCGCGGGGGTGTCCGGAAAGGGCCCGTTCCTTTTCCGGCGCCCTGTTTGACACCGCATGGTGCGCAAAAGTTGTACGGGCGTGCCAAGCGAGCGGGGGACGGTTCCTACCCGGCGAGTGCCGCCCGCGCCGCGACCGCGTCGTCCGGGTCCCAGCCCTCCCTCGGTACGGCGGCGAGCAGCAACCGCGTGTACGGGTCGGCCGGTTCGCTGAGCACCTGCCGTGTCGGCCCCTGTTCGACGACCTGTCCGCGCCGCATGACCAGCACCTCGTCGGTGATGTGCTGGACCACGGCGAGGTCATGGCTGACGAAGACGAGGGCGACGCCGGTGTCGCGGCGGATCCCGTCGAGGAGCTGGAGGATCTGGGCCTGGATGGACACGTCCAGCGCGGCCACCGCCTCGTCGAGGACGAGCACGCGCGGGTCGACCGCGAGAGCCCGGGCGATGGCGAGCCGCTGCCGCTGGCCTCCCGACAGCTGCCGGGGCAGCGCCTCGGCCTCCCGCGCGCCGAGCCCGACCCGGTCGAGCAACTCGGCGGCCAGGTTCTCGTCCCGGCCGTGCAGCCGCAGCGCGGTGCGCAGGCACTGACCCGCCGTCAGCCGCGAGTCGAGGGAGACGTACGGGTCCTGGAAGACCATCTGCATCTCCCGGGCGCGGGCCAGCCGGGCCTCCCTGCGCCGAGGGGTGCGCGGCTCGCGAGGGCGGCCGTCCACCGCGACCGTGCCCGCGTCGGGACGTACCAGGCCGACGAGCATCCGGGCCACGGTCGTCTTGCCGGAGCCGGACTCCCCGACGATGCCGAGGGAGCCGCCGCGGGCCACGGTGAAGGACACGTCCGCGGCCGCGGTGAGTCGGCCCCGCCCCGGCAGGGGATAGGTCTTGCGGAGCTTGTCCACGACGAGCAGGTCGTCGCCGTAGTCGGTCATGTCGTGGTCCTCTCGCCCGTGGCGGACACGGCGGCCGGCACACGGAGGCAGGCGGCCGTCCCGCCGTCCGGCAGCGCCACCGCCTCCGGGTGCCAGGTCTCGCAGTCGGGCTGTGCGTCGGGGCAGCGGGATGCGAACGGGCAGCCCGGGAAGGCGTCGCTCAGGGACGGTGGGCGGCCCGGGATGGGCCGGAGGCTGCGCGGAGCGTCGTCCAGGGACGGCGAACAGGAGAGCAGGCCGCGGGTGTACGGGTGGACGGGATCGGCGAAGAGGGCCCCGGCGGTGCGCTCCTCGACGACCCGGCCCGCGTACATGACGTACACCCGGTCGCAGTACGCGGCCGCGAGGTGCAGGTCGTGGGTGATGAACAGGAGCCCGGCTTTGTGCTCCGCGCGCAGGGTGCGCAGCAGGGCGAGGATCTCGGCCTGGGTGGTGACGTCGAGCGCGCTGGTCGCCTCGTCGGCGAGGAGCAGCCGGGGCCGGGCGGCGAGTGCTCCGGCGATGACGACACGCTGGAGCATGCCGCCGGAGAGCTCGTGCGGGCGCTGCCGCAGCCGCCGCTCCGGGTCGGACAGCCCGACGGCGCCGAGGAGTTCGGCGGCCTCCTTCCGGTCCGCTCCCCGTTCGAGGAGGAAGTCACCGATGCGGCGTACGGGGTTGAGGGCGGCCCGCGGGTCCTGGTGGATCATGGCGACCGTGCGGGCGCGGTGGCGGCGCAACTCCTCGCCGGTGAGGGAGAGGACGTCCGCGTCACCCACCCGTACCGTGCCGGAGGCCTGAGCCCCGCCCGGCAGCAGCCCGAGCGCGGCCTTCGCCGTCGTGGACTTGCCGGAACCGGACTCGCCGACCAGACCCACGACCTCGCCCGGGGCGATGCGCAGGGAGACGTCGTCGAGGAGCGGCCGGGCGGCCCCCGGGATCCCGACGGTCAGGTGGTCGATGGTGAGGAGCATTCAGCCCTGCCTTCCGAGCCGGTCGGCCGCCCAGACGCCGACCACGTTGAAGGACACGACGACCGCGGCGATCGCCGTGCCCGGGACGAGGGCGGGCAGCAGCGCGCCCTGAACGACGGCGGCCTGCCCCTCCTGCACCATCAACCCCCAGTCGGAACTCGGCGGTTGGGCGCCGAAACCCAGGTAGGAGAGGGTGGCCAGCGACATCAGCGCCTCACCGAAGAGCACCACCAGATAGCCGGTCACCGCCCGGCCGAGGTTCGGCACCAGATGGAACGCGCAGATGCGGGCGCCGCCCATGCCCTGCACCCGGTAGGCGTCGACGTACGGCTTGCGGGCCTCGGAGAGGGCGAGCGAGCGCGTGTACTTGGCGACGGTCGGCGTGTACGCGAGGCCCAGGGCCAGCACCGACGTGGTCATGCCGGTGCCGAACACGGCGATGATCAGGACGGTGAACAGCAGCCCGGGAAAGGCGTACATGACGTCCGTGAGCCGGGAGACGAACGCGTCGACCCAGCCGCCGCGCCACGCTGCGAGCACGCCGAGGGTGACCCCGAGCAGCGCCGCCACCGCGAGCAGCAGCAGTGGTGCGATCAGGCTGGTGCGGGCGCCGTACAGGACGCGTGAGAGCAGGTCCTGGCCGGACGCGTCGGTACCCAGGAGATGGTCGCCGCTGGTGCCGGCGAGCGACGCGGACAGGTCGATCGTGTCGGGTGCGTACGGCGCGAGCAGGGGTGCCAGGGCCGCGGCCAGAACCACCAGGGCCAGGAGTCCGGCGGCGATCGTGACACCCAGGGGACGACGGGCCCGGACACGGACGGGTGTGAGGGTGAGCGCGGTCATGCGGTACGGGCCTCCTCGCGGACGCGCGGGTCGAGGAGCGGGTGGACCAGGTCCACGACGGTGGTGACGACGATGTAGCCGGTGACCATCAGCAGCAGGACGGCCTGGGCCACGGGGAAGTCGTGCGTGTTGATCGCGCCGACGAGCAGTGAGCCGATGCCGCTCATGCCGAACGCGGTCTCCACGACCACCGTCCCGACGAGCATCCCCGCCATGACCAGGCCGCACATGGTGATGATCGGGCCGAGCGCGTTGCGCAGCACATGCCTGCGGATGATGTCCCGTTCGGGGATGCCGGAGGCGCGGGCCGCCTCGACGTGGTCGGAGGCGGCGGCGTCCGCCATGGCCTGTCGGGTGACCCGGCTGATCAGGGCGAGCGCGCCGAGCGCCAACGACAGGGCGGGCAGTGTCAGATGGTGCAGCGTGCCGGTGAACCCGCTGCCGCTGCCCGTCACCGGGAACCAGCCGAGCCGCACCCCGAAGAGCGAGACGAGCGCGATGGCGGCGACGAACGACGGCACGGACGCGGCGAGTGTCGTCCCGCCCACGACCGCCGAGTCCACCCAGCTCGACTGCTTCACCGCCGCGAGGATCCCCGCGCCCACGCCCAGCACGACGAACAGCAGGGTCGCGTAGGCGACCAGCGCCAGGGTCGTCGGCAGGCGGGTCGCGACCAGGTCGGCCACTTGGTCGCTGTACTTGAAGGAGCGGCCGAGGTCGAGGTGGAGGCAGCCCCACAACCAGCGGCCGTACTGGACGACCAGGGGCTCGTCGAGGTGGTACTGGGCGCGGACGGCCGCGAGCCGCTCGGGGGTGAGCTTGTCGCGGCCGCCGGCCAGGAAGACGGCGGGATCGCCCGGCGCCGCGTACACGGCGGCGAAGATGACGAACGAGGCGGCGAAGAGCGTGGCCAGGAATCCGGCCAGACGCCGCACTATGCGTACGGGCATCCGATCAGCCCTTCTTGGCGCCGAGGTCGGCCGCCCACGGGTAGTACAGGTACGCCTGCGAGGCGGGTGCACCGGTCAGCTTGTCACTGAGGATCAGAACCGAGGGCACCTGCGCGACGGGGATCCACACGGCGGATTCGGCGAACCGCTGCTGCACGTCGATGGCGAGGCCCGCACGCTCGGCGTCGTCGAGGGTGCCCAGCGCCTGGTTCACCTTCTTGTCGTACGTGGCGTCCTTGAAGCCGACCCAGTTGTTCGACGAGTCGGACAGGCCGTTGTCGTAGAAGCCCATCGGGTCGGACTTGGAGATGTACCAGTCGGCGGTCAGCACGTCGATGCCAGCGCGGGCCTGCGGGTCGCTGTAGAACTCCTCGAACTGCGTGGTGGGCACGGTCTTGATCGTGCCCTTGAGCCCGATGCGCTGGAGCGCGGCGCGCACGGCGTTGGCGATGACGGTACGGCCCTGGGTGGCGTCCGTGCCGATGACGATCGGCTCGGTGGGCGCCCCCGCCTCCTTGACCAGTTGCTTGGCCTCGGCGATGTCGTCGGCGCTCGGCGAGGCGGGCGCGGTGGCGGCCAGCTTCTTCTGTGCGGCGGCGAACTCCGCCTTCGCATAGCCCCAGGAACCGGAGCCCACGGGGCTGGCCCAGGGCTCGACGAACCCTCCGTAGCCGGACTTCGCGATGCCCGCCCGGTCGAGCGCGAGCGACAGGGCCCGCCGGATCTTCGCGTCCTTCAGGCCGCCGTGCTCGGTGGGGATGAGGTCGAGGGTGGCGGTCGAGGGGCCGTAGTACTGGCTGAGTCCCTTGGCGTCGCGCAGGGCGGCGGCCGTGTTGGGCGACTCGGCGAACGTTCCGTCGGCGGCCCCCGTCTTGAGGGCATTGACGAGGGCGCTGTCGGACGCCCAGCGGAAGTCGACCTCCTGGGTGAGCGGATTCTTGCCCCAGTAGCCGTCGTACGCCCGGATGGTGATCGAGTCGCCGGACTTCCAGCTCGTCAGCTCGTACGGGCCCGAGCAGGCGTCGCTCTGACCGGGCGTGCCGAAGTCCTTGCCGGCCTTCTCCACCTACTCCTTGTTCCAGACGATGCCGGCGTCACCCGCGAGCGCCTTGGTGACCAGGGCGTCGGGCTTCTTGAAGCGGATGGTGATCTCGTTGTCGGCCGTCTTCTTCATGGACGCGACGTTGAGGAACTCGTCGCTCTGCTCCATGTCCGGGTCGGCGTGCCGCTTCAGGCTCCACAGCACGTCGTCGGCCGTGAGCTTCGAGCCGTCGTGGAAGGTGACGCCGTCGCGGACGGTCAGGACGAGCGTCTTGTCGTCGGGGGTGGCGGCCTTCTGAGCCAGGAAGGGCTTGACGGTCATGTCGGGCTGGAGCTGGTAGAGCCGCTCGCAGACGTTGGTCAGGACGACGCGGCCGGCGCTGGAACCCTGGGTGTCGAGGTCCAGGGAGTCCGGTTCGTCCTCCAGCAGCCAGTTCACCTTCTGTACGGCGCCCTGGGCGGCGGGCGTGGTGGGGGTGAGCTTCAGCTTGGCGGCGTCGGCCGGCTTGCCCCCGGTGGTGGCGGTGTCGGCTCCGCTGCAGCCCACGGCGGTGAGCAGGCCCGCGGCGACCAGCCCGGCGGTCACCGCTCTCCGTTTGTTCGTCGTCATCGTCGTCGCCATCGGATGAACTCCTGTGCTTTCAGCTGGGACAGTCGGTGGGTGTGTCGCCGTGGGGGCCGTCGTAGAGGTTCCAGGGCATGTGCTGGTAGTCGTGGTCGCAGGGCGTGCCCGCGGTCACGTGGTAGTCGCCGGTGGTCAGGTCCACACAGGAGGAGACGAGCGTGGTCCAGTGCTCCACGGCCGGCCGGCGGGGGTCGACGTGGGTGCACAGCGATTCGGGTCGGCCGAGGTGGTCGGACATGGCCTGCTTGATCAGCTTCCGGGACTCGTCGGGTCCGGTGGACCCGCGCAGCGCCTTCAGCCCCTGCTCGGCGCGGGGCACGCGCACCAGAGAGTCCGAGGACAGGGGGCGGTAGTCGGCGGCGATGGCCGCGGGGACACCCGCCTGGTAGTGGTTTCCGTGCACCAGGAGGCCGTCGTCGGCGTGCAGCCAACCGTGCCCGGCGGGGGTGGTCTCCAGGTCGACGGCGAAGCCTTCGCGGCAGGTCAGAAGTGCGTTGGAGGCGATGTGCGCGCGGGTTCTGCACAGCACGTCCAGCGCGTCCGTGATGGTGGACTGGTCGAGAGTGCTGCGGCGGACGACGGTCTGCGGGAGGCCGACGGTGTTGTCGAAGCGCCCGCCCAAGCCGTTGGCGTTGAGCGCGATGCCCGCCGAGTTGGCGCCCTGGCGGCCGACCTGTCCGGCCTCCACCTGCATGATCAGGGTGGGGGCGGGCGGCTGCACGATCCGCAGCATGACCACGGTGTCGGCCGCGCCCGCCCGCCAGTCCCAGTTCTGCCCGGCCCACACATGCCCGTCGCCGCTCGCGGCGCCGTACACGGCGAACGAGGTGCAGCCCTCGACCCGCTCCTCCTCGACCGTCTCGTCCGACTCGGACAGGTCGGCGAACGACTGGTCGTAGATGACCTCGCCCCGGGCGTTGAGCGCGAGCACGTCGAGAAGCCTCACCCCCGCCCCGTCGGCGATGCCGCGCATCTCCTCCAGCAGGTGCGGGGCGTACGACTCCACCGGCTCCTGCCAGCGGGCGGCGCGCGCTGTGACCTGGGACCAGGTCAGTCCGGCGGCGTGACCGAAGGCTTCCTCGTAGTAGGCGAGAGCGGCGTGCAGCTGGGGCCGCACCGCCTCGCCGTACTGCCGTCCGCGCTCGAGAGGGGTGCCGGAGATCTCGATGAGGGGCAGAGAACGGGATGAGGGGGATGCCAGAGCTGAGGGGGGTGTCATTCTTCTCCTCGCGACGGAGAGCAGCGTGTGTTCACGACGTGTTGTAACGTCGGTTACGAGATGCTCTCCTCTTGGAATGCGTTGCCCAGGAGGGTAACGGCCGTCACAAGGAAGTCAATGCCTGTAATGAAAATTTCAGATCCTGGAGATCTCGGCGAGGGCCTGGCCCGGCTCCGCGCGGCCGTCCGTGACAACTGGGAGAACCTCTCCGCGTCCGAGCGTGCGGTCGCCCAGTACCTGGCGACCGCGCCCGTCGAGCAGCTCCTCTTCTCCGGGGCCCAGGAACTGGGCTCGGCCAGCGGGACCAGCAACGCCACCGTCGTCCGGGCACTCCAGCGTCTCGGGTACGCCGGCCTGCCCGCTCTCAAGCGCGAACTGGCCTCCGGGTTCACCGCGGCGGTGGCGCCCGAGGTGCGCCTGAAGCAGCGCATCGCCCATGTCGGCCGGGACCTGGATGGCATCTGGAGCGATGTGATCGACGAGGCCCAGGAGCGCATCGAGCAGACCCGGCGGCTGACCGACCCGGACACCCTGCGCGCCGCGGTGACGGCACTCGCCGACGCCGGGGAGATCCACTGCTTCGGGATCGCCGCCTCCGAACCGGCCGCCCGGCACCTGGCGCTCGCGCTGGGCCGCCTCGGCCGCCGTTCCCGCTTCATCGACGCGACCGGGTTCGCGCTCGCCGACCATCTCCTCGCGCTGCGCCAGAACGACGCCGTGGTCATCTTCCAGCCCGGGCGGGCGCTGACCGAGCTGACCGTCCTCATCGAGCGCGCGCGGGCGGTCGGCGCGCGGACCCTCCTCGTCACCGACGAACTCGGGGAGGAGTTCGGAGACCGTGTCGACGCCGTCCTCACGGCACCGCACACCCCGACCGGCATCACCTCGGAGGCGCTGACCGCGCTTGTTGTGGCGGACGTGCTGCTCCTCGCCCTCACGACCCTGGACGAGACCCGGGCGGTGGACGCCTCACATCAACTGACCGTGTTGCGGGAGCAGTTGCTGTCACACAAGGGCAACCGCAAGAGCTGACACATGAGCGCGGAACACGCCGCCACGGTTCAGGGGGCGCCGGTCTGCGAAGGCCGCCTCGCCATGATGAGCTCGTGCAGATAGCACTTGGTGATCCGGCCGCCGTGCCGTGTGTCGATCAGTTCGCGGATGCAGCCCAACAGCCCCTCCCGGCGGGCAGCTTCGAGCGCTCGGTGGCCGGAGTACGTCAGGAGCACATCGATGTACTCCTGCGTCGAGTACGTGATCTCCCGCGTCCACCGGAAGGAGCGGAGGTCGTCCCAGTGGGCCAACTCGTCTGTGTCCGTGGCGATTTCCGACTCGTCCTGCAGCCGCAGGCCCGGTGGCGTGGCCGGGTCCCAGCGCTCGTAGCACCCCTGGACACGGGCGAAGAAGTCGAGGGTGCCGCCCTTGACGTGTTCGGTGGTGACCCGCGCGAAGGTGCCGCCCGGGCGGAGGGCCTGGCCCACCTTGGTGACCCGCATGGCCGGATCGAGCCAGTGGAACGCGGTGGCGCACACCACGAGGTCGAACGGCTCGGCGGGGAGGGGCCACAGCTCGAAGTCGGCGACCTCCACGTGGGCGTGCGGGAACGGGCGCAGATTGCGCCGGGCGACCGTCGCCATCGCCGGGCCCAGCTCGACGGCCGTGAGGTCGCAGCCCGACTCCGCCAGGGGGACGGTGAGCTGCCCGGTGCCGGGACCGATCTCCAGGACGCGGCTGCCGGGGCCCAGCCCCGCCTGCCCGGCCAACTCGTCCACCAGGGCACGGGGATAGCGGGGGCGGGCCCTGTCGTACAGCTCGGCCGCCTCGTTGAACGTGTCGCGCAGCATGGCCGTAACCCTTCCCCGGTCGGATCGCGATTCCACTGCGGGATTCCACTGAGGGCGGAACGTCGATCCCTTCCCGTGGGGCGCTCGGCTCCTAGTCTGAAGGGGTGACGAACCAAACGTCGAACGCTCGCGTCATTCCCCTGCGCCCGGCGGCCACACCGGTCCCCACCGATGTCCCGGCCGCCGCACCGCGGCAACAGCGCCCGGCGCTCGCCCCGCAGGCGCGTCCCGTCCGGGAGTCCCCGGAACCGGCCCCCGCCAAGGAACCCCTCTGGCGGGACCTCGTCGGTGACGTGCTGCGGCGCGAACGGCTGGCGCAGGAGCGCACGTTGAAGGACGTGGCCGAGGCGGCACGGATCTCGATGCCGTACCTCTCGGAGCTGGAGCGGGGCCGCAAGGAGGCCTCGTCGGAGGTCCTCGCGGCCGCCGCCCACGCCCTCGGCCTGGGCCTCTCTGACCTGCTCTCCCTCGCCCACGGTGAACTCACGCGACGCACCCGGACGACGCGCGCGACGACGGCCAGGATGACCGCCGCCACGACCACCACGTCGCCGTACAACGGGCTCTGCCTCGTCGCCTGACGTCCCGGCGGCTCGGGGACAGCGGGTCAGACCCCCACGAGCCGCCGGCTCAGCACAACATCGGCGAGCCCGTACGCCACGGCCTCCTCGGCGGTGAAGACCTTGTCACGGTCCATGTCCGCGCGGAGCGTCGCAACGTCGTGGTGGGTGTGCCGGGCGAGGACCTCCTCGACCTGGGAGCGGATCCGGACCATCTCCTTCGCCTGGAGGGAGAGGTCCGAGGCCGTTCCCTGGCGGCCGCCACTCGCGGGTTGCCCGAGCAGCACCCGTGCGTGTTCCAGGACGGAGCGTCGGCCCGGGTCCCCGCCCGCCAGCAGGACCGCCGCGGTGGAGGCCGCCTGACCCACGCAGCATGTCGAGATGGGCGCCTGCACGTACGTCATCGTGTCGTAGATCGCCATGAGCGAAGTGAACGATCCGCCGGGCGAGTTGATGTAGATCGCGATCTCGCTCTCCGGCGCCGACGACTCCAGGTGGAGGAGCTGCGCGATCACGACGTTGGCGACCCCGTCGTCGATCTCGGTGCCGAGGAAGATGATCCGTTCGTTCAGCAGCCGGCTGAAGACGTCGTACGACCGCTCGCCCTGCGGGGTCCTCTCGACGACGTTCGGAATCGTGTACGTTCCCATCTCTACAGCCCCATCCTGCGTCGTGACGAGGCCGGCCGGACGTCGCTGAACGACTCCACGACCTGGTCGACCATCCCGTACTCCTTCGCCTGCTCGGCCGTGAACCACCGGTCGCGGTCGCCGTCCCGGGAGATGGTCTCCTCGGTCTGGCCGGTGTGCTCCGCGGTGATCCGCTCGATGGTCCTCTTGGTGAACTCCAGGTTCTCCGCCTGGATCTCGATGTCGGCGGTGGTGCCCCCGATGCCGCCTGACGGCTGGTGCATCATGATCCGCGCGTTCGGCAGCGCGAACCGCTTCCCGTTCGTGCCCACGCTGAGCAGGAACTGCCCCATGCTCGCGGCGAAGCCCATCACGAGCGTGGCCACGTCGTTCGGGATCAGCCGCATGGTGTCGTAGATCGCGAGGCCCGCGGTCACCGACCCGCCGGGGCTGTTGATGTAGAGACCGATGTCGGTGCGCGGGTCCTCCGCGGACAGAATCAGCAGCTGGGAGCAGACCCGGTTGGCGGAGACCTCGTCGACCTGCGTGCCGAGGAACACGATCCGCTGCGCGAGCAGTTGCGCGGCCAGATGGTCGTCGAAACGCGACGGAGGCGTGTCCCCCTCCTCGGCCCGTGGAGCGAGAGCCGGCGCCCAGCCGGTGATCAGTGACGTCATGGGTCCTCCCTGTCGTGAACGGTTGCGCGGCGGCGATCCCGCCTCCTCCACTCTCGCCACGAAACACCTCTGACATGGGATTTCTCTGCCCGCGGCAGATTCGCTACGAGCAGAGGAGCACTGCCGTGTCCTCCAAGGAGGCGTGCACTCCGGCGACATGGCCGTCGGGGCGGAGGAGCACCGTGCGTACGCCGGCCCAGTCCGCCGAGGGCTCCGGGAAGGAGGCTCGGCGCACGGTGAGCCCGGGGAGCGTCCGGTCGGCCGGTGACTCGCCCTCCGAGGCCGGCGCCAGCCGCAGCAGGACGTACGCGTCGGCGCGCAGGAGGGCGAACAGGGAGAGGGGGCGGCCGGTTTCGACACCCTGCGCTTCGCCGACACGCTCGTCGGTGCCCTGCTCGACGGTGGCATGACCGAACGCGAGGCGGCATGGACCGTCTGGGCGGTCAGCTATTTCACGCTCGGGCTGACCCAGGAGGAGCAGGCCGTGCCGGTGTCCGGGGGCGACCGCGTCGCCCAGTCGGTCTCCGGCACGAGCCACCCCTCACTGCACCGGGTTCTCGCACACCTCGACGCCGGATCCTTCGACGAGCGCTTCGAGTTCGGGGTCCGCGCGCTCATCGGCCGAGGTGCCCGTGCGTGACGTCGTCCGCCTCACGGGGGCGGCGGTTACCGCACCGCCTCCCGCAGTTGCCGGAAGAACGCCCGCACATCGCCCACCAGCAGGTCCGGCTCCTCCAGCGCCGCGAAGTGGCCTCCCCGGTCGAACTCCGTCCATCGCACGATGGTGTTCGTACGGTCCGCGATGTGCCTCAGCGGTATGAAGTTCTCCTCCGGGAGGACGGCCAGTGCCGTCGGGGTCGTGGAGGGGTCCGGCGGGGCGCCCCAGCCGTCGGCGTGGGCGCGCTCGTAGTAGATGCGCGCCGAGGAGCCCGCGGTGCCGGTCAGCCAGTACAGCATCACGTTGGTCAGCAGCAGATCGCGGTCCACGGCCTCCTCGGGACGGTCCCCGGAGTCGGTCCATTCCGCGAACTTCTCGGCGATCCAGGCGAGTTGCCCGACCGGCGAATCGGTCAGCGCGTACGCCAACGTCTGCGGGCGGGTGGACTGCACGACGCCGTACCCCTGCCTCTCGCGCACCCACTCCTCGGTGCGCGCCCACGAGGCCAGCGTGCGCTCGCGCTCCTTGGGGCTCAGCCCCGCCAGTTCCTCCTCTGTGGGCGGTGCCACCGCGGCGGAGTCCGGGAGCAGGTTGAGGTGGACGCCGATGACGTGGCCGGGACGGATGCGGCCCAACTCCCGGGAGATCGCCGCGCCCCAGTCCCCGCCCTGTGCGCCGTACCGCCGGTAGCCGAGCCGCTCCATCAGCTCGGCCCACGCGGCCGCGACGCGGCGGAACTCCCAGCCGGGCTCCCGCGTCGGCCCGGACAGGCCGAACCCCGGGATGCTGGGGATCACCAGGTGGAACGCGTCCTCGGGATCGCCGCCGTGCGCCCGTGGGTCGGTCAACGGCCCGACCATGTCCGTGAACTCGACGATCGAGCCCGGCCAGCCGTGGGTGATCACCAGCGGTGTCGCGTCGGGCTCCGGTGACCGGATGTGCGCGAAGTGCACGGTCGCGCCGTCGATCTCCGTGGTGAACTGCGGCCACGTGTTCAGCCGTGCTTCCGCGGCCCGCCAGTCGTAGTCGTGCCGCCAGTACCGTACGAGCTCCCGCAGATGATCCAGGGGAACGCCGTACGACCAGCCCACGCCGGGAAGTTCGTCCGGCCAGCGCGTCAGGTCGAGCCGGGCGTGCAGATCGTCGAGGTCGGTCCCGGGGATGTCGAGGCGGAACGGGCGGATGGCGTCGGCGCCGTCCAGGTCGTTCGTGCCCTCTGCGTTCGAAGAGATCATGTGCGGCGATGTTAGTTCCGTGAGGTGGTCCGGCCTACGGAAAATCGTGCCCGCGCCACCGATGAGTTCGTGGACGAGGATCGGTCGATACAGGTGACGACACTCTCGCGCCCGAGGAGGCATCCATGCCCGCGAACGGATTCACCACCTGTCTGTGGTTCGACGGCCAGGCCGAGGAGGCGGCACACTTCTACGTCTCGGTCTTCAAGAACTCCAGCATCGGCCGGATCGCCCGCTACACCGAAGGCGGGATGGGCACCGCCGGATCCGTGATGACCGTGGAGTTCGTGGCGAACGGCCAGCAGTTCGTCGCGCTGAACGGCGGTCCGGAGTTCAGGTTCACCGAGGCGATCTCCTTCCAGATCCTCTGCGAGGACCAGGCCGAGGTCGACCACTACTGGAACAAGCTGACCGACGGGGGCGGTGAGGGCGGCCCCTGCGGCTGGCTCAAGGACAAGTACGGCGTGTCCTGGCAGGTCGTCCCCAGCAGGCTCATCGACATGGTCACCGATCCGGACCCGGAGAGGGCGGCTCGCGCCACCAAGGTCATGCTCACGATGGGCAAGCTCGACCTCCCCACCCTGGAGAAGGCGTACGCGGGCGAGTAGAAGTGCCCCGCGGCGGCACTCTGGTGCGGTCGGTCGCCCTCTCGTACGGACACCGTGCGGCGGGGCGACCGACGCGTGTCCGCCGGCCGGCCCGTCCGCGATGCGGATTCCCGATATCACTTCGTGACAGGTCGTATGCCAGGACGGGATGTGTTGTTTACCTTTTCCGGGTGGAAGTGATCCCGGGCGGCGGTAAGGCTGACAGCTCCCCCACAGGCCCCCGGAGGATCAGTGAACGTCTCCCTTACCGGCTGGGTGCTGACCATCGCAGTGCTCTGCGTGCTCATCGCCGTCGACTTCTTCATCGGTCGCAAACCCCATGACGTGTCGATCAAGGAGGCCGGCATCTGGTCGGCCGTCTGGATCGCCCTCGCCATCGCGTTCGGACTGGGCGTACTGGCCTTCGCCGGCGGCAAGCCCGCGGGTGAGTTCTTCGCCGGATTCATCACGGAAAAGTCGCTGAGCGTCGACAACCTGTTCGTCTTCGTGCTGATCATGGCGAAGTTCGCGGTGCCCTCGCAGTACCAGCAGCGTGTGCTGATGATCGGCGTCCTCATGGCGCTGGTGCTGCGCGCGGGGTTCATCGCGGCCGGCGCGGCGATCATCTCCACGTTCTCCTGGGTCTTCTACATCTTCGGCGCCTTCCTCGTCTGGACCGCCTGGAAGCTCGTCCAGGACGCCCGCAAGGGGAGCCACGACGAGGAGTACGAGGAGAACAAGCTGCTCAAGGCGGTCGAGAAGCGCTTCGGAGTGGCCGACCAGTACCACGGCACCAAGCTGTGGATCGAGGAGAACGGCAAGCGGGTCATGACCCCGATGCTGGTCGTCATGCTGGCGATCGGCTCCACGGACGTGCTGTTCGCGCTCGACTCCATCCCCGCGATCTACGGCCTGACCCAGGACCCGTACATCGTGTTCACCGCCAACGCCTTCGCCCTGATGGGCCTGCGCCAGCTGTACTTCCTCATCGGCGGCCTGCTGAAGAAGCTGGTCCACCTCTCCTACGGACTGTCGATCATCCTCGGCTTCATCGGCGTCAAGCTGGTGCTCCACGCCCTGCACGAGTCCGGCGTCCACGTCCCCGAGATCAGCATTCCCTTCTCACTCGGCTTCATCGTCCTGGTCCTCGCGGTGACGACCGCGACCAGCCTGTGGGCGACGAAGAAGCAGACGCAGGAGCCCCGGTCGGACCTCGTCGGCTGAGCCACCGCCGCCAGATCGATCACCGCACGCCCCGGCCGCTCCGGTCGGGGCGTGCGGCGTGCTGTGCGGGGTTGTGCCCCGCGGGCACTGTCCGTGACGCCCGTGTGTCCCACGGTGGATTTCCCGGTACCGGGGGTTGGCGTGAAACCGACCCCCCGTTATCGTTCACGGACTTCACTCAATCGTTCCGCTGAACGAATAGCGGGGAGGGGCGGTCGGTTCATGTCCGACATCCACCACCCGGGACGGCGGTCGGTCCTTGCCGCGGGCGCCGCCGGTGCCGCGTCACTCGGCGCCTCCTGGCTGCTCACCGGCTGCACGGGCGCCGCGTCCGCCCCCGTGCTGCCAGTCGCCGCACAGCAGGGCGCCCCCGACCGGGGTGGCACCCTTCGCATCGCCCGGCCTCCCGCCTCCGACGCCGAGACGCTGGATCCGGCCAGCGCGCTGTCGGCGTACGAATACCTGGGCGCCCTCTACAACCGGCTCGTCCGTGTAGACAAGGACGGCACCCTCGTGCCCGACCTCGCCGAGTCCTGGGAGCCCGACGGCAAGGCCCGCACCTGGACCTTCCGGCTCCGCAAAGGCGTCACCTTCCACGACGGGCGGGACTTCACAGCGGCCGACGCCGTCTACACCCTGCGCCACATCCTCGACAAGAAGACCGCATCCCCGCAGGCAGCCGTCCTCGCCCCGCTCATCGACCCGGACCGGCTGCGCACCCCGGACGACCACACCCTCGTCGTCCCGCTCAGGACTCCCCACGCCGAGTTCCCGACTCTCCTGACGCACTACAACTGCTACGTCGTCCCCGACGGCAGCGCCCGCTCGATCGGACGGACGGGCATCGGCACCGGCCCCTTCAAGCTGGAGTCCTTCGCACCCGCCGGGCCCGGCCGCGTCACCGCGTTCGCGGACCACTGGCAGGGCCGCCCCGTCCTCGACGCCATCACCTTCTACACGGTCGCTGACATGTCGGCCCGCTCGAACGCCCTGCTCGCCGGGCAGGTCGACCTGCTCTCCCAGACCAACCTGGACTTCGCCACCGCCCGCGTGATCGCCGCCTCCGACCGCGCCACCATCGCCCGCGTCGAGAACGGCCAGTGGTACGTGCTGCCGATGCTCACCACCGAGAAGCCCTTCACCGACGTCCGCGTACGGCAGGCGATGAAGCTCGCCTACGACCCCGAGCACGTGGTCAAGGTCGCTCTGCAAGGTGCGGGCACCGCCGGCTGGGACAACCCCGTGCCGCCGAGCGACCCCGCCCACATCTCCGCACACCCGGAGCACGACCCGGAGAAGGCGCGGTACCTGCTGAAGAAGGCCGGGTACGAAGGGCTCGCCGTCGACCTCTACACGTCCTCCTACGACCCGGTGTTCACGCCGATGGCGCTCGCCTACCAGGACTCCGCCCGGCGCGCCGGCATCCGCGTCCGGGTCAAGACGGCCGCCGCGGACTCGTACTACACGCAGATCTGGATGAAGAAACCGCTGATGGCCACCTACTGGTACACCGGCCGACCCGTCGACCAGCTCTTCACCCAGGTCTTCCGCAGCGGCTCCTCGTACAACGAGACCGCCTGGTCCGACAAGGACTTCGACGCCCTCCTCGACCGCGCCCGGCGCGAGACCGACGACACACGGCGGCGCGAACTTTACGGCGAGGCACAGACCTTCGTCATCGACAAGGGCGGGGCGATCACCCCGATGTTCGCCGACCGGCTCGTCGGGATCTCCCGGAAGGTACGCGGATACGCCGAGCACGGCTTCGAGTTCGACTACCTCGGCATCGGCCTGAAGGGAGCCTGAGCATGCTGTCCTTCCTCGCCCGCCGCATCGCCGCCGCGCTGGGCACCCTGCTGCTCGCCTCCGTCCTGGTCTTCCTCGCCGTCCAGGCCCTGCCCGGCGACGTCGCCACCCAGGTCCTCGGCAAGGACGCCACCCCGGACGCCGTCGCCGCCCTGCGTGGGCAACTCGGCCTCGACCGACCCGCCTGGGAGCGGTACACCGACTGGGTGGGCGGCGCCCTCCACGGCGACTTCGGCACCTCACTCGTCACCGGCAAGGCGGTCGGCGGCGAGGTGTCCGCGTACCTCGGCAACTCCGCGCTCATCGCCGGAATCACCATCCTCTTCGCCGTCACCGGCTCGATCGTCCTCGGCGTCCTCGCGGGCCTGTACCGCGACCGCTGGCCGGACCACCTGATCTCCACCGTCAGCCTCGTCGGCATGAGCGTCCCCGAGTTCGTCGTCGCCACGGTGCTGGTGCTCTGCTTCTCCATCGCGCTGCCGTGGTTCCCGGCCGTCGTCCTGTACGGTCCGGACGCGTCGGTCGGCCAGCTCCTGCCCGCCGTGTGGCTGCCCGCCCTGGCCCTCGCCGTCGTCATGGCCGCGTACATCGTGCGGATGGCCCGCACCTCCGTCATCGACGTGATGGCGAGCGAGTACGTCACCACGGCCCGCCTCAAGGGCCTGTCGACCTGGCGGGTCGTCACCCGGCACGCCCTGCCCGGCGCGCTCCTGCCCACCCTGCACGTCATCGCGCTCAACGTGGCGTGGCTCGCGGGCGGCGTCGCCGTCGTCGAGAACGTCTTCAACTACCCGGGCATCGGCAAACTGATGCTCTCCTCGGTGCAGAACCGCGACCTGCCCGTCATCCAGGCCATCGCCCTCGTCAGCTCCGTCGTGTACGTCGCCTGCAACCTCGCCGCCGACCTCGCGACCATGGCCCTCAACCCCAAGCTCCGTACGCGCGGGAGGACTCGATGACCACCCTCGACACCGCACCGGTCGCCGCGACGGCCCCCGCTCCCACCCGTGCCGTGGTGCGCGTCTGGCGGACCCTCCGCTCGTCGCGCGCCGCCGTCATCGGACTGTCCGTCGTCACCGTCCACGTGCTGATCGCGCTCCTCGCCCCGCTCCTCACCTCGTACGACCCCATCGCCAACAACGCCGACGAGGCACTCCTCGGGCCGAGCGGGGCGCACTGGGCGGGCACGGACCAGTACGGCCGCGACGTCCTCGCCCGTGTGCTGTACGGCGGCCGGTACGCGCTCGGTGTCTCCGTCACCGCGACCCTGATCACCGTCGCGCTCGGCACAGTGATCGGCTGCGCGGCAGCCCTGCGCGGAGGCTGGTTCGACGACGTGCTGGGCCGGATCCTGGACGCGGTGCTGTCCGTGCCCGCGGTCCTGTCCCTGCTCGTCGTCGTGACCGCGCTGGGCACCGGACCCTCGGTCATCGTCCTCGCGATCGCCGTGGTGTTCGTCCCCCAGGTCGTACGGGTTGTACGAGGCGCCGCCCTGGCCGTCGTCCCGCAGGACTACGTGACGGCGGCGCGGGCGCGCGGCGAGGGGACCTGGGCGATCCTGCGCCGCGAGATCCTGCCGAACATCACCGACGTGGTGTGCGTGGAGTTCGCCATGCGGGCCTCCTGGGTCGTGCTGCTGATCTCGTCACTGTCCTTCCTCGGCTTCGGCGCCGACCCGCCCACCCCCGACTGGGGACTGATGGTCGCCGAGAACCGCACCGCCATCACCGTCGTCCCGATGGCGAGCCTCGCACCGATCATCGCCCTCGCCACGCTCGTGATCGGGCTCAACCTCGCGGCCGACGGCCTGTCCAAGGCCTGGGGCGTGGACCGGATCAGGGAGGGGTCCTGATGGGTGCCAGTGGTACGGCGTCCAGCGGCGCCACTCCGATCGTTTCCGTGAACTCCCTTTCCGTGGCCTACCGTTCGGGCGGCCGGGACGTGCCGGTCGTGCGCGAGGTGTCGCTGGAGGTCGCCCCCGGCCGGACCGTGGCCCTCGTCGGCGAGTCCGGCAGCGGCAAGTCGACCGTCGCGGCCACCCTGCTGGGGCACCTGCGGCACGGATCCCGGATCACCGGCGGCTCGGTGCACATCAAGGGCAGCGACGTCTTCGCCCTGTCCCCACGGGAGCTGAGGCGGCTGCGCGGCGGAACCGTCGCCATGGTCGCCCAGAACGCCGGGCACGCCCTCACCCCGTCCATGCGGATCGGACGGCAGATCGCGGAGGCGGGTGGCGACATCCCCGTCGTCGACCTACTGGACCAGGTACGCCTCCCGCGCCCGGCCGAACTCGCCCGCCGCTACCCGCACGAGCTCTCCGGCGGCCAGCAGCAACGCGTCGCCATCGCCATGGCCATCGCGGCCCGCCCCGACGTCCTCGTCCTCGACGAGCCGACGACCGGCCTCGACGTCGTCACCCAGCGCGGCGTCCTCGACCTGATCGCGGGCCTGCGCGACGAACTCGGCCTCGCCGCCGTCCTGGTGAGCCACGACCTCGGCGTCGTCGCGCACCTGGCCGACGACGTCACCGTGCTGCGCTCCGGCCGGGTCGTGGAGTCGTCGTCCACCCGCACGCTCTTCGCCACGCCCCAGGACCCGTACACCAGGAAGCTGTTGGCGAGCGTCCCGCGTCTTGACGACGCCGGGCTCGCGCTCGTCGGCGAGGCGGGGGAGCGGGAGGTGCGCCCCAAGGCCCAGGTACCGGTGGAGGCGACGGTGGCCGTGTCCGCCCGGGAGGTGACCGTCGACTACGGCTCGACGCGTGCCGTGCACGGCGTCTCCTTCGACGTCCGCCGGGGCGAAGTCCTCGCTCTCGTCGGCGAGTCGGGCAGCGGCAAGTCCACGCTCGCCTGGACGCTGGCGGGCCTGCGCACCCCCTCCGGCGGCACCCTGACCCACGAGTCCGGCGACCTGGCACGCCCCGCCGAGCGGCGGCCCCTGTCCCTGCGGCGCAGAGTCCAGCTCGTCTTCCAGAACGCCGACACCTCCCTCAACCCGCGCCGCTCCGTGGGCGACGCGGTCCGCCGCCCCCTGCGGTTCTTCGGTTCGGCGACCAGCCAGGCCGACGCCGCCGTACGAGCCCGCGAACTCATCTCCGACGTACGCCTGGACCCGGCACTCGCCGACCGGCTGCCCGCCCAGCTCTCCGGCGGCCAGCGCCAGCGCATCGGCATAGCCCGGGCACTGGCGGGCGAACCGGACGTGCTGATCGCCGACGAGATCACCACCGCCCTCGACGTCTCCGTGCAGGCGGAGGTGCTGCGCCTCCTCGACGACCTGCGGCGCGAACGCCGCCTGGCCTGTCTGTTCATCAGCCATGACCTGGCCGTCGTCCGGGGCATCGCCGACCGCGTGGCCGTCCTGCGGCACGGTGTGGTCGTCGAGGAGGGCCCGACCGAGGCGGTGTTCGCCTCGCCCGGACACCCCTACACCCGGCAGTTGATGGCGGCCGCCCTCGAACCCGACCCGGACGCGGAGCCGTTGGCCGAGGACACCGCGGAGTGGGTCGACACGGCCGAACCCGACGACCTGTGGACCGACCACGGCGACGGCCACCGCGTCCGCCGCTGGAGCACCTCCGTCACGGAAGGAAACGCGTGAAGTACCGCGAGCGGTTCGACCGCCGGGTCGTCCGCGAGGACGTCTGGATCCCCACCCAGGACGGCAGGACCCGCCTGCACGCCCGCGTCTGGCGGCCCGCCGACGCGGAGGCGTCTCCCGTGCCCGCGCTCCTGGAGTACCTGCCGTACCGCAAGAGCGACTGGACCGCGCCCCGCGACGCCCAGCGCCACCCCTGGTACGCCGGACACGGCTACGCCTCCGTGCGCGTCGACATCCGCGGACACGGCGACAGCGAGGGAACCCCCGGCGACGAGTACGACGCGCAGGAGCTCGCGGACGGCGTCGACGTCGTCAACTGGCTCGCCGTACAACCCTGGTGCACCGGCAAGGTCGGCATGTTCGGCATCTCCTGGGGCGGCTTCAACTCCCTCCAGATCGCCGCCCTCGCCCCCGAACCGCTGAAGGCGGTCGTCACCGTCTGCTCCACCGACGACCGCTACGACAACGACGTCCACTACACCGGCGGCGCCGTCCTCGGCATCGACATGCTCGCCTGGGCGGGCACCATGCTGGCCTTCGCCTCCCGGCCGCCGGACCCGGCGAACGTCGGCGCCGACCGCTGGCTGCCCATGTGGCGCGAGCGCCTCGCCGCCCTCGAACCCTTCCTGCACACCTGGCTCGACCACCAGCAGCGCGATGCCTACTGGCGGCACGGCAGCGTCTGCGAGGACTACGGCGCCGTCGACGCGGCCGTCCTCGCGGTGGGCGGCTGGAACGACCCGTACCGGGACACCGTGCTCCGGCTCGTCGAGCACCTGCCTGGCGACCGCGTCCGCGGACTGATCGGCCCGTGGTCGCACCAGTACCCGGACCGCGGCCTGCCGCCCGGCCCCGTGATCGGCTTCCTCCAGGAGACCCTCCGCTGGTGGGACCAGCACCTGAAGGACCAGGACACCGGGATCATGGACGAGCCGCTGCTGCGGGCCTGGCTCACCGAGTCGGTACCGCCCGCCACGTCGTACGACGTCCTGCCCGGCCGCTGGGTGGCCGAACGCCACTGGCCCTCCCCGACGGTCACCTGGGACGAACGCGTCCTGGCCCAGGACCCCACACCCGTTCTCGTACGCTCCCCCCAGCACACCGGCCTCGACTCCGGCCGCTTCTTCCCGTTCGGCAACGCGAGCGACCTGCCGCCCGACCAGCGTGAGGAGGACGGCCGGTCGGTCTGCTTCGACACGGCGCCTCTCACGGAGCGGGTGGAGATCCTCGGCCGCCCGCGCCTGAGGCTCCGCCTCGACAGCACCACACCGCGCGCCCACGTCATCGTCCGACTCTGCGACGTCGCACCCGACGGATCCTCCACCCTCGTCACCCGAGGCGTCCTCAACCTGCTCAGCAGGCACGGACGCGACCGGAGCGTGGAGTGGCGGCCGGGGACGTACGAGACGGTCGAGTTCGAGCTGAACGGCACCGGGTACGCCTTCCCGCCCGGCCACCGCGTCCGGGTCGCCGTGTCCGACGCCTACTGGCCGTGGGTGTGGCCGCACGGCGAACGCGGCGCGCTCAGCGTGGTCCCCGCCGACAGCGCCGTACTCCTGCCCGTGCGGGAGACCACCGACGGGCAGCCGATCCGCTTCGAGGACCCCGAGCAGGCGCCGCCGCTACCCGTGACGTACGACCGGCCCGCCGACCCGCGCCCCGAGCGGCTCGTGACGCACGATGTCGCCACGGGGGAGTGGCGGCTGGAGGTCGACCCCAACTACGGGGGGTCGCGCACGTACCCGGACGGTCTGCGCTACGAGGAGAGCGCGTCGGAGACGTACACGATCCGCTCCGACGACCCGCTGTCCGCCTCGGCCGTCTCCACGTGGACGATCCGGCTGCGGCGCGGTGAGGACCATGGAACCGCGTGGGACGCCGAGATCGTCACCAGGACGGAGCTGCGGGCCACGCGCGCGGACTTCATCATGGACAGCCGCATCGAAGCACGGTCGAACGGAGAGACAGTGGCCAAGCGCCAGTGGCACCGCACCACCCCGAGGACGTCCGGATGACGGCCGCCCGGCCCCCTCGCCGCGCGGTCGCCGCCGCCGAACGGACCCGCCAGCCCACCGAGGTGCGCCGCCGCCTCATCGTCGAGGCGGCCGTGCCGCTGATCGCCGAGCGCGGCTACGCGTCGGTGGGGGTCCGGGACGTCGCAGCCGCGGCCGGCGTGTCGGTGGGCACCGTCACGTACCACTTCGGCAGCGTCCAGGAGGTCCTCACCGAGGCGATGGTGCTGCACATCGAGCGGTACTACGCCGCGCTCAGCGAGGCCGCCGAGCGGGCCGGCGACGCGGCCGAGGCGCTGCGGCTGCTGGTCGACGCGCTGTTCACCGAGGACACCGACCGGCACTGGCGCATGTGGTTCGACTACTGGAACGCGGGAGACCAGGACCCGGACCAGGGCTTCACCCGCGGACAGGCCCAGCGGTACGGGACCTGGCACCAACAGATCAGGTCGCTCGCCCAATGGGGCGTGGACGAGGGCGAGTTCACCTGTGACGACCTCGACGGGTTCACCGTCCGGTTCGCCGCTCTCGCCGACGGCCTGGCCCTTCAGCGCCTGCGCCAGTCGCCGCCCCTCACCACGCAGGACGCCCGCCGGCACCTCAACCGCCTCATCGAGACGGAACTCCGGCTCATGTGACGTGCTCGCCGACCGTACGCGAGATCTCCCGGGCGATGCGCAGGATGCCGGGGGAGCGGACCGGGCACGGCTTCGGCTTCGACGTCGTGGGTGCCAGACAGAAGTGCAGGTAGTCGTCGTCGCGGTGCAGGGCGGTGCGGCCCTGACCCGGCTCCGTACAGTACGCGGAGTGCTCCCGCTCGTACGCGGTGCAGGGCAGGTACCGCGCCCACGTGTAGCGGGCCGAGGCCGGGCTCACCACCCTGCCCGCGTCGGCCACGAGGTCGCCCGAGGCGTCCGCCCGCTTCTCGTAGAGGGCGTTGACGCGCCGCACCCGGTCAGGGGTGATCGGGTCGGGCCCCTGCAGCACCCAGACGATCGTCGGCCGTCGCGCTCCGCCCGCGTCCGCGATCTGCTCCGTCAGCCGCCCGGCGTCCTCGGCGTACCGGGAGAAGTACCTGCCCTCGGCCTTGTTGTACGTGATGCCGTCCATGCAGGGCGTGTAGCCCCAGGCGTTGCCCCAGAACTGCAACACCACGAAGTCCGGGCGGAGCCGGCGGACGAGGGCCGCGGCCTTGTCCTGCGGGGGCACCAGCGACCTGTCGTCGGTGCCCTCCAGGTAGTCGCACAGCGTGGTGCCCGAGTAGGGAGCGCTGGTGTAGCGGGCGTCGAGGTCGCCGCGAAGCCGCTGTCCGAGCACCTTCTGGTTCTCCATGGCGAGGGAGTCGCCGAGGTAGAGCACGACGGGCGCCTTCCGCGGAGTACCCGGTGCGGCCGACTCCGTCGGGGCGGTCGGGGAGGCCGCGGCCCGCTGGCGCGTGGTCGTCGGTCTCGGCTCGCCGGGTGTCGGTGCCGTCTCGGGCCCGGACGTCGGATCCCCGCAGGCGCCCAGCAGCACTCCGGCGAGTAACACCGCCACGATCCACGGCTTCCGCATACGGCAACTCCCGCTCCGGCGACCGAAACGGCTCCCCAGGCAAGCACAGGAGGGCCAAAGGGGGAAGAGTGCGGGATGTGGTTCCGAGCCAGATGCAACATTTGTGACTTGCATCTTGGGAGGACTAGTGTGAAGTGGCTCGGAGGATCGCCCCGCCAGGCAAGCCGAGCGGCGGTTCGCGACGGGGCCGCCTCCGGGTGAGGGAAGTGATCCCGTTGTCCGTCGCCTGGGACGACATCGGCGGTCTCGTCGATGCGCATGAGCGTTTTCTGGCCGGAGCGCGGGTCGACTCGGATGTCCGGGACTCGGTTCTCGATTCCTGGAAGCGATGCCGTTCCGCGGGGCTCGAACCGCACCAGCTGCTGATCCCGTACTCGCCGGACCTCGTCATGGAGGATCCCCTCCTGCGCGCGTCCGACCCGGTACTGGAGCACCTGACCACCTCGCTCGCGAACGTGAGCATGACGGTCGTGCTCTGCGACGCGCAGGCCCGCATGGTGCAGAGGCACGGCGGTGACCGTCAGTTGCGCTCACGCCTCGACGAGGTGAACTTCGCTCCCGGCTTCTGCGCGTCCGAGGACGCCGCGGGCACCAACGGCGTCGGTACCGCGCTGGCCGAGCGGCGCCCCACCTACGTCATCGGCCGCGAACACTTCGCCGACTGCCTGTCGCCGTTCGCGTGCGCCGGGGCGCCGGTGCGGAATCCGCTCAGTGGGCGGATCGAGGCCATCCTCGACCTCACCTGTCTGCGCGACGACGGCGACCCCGCCATGATGCGGCTGGTACGTGAGGCCGCGCACGACATCGAGGCCCGGCTGCTGGAGCAGTCCACGGACCGGGAGAGGGCGCTGCTCGCCGCGTACCGGACGGCCTCCCGGAGAAACGGTGAACGCGGTGGCTGGCCGCCGCAGCCCGAGCCCCCGCCGTGGGAGCCCGCAGACGGCCACGACGGCCACGGTCTCGGCAGGGTCGACCTGGCGGTACTGCGCGAGAAGGCCGAGGAACTCATCGCCTCACCACACCGCACTCTCGACGAAGTCGCCCTCTCCGGCGGCAGGGTGGCGACCCTGCTGCGGCGCCCGGTCATGGGCGCCGCCGGCGAGACGGGCGTGGTCGTCGAGGCCCGCGTCCTGGGCGGCCCGCGCCTGCGCCACGTCGAGCTCACTGCCCCGGCCGCGCCGACCGTACCGGTCAGGGCGACCGGTATGCCGGCACCGGCGCCGGCCGCCCCGGGCCCGCCGCCCGCGACACTGCCGATCGCGCCTCCCGCACCACCACCTGCCCTCGCCGTTCGCACGGTCGCCCCTGCGCCCCCGTCCACGCCGCCGCCGGAGGCGCTCGCGCCCACCGCGGTCCCGGCGGACGACGGCGATGGCGACTCCGGCGCCGGGGGATGGCTGCTGCTCGTGGGCGAGCCCGGGGTCGGCCGGCTCGCCGTGCTGGCCCGCAGGCGCCTGGAACTGCTGCACGACGCCAGCGTCCGCATCGGCACCACCCTGGACGTGACCCGTACCGCCGAGGAACTGACGGAGGTGACCGTCCCCCGGTTCGCCGACTTCACCGCCGTCGACCTGCCCGACTCCGTGCTGCACGGCGACGAACCCGGGTCGCTCGGCCCCGGCTCCATGCTCCGCAGGATCGCGCTGAACTCCATCCACCAGGAGTCCCATCTGTACGAGGTCGGCGCCCTGTTCCCGTTCGTCGGCTCCACACCTCAGGCCCGCAGCTGGGAGACCGGACAGTCCGTGCTCGAACCCGTACTGTCCGAGGCCACGGGCTGGATCGCGCAGGACCCGGAACGGCTCGAACGGGTACTGGCGGCAGGCATCCACTCCCTGATCACCGTGCCGCTGCGGGCACGCGGCACGACCCTCGGCATGGCGAGCTTCTACCGCTCCGAGGAGCCCGCGCCCTTCGAGGACGACGACCTGTCCCTGGCCCAGGAACTGGTCGGCCGGGCCGCGATCAGCATCGACAACGCCCGCCGCTACACGCGCGAGCACAAGACCGCGCTCGCCCTGCAACGCAGCCTGCTGCCCCGTGGACGGTCCGATCAGAGCGCCGTCGAGGTCGCCTACCGGTATCTGCCCGCGCAGGCCGGGGTGGGCGGCGACTGGTTCGACGTCATCCCGCTGTCCGGCGCACGGGTGGCTCTGGTGGTGGGGGACGTCGTCGGTCACGGCCTGCACGCCGCCGCCACCATGGGCCGGCTGCGCACGGCCGTGCACAACTTCTGCTCCCTCGACCTGCCGCCCGACGACCTCCTCACCCACCTCGACGACCTGGTGGGACGGCTCGACCGGGGCGAGGGCTGGGCGGTGGAGAACACCCACGCCGACTCCGGCATCGTCGGCGCCACATGCCTCTACGTGGTCTACGACCCGGTGTCCCGGCACTGCACCCTCACCCGCGCCGGACACCCCCTCCCCGCGATCGTCCGCCCCGACGGAACGGTGGACTTCGTCGACCTGCCGTCCGCCCCGCCCCTCGGCCTGGGCGGGATGCCCTTCGAGACCGTCGAGATGGAGCTGGCCGAGGGCAGCCAGCTCGTCCTCTACACCGACGGCCTGATCGAGGACCGGCACCGGGACATCGACACCGGCCTGGACAAGCTGCGTACCGTCCTGTCCTGTCCCGACCGGGCACCCGAGGACACCTGCGAAGCGGTTCTCGACGCCCTGCTGCCGGCCGGCCCGAGCGACGACGTGGCCCTGCTCGTCGCCCGCACCCACGCCCTGGGCCGGGATCGCGTCGCTCAGTGGGACTTCCCCAACGACCCGGCGATGGTCTCCCGCGCGCGGGTGGCGGTCACGCGCCAGCTGTCCGCCTGGGACCTGGACGACCTGGCCTTCACCACGGAACTCGTCGCCAGCGAACTGGTCACCAACGCCATCCGCCACGCCACCGGCCCCTTCCAGCTCCGCCTCCTGCGCGACCGCACCCTCATCTGCGAGGTCTCCGACGGCAGCAGCACCTCGCCCCGACTCCGCCGCGCCCGGACCGAGGACGAGGGCGGCCGCGGCCTCTTCCTCGTCGCCCAGCTCACCGCCCGCTGGGGCACCCGTTACACCCCCGACGGCAAGATCATCTGGGCGGAGCAGCCACTGCGGTGACCACCTCGGCACCCGCCGCCACCTCAGTCCTCCACGGGATCCAGCAGCTCCAGCAGTTCCGCCAGCGGCAGCGGCTTGGGGAGGTGGGCGTCGAAGCCGGCGGACCGGGAACGTGCGTGGTCCGTGGGGTGGGTGAAGCCCGAGACGGCGATGAGACGGAGCTTTGTGCCGTGAGGGCGGGAGCGGATGCGCCGGGCGACCGTGCAGCCGTCGAGGTCGGGGAGGCCCAGGTCGCACAGCACGACGTCGAAGAGCTGCGACTCGGTCGCGGTGAGGGCGTCGGCGCCCGTGTGCACGGTGGTGACGTAGTGACCGTGTCGTTCGAGCAGGGTGCGGTACGTCGCGGCGAGGTCCGCGTTGTCCTCGGCGATCAGGATCGCGAGCTCGCGCCGCTTGTGATCCGGGGGCTTCGGGAGGGACAACTCGGGCGTGGTCGACGAGGGCAACGGGAGCCGTACCGTGAATACGGCACCCGTTCCCGGGCCGTCGCTCTGCGCGGTGATCGTGCCGTCGTGGAGTTCGGTGAGGGTGCGGGCGACGGAGAGCCCGAGGCCCAGGCCCTCGGGGGCGCGGGGACCGGCGGGTACCGCACGCATGAAAACGCCGAAGAGTTCCGCGGCCTGGTCGGGAGCGAAGCCGATTCCGTCGTCCTGGACGCGCAGGACGGCCTCGTCGCGTTCCGTGGTGAGCCGGACCGTCGTGTGGCCGCCCGGCAGCGTGTACTTGAGCGCGTTGGAGACCAGGTTCGTCAGGACCTGGGCCAGTCGCAGCCGGTCCCCGTCGACCAGAACCGGCTCCGTCGGCACCCGCACGTCCAGCGTGCGGTTCTCGTGCGCGAACAGGCCCCGGATGTCGGCGCAGGTACTGTCCACGACCGTGCGCAGGTCCGCCCGCTCGCGGACCAGCTCCAGCCGTCCGGTCACCGCCCGTGCACCGTCCAGCAGGTCGTTGCTCATCCGGGCGAGCGTCGCCAACTGGCGCTCCAGCACCGACAGGGCGGGATGGCCGCCCGACAGGTCCAGGGACAGCAGCTCGGTGGCCGCGGTCGCGGCGGCGAGCGGATTGCGCACCTCGTGCGCGAGCGTGGCGATGAACCGGTCCTTGGCCCGCTGCTCCTCCCGCGACCGCCTCCCCGCCGCGTCGAGTTCGAGGTTGACCATGCGCAGCTGCTCGTTCACCTCGCGTATCTCCCTGGCCCGTACGAACAGGTCGATCTCCATGCCCTCCGCCCGTTCCCGCGCGCGCCCCACCCGGCGCTGACACACGAACTCGGTGACGTCCTCGCCCCGGTGGATGACGTGTGCGACGTGCCCTTCGGGGTCCAGGACCGGTGTGTTGACGAAACTCCAGTACCGCTCGGTGAAGGCACCGTCGTCACCGGAGGGGAGGTCGTACCGCTGCAGCGCCATCGTGTCCGTGCGGCCGCTCGCCACCGCCGTCTCCAGCGAGCGGCGCAGATTCCTGACGCCGTCGGCCGACGGGTCGTCGGGGTTGTCGGGCAACACCTCGAAGACGGGCCGGCCGACGATGTCGCGGGTGGTGTGCGTGGCCGTGAGATACGCCCGGTTGACCTCCACGATCGTGAAGTCCGGTGCCAGGACGAGCGACGGAGAGGGCGTCGCGTCGAACAGACGCCGGAAGTCCGGGGCGGGAAGGGGGCGGGGAGCTGACATGTCCGGGCTCACCCCGTCACGGATCGAGACGGTAGCCGTAGCCGCGCACGGTGGTGATCCGCGGTGCGGGCGAGGGCAGCCGGGCCAGTTTGCCGCGCAGCCGGTACACGTGCTCGGTCACCGTCGCGGGCTGCCGCCAGGACGCACCCCAGACCTGGTGCAGCAGCAACTCGGCGGACAGGACCCGGCCGGGGGAGCGGGCGAGGGTCTCCAGTAGCGCGTACTCCTTCGGGCGCAGCGTCAGCAGGACACCCGCCGCGCTCGCCTGCCGGGCCCCCATGTCCACCCGCAGCACCCCGACCAGGAGCACCTCCGGCTCGTCCGGCGGCTGGGAACGGCGCAGCACCGCCCGGATCCGGGCCACCAGCTCCCGCTGTGAGAACGGCTTCACGAGGTAGTCGTCCGCACCGATCTCCAGCCCCGCCACCCGGTCCGCCTCCTCGCCGCGCCCGCTGACGACGATCACCGGGAGACGGCTGGCGGACCGCAGGGCCCGCAGCAGTTCCAGGCCACTGCCGTCCGGCAGGCCCAGATCGAGGACCGCGAGATCGACGGCGCCGTCGCGCAGGACGGACCTGCCGGCCCGGGCGTCCATCACCCAGGTCACGATGAAACCCTGACGCTCCAGATAGGAACGGCACATGAGTGCGAAGTCGAGGTCGTCCTCGATCAGCGCGAGACGGGGGCGCATCATCCCGCCTCGCCGGGTTCCGCCGCCGCCCACATGTTGTGGCCTTGGTGAGCGGGCGTTGAGGCCCCGACCATGTGGGGACGGTAGAACGGAACTGCCCACGGTTCAAGGGGGAGCCGACCGCGGGAAGTTATCGGGGGGAGTTCCGGTGTGGACTCGTGCGGAGCGGGGGAGGGCGTGCCGCCGCACGAGCCCACACCGGCGCGGCGCGCGGGGCCACCCCGGTCAGTGCCGCGCCGACAGGTCGTTGACCAGCACGGCCGCCCCGTCGAAGCGGCCCGCCTTGAGATCCTCCAGCGCCCGCCGCGCCTCGGACAGCGGATAGGTGTGTGTCGTCGCCCGCACGCCGTGGTGAGCCGCCAGCGCCAGGAATTCCCGTCCGTCCTCACGGGTGTTGGACGTGACGCTGCGCAGCTCCTTCTCGTAGAACAGCTCGCTCTCGTAGTGCAGCTCAGGCGTGTCGCTCAGGTGGATCCCGGCGACCGACAGCACCCCGCCGCGGTCCAGTGCGCGAAGGGCCACCGGTACCAGGTCGCCCACCGGGGCGAACAGGATCGCGCTGTCCAGCGGTTCCGGTGGCACGTCGGACGGCCCGCCCGCTGAGGCGCACCCCAGCTCCAGCGCGAGCCGACGGGCGGCCGCTCCCCGGGTCAGGACGTGCACGGTCGCGCCCTGTGCCAGGGCCAGCTGCGCACACAGGTGCGCGCTGCCGCCGAACCCGTACAGTCCGAGCCGCCCGCCCGTCGGCAGCGCGGCCCGCCGCAGCGCCCGGTAGCCGATGATGCCCGCGCACAGCAGCGGCGCCACCGTCACGTCGTCGACATCCGCGGGCAGCCGGTACGCGAACGCGGCCGGAACGGTCGTGTACTCCGCGTAACCGCCGTCGGCGTCCCACCCCGTGTACCGGGACTCGGGGCACAGGTTCTCGGCGCCGCGCACGCAGTACGCGCAGGTGCCGTCGGTGTACCGCAGCCAGGCCACACCCACGCGGTCGCCCAGCGCGTACGCGCGGACGTCCTCGCCGATCGCCGCCACGACGCCCACGACCTCGTGCCCCGGGGTGACCCCGGGACGGTGCACGGGCAGATCACCCTCGCTGACGTGCAGGTCCGTGCGGCACACACCGCTCGCGCGGACGTGCACGAGCAGCTCGTCCGGCCGGGGCACCGGCATCGGCTTCTCGACGAACCGCAGCGGCCCGCCCTCGATCGGCCCCGGCCGGAACACCTCCCAGGCGTGCATCATCCGGCCCCCTTTCGTCCACGACCACCGCGCCGCCGCACCACCAGTTTGCGGGATTCCGTCCCATTCGGCGCGCATCTCGCTCCGACCCTGTCTAGCGTGAAAAAAGAGGAATATCCTCCCAGAGGCAAACCATCCGTCGAACCGAAGAGAGCCAGTCATGGCTGTACGACAAGAGGGAACGCCCTGCTGGGCCGACGCGATGTTCAGTGACGTCGAGGGGGCGAAGAGCTTCTACGGCGACGTACTCGGCTGGACGTTCGGCGAGGCGCAGTCGGAGTACGGCAACTACACGCAGGCATACGTCGACGGCAAGGCGGTCGCCGCCGTCGTCCCGCCCATGCCCGGTCAGGAGGGTCAGTCCGCATGGTGCGTGTACCTCGCCTCGGCGGACGTCAAGGCCACCGCCGAGCGGGTCCGTCGATACGGCGGTGAGGCGCTGATGGAGCCGATGCAGGTCGGTGACTTCGGCTCGATGCTGCTGGCCCGCGACCCGAGCGGCGTCGTCTTCGGCGCCTGGCAGGCGGGCACCCACGAGGGCTTCGAGGCGACGGGTACACCCGGCGCGTACGCCTGGTGCGAGGTCTTCACCCGCGAGCCCGAGAAGTCCGACGCGTTCTTCCCTGCCGTCTTCGGCTACAAGGCGAAGCAGATGGAGGACGACCAGGTCGACTTCCGGCTCTTCGAGCTCGGCGGGGACACGGTCATGGGCCGTATGAAGATGACGGAGGAGTTCCCGCCCGAGGTGCCGCCGTACATCAACGTCTACTTCGCCGTCGACGACTGCGACGTGGCGATCAAGAGTGCGACCGAGCTGGGTGGCGTTCTCCGCTTCGGCCCGATGAACACCCCGTTCGGCCGCTTCGCGGCCCTCAGCGACCCGCAGGGAGCCTCGTTCTCCGTCATCGACCTCACCACCACCGAGGGTGAGATGCCGAAGACCAGGGACGTGACCTGAACCCTCCGGCGGAACCGAAGCCAGGCACCACACCCGTGGGCCGCGCGCTTCCCAGGTCGTGGCATGATCGGACCCATGGAACGCGTAGTGGCCGCCTGTGACGGGGCGTCGAAGGGCAACCCCGGACCGGCCGGCTGGGCCTGGGTGCTCGCCGACGCCGAGGAGACCCCCACCCGCTGGGAGGCCGGTCCCCTCGGCAAGGCCACCAACAACGTCGCCGAACTCACCGCCCTGGAGCGGCTGCTCGCGTCCACGGACCCGGGCGTACCGCTCGAGATCCGCATGGACTCGCAGTACGCGATGAAGGCGGTCACCACGTGGCTGCCCGGCTGGAAGCGCAACGGCTGGCGGACGGCCGCGGGCAAGCCCGTCGCCAACCAGGAGCTCGTCGTGCGGATCGACGAGCTCCTGGAGGGACGTTCGGTCGACTTCCGCTACGTTCCCGCCCACCAGGTCGACGGTGACCGCCTCAACGACTTCGCCGACCGCGCCGCGAGCCAGGCGGCCACCGTCCAGGAACCCGCAAGCAGCGACCTGGGCTCACCGGAGCCGCCCCCCGCCCCGGCCGGCACCCTCACTTCTTCGAAGGCCAAGCCGAAGAAGGCCGCCGCACGCAAAGGCGCCTCGTCCCGGACGAGCTCCCGCACGATCAAGGCCAAGTTCCCCGGTCGCTGCGTGTGCGGGCGCCCCTACGCGGCGGGCGAGCCCATCGCGAAGAACGACCAGGGGTGGGGCCACCCGGAGTGCCGTACGGCAGCTGCAGCGGGCGCGTAACGGGAGCATCACCCTCCCTGCTGTTACGCTGCGCATTCAACGTGTCGCTCTGTGCAATGCAGGGGAGTGTGCATGAAGATCGCGTGCGTCGGCGGCGGCCCCGCAAACCTGTACTTCTCGATCCTGATGAAACGCCAGGACCCGTCCTGCGACATCACCGTCCACGAGCGCAACCCGGCCGGCTCGACCTACGGCTGGGGCGTCACCTACTGGGCCGGGCTGCTCGACAAGCTTCGCGAGAACGACCCCGAGTCGGCGGCGGCCGTCAGTGAGAACTCGGTCCGCTGGAGCGACGGAGTCGCCCATGTCCGCGACGTCCGTACGGTCCACCGCGGCGACGACGGCTTCGGCATCGGCCGGCGCCGCATGCTCGATCTGCTCGCCGGGCGCGCCGAATCCCTCGGAGTGCGGCTGGAGTTCGAGCGCGACATCGCGGCGGACCGCATCCCGGACGCCGACCTGGTGGTGGCGGGCGACGGAGTCAACAGCGCCCTGCGCGAGCGCCACGCCCGCCACTTCGGCACCGACGTCCGGCTCGGCCGCAACCGCTACATCTGGCTCGGCACCACCCAGGTCTTCGACACGTTCACGTTCTCCTTCCAGGAGACCGACCACGGCTGGATCTGGGCCTACGCCTACGGGTTCAGCGGGGAGCAGAGCACCTGTGTCGTGGAGTGCTCCCCGGAGACCTGGACCGGACTCGGGCTCGACCGCGCCGGCGAGGCGGACGGACTGGCCCTGCTGGAGAAGCTGTTCGCCGACATCCTCGACGGCCACCCGCTGATCGGCCGGGACCGGGCCGACGGCGCCGCGCAGTGGCTGAACTTCCGCACCCTGACCAACCGCACGTGGTCCCGCGGCAACCTCGTCCTCATCGGCGACGCCGCCCACACCACGCACTACTCCATCGGCGCGGGCACCACCCTCGCCCTGGAGGACGCCATCTCCCTGGCCGGAGCCCTGCGTGACCGCACGGAACTCCGGCCGGCGCTCGCCCGGTACGAACGGGAGCGCAAGGCCGAACTCCTCCGGCTGCAGAGCGCGGCCCGCCTGAGCGCCCAGTGGTACGAGAACCTCCCGCGCTACATCCACCTGCCCCCACGGCAGATGTTCGCCCTCCTCGGCCAGCGCCACTCCCCGTTGCTGCCGTACGTACCGCCGCAGCTGTACTACCGACTCGACCGTGCCGCCGGGCAGTTGGAGGTGCTGCGCCGCTTCAAGCGCTGGCTGGGCCCGCGTCTGGCCCGCACGGCGCAGACCCGCGCACTGGCCTCACGGAGGTAGCGCCCCCACGCGGTCGGCGACTGACGGTGGTGCGCCGTGCCCGTCAGTTCACGCCCTGCGGCCGGAACTGGATGCTGATGCGCGGGCCCGTCGCGCGGTGTGTCTTGGGTACGGCGTGATCCCACGTGCGCTGGCAGGAGCCGCCCATCACGATCAGGTCGCCGTGGCCCAGAGGGAACCGCTGGGTGTCGCCGCCCCGGCGGGGACGCAGGGCCAGATCACGTGCCGTGCCCACCGACAGGATGGCCACCATCGTGTCCTGGCGGGCGCCCCGGCCGATCCGGTCGCCGTGCCAGGCCACGCTGTCCCGGCCGTCGCGGTAGTAGCAGAGCCCGGCCGTGACGAACGGTTCGCCCAGTTCGCCGGCGTAGCGTGCGGTGAGCGCGTCGCGGGCCTCGTCGAGGACGGGGTGCGGCAGCGGATCGTCGGCCGCGTAGTACGCCAGCAGCCGGGGTACGTCGACGACCTGCTCGTACATCTGCCGCCGCTCGGCCCGCCAGGGCACCTCCTCGGCGAGGTGCGCGAAGAGTGCGTCGGCTCCGCTCAGCCATCCGGGCAGCAGGTCGATCCAGGCCCCCGCGCCGAGTGCGACCCGGCGTGTCCCTTCCAGCGGTGAGAGCTGGACGGTGTCGGACTGGTCGAAGAGCGAGCCCTGGAGGGGCGGGCCCTTGAGGTGCGTGGCCATACGCGCCAGCGTACCTCGCATTCGGATGAATGTTCGAGCGGAAGGGGGTGGGTGCAGGCTCCGGTGTCCGTGAGGTCGAGTGCCCCGCCCCGGCCGCGGCGGGGCACCCCCACGTCAGTGCTGTTGGACCTTCTGCGGGGTCGCCTCGCTCGGCCGTACGACCACGAAGCCCTCGCCCTCCAGCTTCAGCTGGACGGCCTCACCGGAGCCGCCGCGGATCATCGAACCGAACGACTGCGACCGGTGCAGGGACGTGTGCAAGTGGGCCGACCAGCCCACCACGGCGTCGGTGTCGACGAACACGGGCTGCTGGTGCGACACGGGGATGACCAGCGGATTGCCCTCGCAGACCAGCCCGAGCTTCCCCTGACCGGTGAACACGCTGTTGAACAGACCGCCGCCGGTGACGCCCGCGCCCTTCACCGTCTTGATCTCGTACGCCAGTGTGGGATCGAAGCAGAGCACGTTGCGCCCGTTGACGGTGAGCGCGTCCCCCGGGTCGATCTCGACGACGAAGCAGTTCTGCGCCTCGTGCGCGAACCACGCCTCGCCCTGCCCGCGCACCGTCATCAGTGGCAGCCCCTCGCCGGTGACCGCGCGCTTGAGCATGCCGCCCATGCCTTGGCCCTTGCGTTCGAACTGCAGATTCCCCCGGTAGGCGATCATCGCCCCCTGCCGCGCGAGCATCTCCCCGTTGAGGGCGTACTTGATGGTCTTCGCGTTCTGCACGCTCATCCCCGGCGCGTACGCCGGTTGCACCATGTGCTCGCTGGAAAAGAGATCACCCTTCATGCAGGCATGCTGTCCCGGAGGCACTGCCTCCGCCAAGTTCGGCGCACCGCATTGTCGCCGCCCTGGAACGGAAGGATTGCCGAGTGCCGTACCCGCGCAGTGAAGGGAGCCGTGACCGCATGACCGTACTCGGAGTCGACATCGGGACGTCCAGCAGCAAAGGGGTACTCGTCGACAAGGACGGGACGGTGCTCGCCACGGCCGTACGGCCGCACACGGTCAGCCGGCCGCGACCTGGCCACGTCGAGATGGACGCCCACGTGTGGTGGGACGAATTCGTCTCCCTCGCCCGCGAGTTGACCGAGTCGGGTGGGCCGGTCACGGCGGTGGGCGTCAGCGGCATGGGCCCCTGTGTCGCCCTCACCGACGAGACGGGTACCCCGCTGCGTCCCGCGATCCTCTACGGCGTCGACACCCGGGCGACCGAGCAGATCGCGCGCCTGGAGGGCGAGTTGGGCCGGGACGCGGTGCTGGAGCGCTGCGGCTCCGTGCTCTCCACCCAGGCCGTGGGCCCGAAGATCGCCTGGCTCACGGAGCACGAGCCCGAGGTGGCCGCCCGTGCCCGGCGGCTGTACATGCCCAGCTCCTACCTCGTCCACCGGCTGAGCGGCGCCTACGTCCTCGACCACCACTCCGCCAGCCAGGCCGTGCCGCTCTACGACTCACTCGCCCAGGGCTGGTACGACCCGTGGGCCCGGCACATCGCTCCGGATCTCGAACTCCCGCCTCTGCGCTGGCCCGGGGACATCGCCGGCCACGTCACCGCCGAAGCCGCCGCAGCCACCGGACTCCCCGTCGGCATTCCTGTCGTCACCGGCACCATCGACGCCTGGTCGGAGGCGCTCAGCGTGGATGCCCAGCACACCGGTGACCTGATGCTCATGTATGGCAGCACCATGTTCCTGATCAACACCACCGTCGAGCGCGTTCTCGTGCCCCAACTGTGGAGCACGGTCGGCGCGTTGCCGGGAACCCGCAGCCTCGCGGGCGGCATGGCCACCTCCGGCATGGTCACCGACTGGCTGCGGGAGCTCTTCGGCGCGCCCGAACCCGCCGCGCTCCTCGCGGAGGCCGAGCGGTCGGGGCCGGGCGCCCGGGGCCTGCTGATGCTGCCGTACTTCGCCGGGGAGCGGACCCCTGTCGCCGACCCGGACGCACGCGGCCTGATCGCAGGACTGACGGTGGAGCACACGCGCGGCGACCTCTATCGCGCCGCCCTCGAGGCCACGGCCTTCGGCGTGCGGCACAACGTCGAGGCGATGCGCGCCGCCGGTGCCCGCATCGACCGTGTCGTGGCGGTCGGCGGCGGAACCCGCGGCGGACTGTGGACGCGTGTCGTCTCCGACGTCACCGGCCTGGAGCAGGAGATCAGGAGCGTCACTCTCGGGGCGAGCTACGGCGCCGCGTACCTGGCCGCGAGCGCGCTCGGAGCGGCGGACATGGACGCCTGGAACCCCGTACGCGAGCGCGTCACACCCGATCCACGGCTCCGGTCCCGGTACGAGGAGTTGTACGAGCTCTACCTCCGCCTGTATCCGGCGACGCGCGACGTCGCGCACACACTGGCCCGGCACCAGCGCGATGCCTCCGCGTCCGACCCGACCCGTGCGGGGAACGCCTGACACCGACCGGAGGGGAATGGTAGAAGCGGGCATGACCAAGTTCAACTGCGCCTGCTCCCCCTCCTCACCGTGTTCTCCCTGCTCGCACGCCGTCCCGGGGACTCCCCGCACGTACCCGGCCCGCACCCGATGACCGCGGGTATCGACACCCCGGACCGCCGCGGCCGCACGGGTCTCGACCGCGTAGGGCGGGACCTGACGGGCAATCCACGGGTCAGGGTGCGGGACGTCAGGCTGCTGTCCTGCCACTGGTACGTGGAACGCACCACGACCTTCGACTTCCGGCACGCCGACGGCACCTGGCGAACCCAGGAGCGCGAGACCCACGACCGGGGCAACGGCGCCACCATGCTGCTGTACGACGCCGAGCGCCGGACCGTGCTGCTCACCCGGCAGTTCCGCTACCCCGTGTACGTCAACGGCCACCCCGACGGGATGCTGGTCGAGACGCCCGGCGGGCTGCTCGACGAGGAGGACGAGCACCCCGAGATCGCCGTGCGGCGCGAGGTCGTCGAGGAGACGGGCCACACCATCGGCGAGATCCAGCACGTCTTCGACGTCTACATGAGCCCCGGTTCCGTCACCGAGCGCGTGAGTTTCTACGCGGCCTCGTATGGCCCGTCGACCCGTACGCACGAGGGCGGGGGACTGGACGAGGAGGGCGAGGACATCGAGATCGTCGAACTGCCCTTCCGCCGGGCCCTGGAGATGATCCGCTCGGGCGAGATCGCCGACGCGAAGACCATCATGCTGCTCCAGTGGGCGGCACTGGAGGGCCCGTTCAGCGCCGGGGGTGGCGGAGCCTGATCCCGGGCCCTGTCCCGTGGCCGCGCCCTGCGATAGTGATGCCCCGTACCGAAAGTTGTAGCGAGCAACCAGGACGCCGGTGGACACGAGCGAGAACAGCGCGAGCAGGGATACGGGACAGGACGGCGGTACCGGCAGTGCGGCGGTGCCGGACGACGGGGGAAGCGGCGTGGGCGAGCCGGACAAGTCCCCCGGCCGAGGGTGGCGCCGCTGGGCGATGGACACGCGCCCGCTGCGCCGCCCCGCCTACCGTCGCCTGTGGTCCTCGACCATCGTCACGGCGGTCGGCAGCCAGCTGACCGCCGTCGCGGTACCCAAGCAGATCTACGACATCACGGGATCCTCCGCCTGGGTCGGCTACGCGAGCCTCGCCGGACTCCTGCCGCTGATGGTCTTCGCACTGTGGGGCGGCGCGGTCGCCGACAGCATGGACCGCCGCACGCTCATGCTGATCACCAACATCGGCATCGCCGTCACCTCGGTCCTCTTCTGGCTCCAGGCCCTCACCGGACTCGACTCGGTCGCGGTGCTGATGGTCCTGCTCGCCCTCCAGCAGGCCTTCTTCGGACTGAACTCACCGGCCCGCAACGCCTCCATCGCCCGCCTGGTGCCCGCCGACGAACTCGCCGCGGCCAACGCGCTGGGCTCGACCGTCATGCAGACCGGCCTCGTGGCGGGCCCGCTCCTGGCCGGCGCCCTCATCCCGGTCATCGGCCTCGCGGAGCTCTACCTGATCGACGCCCTCGCCCTGTGCGTGACGGTCTGGGCGGTCGTACGACTCCCCGCGCTCCCGCCCCTGACCACTCCCGGTTCCGGGCGGCGGGCGGGCTGGCGCGAGGTGGCCGCGGGCTTCCGCTACATCTCGCTGCACAAGGTGCTGCTGCTGTCCTTCCTCGCCGACATCATCGCGATGGTCCTCGGCATGCCCCGCGCCCTCTTCCCCCAACTCGCCGCCGAGACGTACGCCCCCTACGGGGAGGGCCTCGCGCTGGGGCTGCTGTTCGCGGCCATACCCATCGGGGCCGTGCTCGGCGGGCTCTTCTCGGGCACGTTCTCCCGTGCGCGCCGGCACGGGCTCATGGTCATCGCGGCCGTCGTGGCCTGGGGCGTGGCGATCACCGGGTTCGGACTGAGCACGAGCCTCTGGCTCGCGGTGGCGTTCCTCGCCGTCGCCGGGGCCGCCGACATGGTCTCCATGGTCTTCCGAGGCGCGATCCTCCTCTCGGCCGCCACCGACGAGATGCGCGGCCGAATGCAGGGCGTCTTCACGGTCGTCGTCGCGGGCGGCCCACGCCTCGCCGACGTCCTGCACGGCACCGCCGGTTCGGTCTTCGGCCCCCGCGCGGCCGTCGCGGGCGGCGGCCTCCTCGTCGTCGCGGCGATGCTCCTGCTGGCCACGACGACACCGGCCCTGCGCCGCTACCGCGTCTGACGGCCGCCGTACGCTGCTCCCCAGGAGCACCCCCGATGACAGGAGTGGCGACGATGCAGTACGTGAAGCTCGGTTCGACGGGTCTGGACGTGTCACGGATCTGCGTGGGCTGCATGAGTTTTGGGTTGCCCGATCGCGGTGCTCACACCTGGACGCTGGACGAGGAGGCGTCGCGTCCGCTGATCCGTCAGGCGCTGGAGGCCGGGATCAACTTCTTCGACACCGCGAACGTCTACTCCGACGGCACCAGTGAGGAGATCGTCGGCCGGGCGCTCGCCGAGTACGCACCGCGTGAGGAGATCGTCCTCGCGACCAAGGTGTACGGCGCCATGCACGAGGGACCCAACGCCCACGGCCTCTCCCGCAAGGCGATCATGACGGAGATCGACAAGAGCCTGCGCCGCCTGGGCACCGACTACGTGGACCTCTACCAGATCCACCGCTTCGATCCCGGCACTCCCGTCGAGGAGACCATGGAGGCCCTGCACGACGTGGTCAAGGCGGGCAAGGCCCGCTACATCGGGGCGAGTTCGATGTACGCCTGGCAGTTCTCCAAGCTCCAGTACACGGCGAAGCTGAACGGCTGGACACGGTTCGTCTCCATGCAGAACCACTACAACCTCCTCTACCGCGAGGAGGAGCGCGAGATGCTGCCGCTGTGCGAGGACCAGGGCGTCGCCGTCCTGCCCTGGAGCCCGCTCGCCCGGGGCCGCCTCGCCCGCGAGTGGGACACCACCACCGAACGCAGCCGCACGGACCAGTTCGGCAGCACCCTCTACCGGGACGGCGACCGCGACATCGTCGAGGCCGTCGGCCGTATCGCCACCGAACGCGGCGTCCCCCGCGCGCGGATCGCCCTCGCCTGGCTGCTGCGCCGGAGCACGGCCCCCATCGTGGGCGCCGGCAAACCGCGGCACATCGAGGACGCGGTGGCCGCCCCCGACATCGACCTCACCGACAAGGAGATCGAGGATCTCGAACGGTCCTACACGCCACGGGCGATCAGCGGCCACTGAGGCCGGACCGCGGCGGCCTCGCGCCTCGCGACCTCACTGATCGGCGACACCGGGTTCCGCGTCGCGCGTTCCGTACTGCCGCAGTCCGCCCCGCAGCGCCCGCAGATGGTCGTCCAGCGGGCCGAGACCCACATCATGGCGGCGCTCGTCGACGGTCTGGGGGTGGCGGATCGGGTACGGGTGGAGCGTACGGGGGTTGATGCGTGTGCCGTAGAACTGCGGCTGGCTCAGCTCGACCGCGCAGTGGTCGGCGATGTACGCGTGGTGCACAGCCGGGCAGGCACCGTCCGCGACGGCCTCCGCGATCAGGTCGCGGCAGGTGAGCTGGAAGCCCAGGTGCGAGGCGTGCAGCAGGATCAGCAGCGCGGCCGTCGACGCGGCTTCGCCGACCATGTCGGAGGTGGGCCAGCCGTGGCGGGCGACCAGGGCTCTGAGGGCCTCCGCGTTGGCCTCTCGGCAGCGGGTGATGCGGTGCCGGCCGAGCGCGGCGGACACCGACCGTGCCTCACGGGCCAGCCGGTGCTCCTCCTCGATCCTGCGGACCAGTTCGTCGGCGAGTGCGTGCTCCCGTACGGGGGCGTGCCTGCTGAACGAGATCAAGGGAACGTCACCCGGCCGGCTAACAACGTGGCAGGGATCCGGCGGCGACGTACACCGACACTGGCTGCCGTCATCGTGTGTCTCCTTCGATTGCGGGATCGTGGTGATGTGGGCTGTATCCACAGAAGTCACGCCGCCACCCCCAACACCATCCGCGACCTCTGCTCGAACTCCCGCACGAGCGGCTCCTTGCGGCGGGACGCCAGGCGCCCCCGGAAGTCGCGCAGGGCCTGGATGGACCGTTCGCTGTGGACGCCGCTCAGCGCGTCGAGCGCTTCGGTGGCCGTGGCGACGGCCTCGTCCAGCCGGTTCTGCTGGAGGTGCGCCGTCGCCAGCACCGACCGGCTGATGGCCTGGCGCCGACGGCGGTCGGCGTGCGCGCGAACGGACTCGCTCGCGGTCTGTTCGGCCTGCGCGGCGAGCCCCAGATCGCGGAAGCACACGGCGGACTCGGCCTGTAGGTAGTGGTGGTCGAGGAAACGGACCCACGGGGACTCCTGCGCGGCCCCGCGGCTCGCGTCCAACTGCTTCTCGGCGGCGCGCAGGGCGGCAGAGGTCTCACGCGGCCGGCCGAGCGCCGCGTGGGCGCGCGCCGACATCGCGTACAGACGCATCAGCCCGAGCGGACTGCCGGTGTCACGCGCGGTGGCGATACCTGCCCGGGCCAGCGCCGCCCCCTCGTCGGGCCGGCCCAGGCTGGTCGCCAGGTGGGACAGACCCGCGAGGATCTGCCCACCCAGTACATGGTCGCGGCCCTCCGCGCACAGCCGCAGCGCCTGCGTCATGTAGCGCTGGGCCAGTCCGTACTCCCCGGCGTCGTACGAACTCCAGCCCGCCATCGCCGCGAGCCTCGCCCCGGCGGCGAACAGTTCCCGCCGCTGCCGCGGTGTCGTGCCGCGCTGCTGCAGCAGGGGGACCACCTCGGCCGACAGGTACTGCACGATGCTCGTGCGCACCCCACCGCCGCCGTAGTGGTTGTCCATCTCGTCGAACATGGCGATCATGGCGTGGACCTGCTCCACGGGCCCCGCGTCGGACACGGGTGCCGGCCAGGTGGCGGTCTCCTCGGTCGTCGTCTCCACCAGCCATAACAACCAGGCCCGTTGAGGGTTGATCAGGGCGCCCGGCACGAAGGGGACCGCTCCCAGCAGGGTCCGCCGGGCGATGTCGGTGGAACCGAGTTCGACCAGGGTGTGCAGTGTCTCCGCCACGTTCTCCCCGTACACCAGTGCCCGCCCCACGACGGGCCGTCCGCCGTCGAGCGGGAAACCGAGGTCGGCGGGCGTCAGTTGGCGCCCGAGGCGCTCGCCGAGGACCGCCGCGATGACCTCCGGCGTGTTGCCGCGGGGCTGCTGGCCCTGGAGCCAGCGCGTGACGGACGCCTTGTCGTAGTTGGTGTCCGCGCCCTGGCAGCGGCCCAGTTCGTTGACCCGGAGGGCGAGCGAGGCGTACGAGCACCCCGCTTCCTTGAGGGCGGCCGCCAACGCCTTGTTGGGCCCACCAGAGTCCCTGGCACCCCTGCCCAAGCTTCTTGGCTGTCCGTTCGTCACGGCGACCATCCAGGTCTCGCTCCATGTCGGCGTGCGGCTTGACCGGTCCAGCCCAGGCGCCAACTCCCGGGCGGGCCGGATGAGTTCGATCGACGCTGCCGCGAATGTGCGCCAGGTCACTCGATCACTATGGTGGCCGACAGACTCAGCTCGCAACCAGCGTTCTGATAATTTCAGAATGAACTGCAAGGACCTGTCGGTGTCAACAGACGGCGTGGCACACTGCACGCTGTGAATCCCGTCCCGGGAGGCAGCACGTGAGTGAGACCCGCTCAGGAGGCGGCGCCCCGGCGGCCCCCACCGTCCTGCGCATGGTGCTCGGCAAGCGGCTCAGGCAGCTGCGCGAACAGGCCGGAGTGTCCTTCGAGGAGGCGGCGCGGGCCATCGAGGTCACCGCACTGACGGTCCGACGCATGGAGAAGGCCGAGGTCGGCCTCCGCATCCCCTACGTGAAGGAGCTGCTGCGCACCTACGGGGTATCGGCCAAGGAGATCGAGGACTTCGTCTCCCTCGCTCGCGAGGCCAACCAGCCCGGCTGGTGGTACAAGTACCGCGACGTCCTGCCGGAGTGGTTCAGCGCCTACGTCAGCCTGGAGAGTGAAGCCGCGGTCATCCGGCTCTACGAACCCCAGTACGTCCCCGGCCTGTTGCAGACCCCGGACTACGCCGCCGCACTCATGCGCGTCGGCTTCCCCAACGCGACCGAGGAGGACATCGCACGGCGGGTCTCGCTGCGCCTGAGGCGCCAGGACCTGCTGGCCAAGCCGGAGGCACCCGCGATCTGGGCCATCCTCGACGAGACGGTGCTGCGCCGGCCCGTCGGCGGCCTGGAGGTGATGCGGGCCCAGATCGACCGCCTGACCGAGATACTGGCGAGCCCGCGGGTCAGGATCCAGATCATGCGCTTCGCCGCCGGACCCCACCCGGGAGCCTTCGGCCCCTTCCACTACTTCCGGTTCGGCTTCTCCGAACTCCCGGACATCGTCTACACCGAGAGCCTCGCGGGCTCCCAGTACGTCGACCAGCCCGACGACGTCGTCACCTACCTGGAAATACTGGACCGGATGTCCGTGCAGGCGGAACCGGTCTCCCGTACGAGGGACATCCTGGCAGCACTGCGTAAGGAGCTGTGACATGGCAACCGACGGCCCCATCTACAACGGCATGCCCGCGCGCGACCTCGGCACCGAGGGCTGGCACAAGCCCTGGAGCGGCACCAACGGCGGCTCCTGCGTCGAGGCCAAGCGCCTGCCCGACGGCAGCGTCGCCTTCCGGCAGTCCACGGACCCGGCCGGCCCCGCCCTGGTCTACTCGCGGGACGAGATGGTCTCGTTCCTGGACGGGGCGAAGGCGGGTCAGGCGGACTTCCTGATCGCCTGAGCGGGCCCGGGCGCCCGGACCGGTGCGGGCGTCGTGGCGGCGGCTCCGACCAGCGGAAGCAGCCGCTCCGCCACTACGCCCGCACAACCGGACAACTCGTACGCGCACTTCCGCGGTTCGGAGGTGCCGCCCACACTGGGAGAGTTGTCACCCGCCCGGTATCAGTCGAAGGGAGCGGCATGCGTATGCCGCCGCGCGACCCGGGACGAGCCGTGCCGCCCGGCGGAGGCCCGGGCTGCCGGGGCCGGGCCGCTCCCGAGGGGCGGGGATGACCCCGCCGCATCTCCTCACCCGGTACCGGACCGTGATCGTCGAGGGCCATGAAGGCACCCGCAGGGACGACCTCGTCGCGGACCTCGCCCACCTCGGCTTTCTGGTCCGCCGTATGCCGACGACACCGCACCACCTCGATCCCACCCGGCCCTACCGCGAGCTCCTCTCCGCCCCGGGCCGCCTCGCCGTCGACGGCAGCATCATCAGGGAACTCGTCTACGGACCGCTGCGCCGCGGACGCTCCCGGGTCACCTGGATCCAGGCCCTCGACTTCGCCGAGGCAGTGGCCGAGCGCGACGGAGTCATGCTGCACCTCACCGCGTCGCTCCCCGCCGCACGCGCGCGGCAGCACGGCGAGGAGGCGGTGGACGCCGCGGCGGCGTACGTCCGCGTGTTCGTGACCCTCGCCCAGTACGTGCCCGTGGTGACCCTCGACGTCGGGGAGCCGGCGAACCCCATCCGCGCCCACCCTGCTCAGGAGTACCAACTCTGGTGAATGGCACGGAAGTTGACGGTAGGTTTGCGATGACCGCGATGCGAGGCAGGAGACCCCCCATGACAGACGGCCGTCCCACCCCCGACCAGGAAGCCCTGTCGAAGATCGACACCACGGTGCCGCACTCGGCCCGCATCTGGAACTACTGGATGGGTGGGAAGGACAACTACGAGGTCGACCGCATCGCGGGTGACGCCTACCACGAGATCGCCCCGAACATCGAGACGATGGCGAAGGCGTCCCGGGTCTATCTGATCCGCACGGTCACCTTCGTGGCCCGGGAACGCGGCATCCGGCAGTTCCTCGACATCGGCACCGGGCTGCCCACGTACGACAACACCCACCAGGTCGCCCAGAAGGTCGCCCCCGAGTCCCGCATCGTCTACGTCGACAACGACCCCCTCGTCCTGCGTCACGCCCAGGCCCTGCTCACCAGCACCGCCGAGGGCGTCACCGACTACGTCGACGCCGACCTGCACGACCCCGAGAACATCCTCGAGGCGGCGGGCAAGATCCTGGACTTCGACAAGCCCGTGGCCCTGATGCTCATGGGCATCCTCGGGCACATCCAGGACTACGAGGAGGCCAAGTCGATCGTCAGCCGCCTCCAGGCCGCGCTCCCCCCGGGCAGCTACTTCGTGCACTACGACAGCACGGACACCGACGAGGAGCTGAAGCGCGCCCAGGACGGCTACGACGACACCGGCGCCGTCCCCTACGTCCTGCGCAGTCCGGCACAGCTCGCCGCGTACTACGAGGGCCTGGAACTGCTCGAACCCGGCATCGTCTCCTGCCCGTTGTGGCGCCCGGAGCCCGGCACGAGCCCGGTTCCCACGGACGTGTACGGGGGAGTGGCGTACAAGCGGTGACCCGCCGCCCGCCGGGTGGGTGCGCGGCGAAGGAGCATGGGGCAAGTACGCCTTGACAATTCCGAACTGTCAAGGCGTACTTGCGTCATGCCTCTCCCGGATCTTGACGACCTCATCGCCGAAGTGGACCGAACCTGCGCCACCGCGCACCGCGCCGACGGGCAGGAACAACCGGACTGGCTCGCCCTGTTGACGGCGGCCGCACAGATATCGGGTCAACTCCAGGCGCTGGCGGACGACCTGGTCGAGGACTACGTCGAGCACTGCCGTATGCACGGGTGCTCGTGGACGGACGTCGGCGCGGCGCTCGGCGTGACCCGGCAGGCCGTGCAGCAGCGCTTCCACGCCCCCCACAAGCGCTACAGCCCCGAGACGATGACGGAAGACCTCCGCAAGGCGATGGCGCACGTCAAGCGGGCGGCCGTGCAGAACCGCAACAACTACATCGGCACCGAGCACCTCCTGTGGGGGCTCACGGTGGAGGACAACAGCGCCACCCGGCTGCTGCGGGACGTCGGGGTCGAGCCCGAGACCGTCCACCACTCCGTGGCGACCCGGCTGAGCATGGGGGCCTCCCAGGCGGCCGAGCGGATCGCGTGGACGCCCTACTCCCGCAAGGCGATCGCCCTCGCGGAGTCACGCTCCGAAGGAGGTGGCGGCGACCTCATCGACTGCGACGACCTGCTCGTCGGTCTCGCGCAGGTCGGCCGCGGAGCGGCGGCGACGGTCCTCGCGGACGCCGGTTTCGACCTGGCGGACGTGGTCGCCTTCTAGGAGGCGGTCCTGCCCTCGTCGAGCCGCCCGACGCGGTCCACGTTCGCCCGGTCGTCGGCGTCCTCGCTGGCGTCGGCGGCGAACCAGGCGTCGAGGATCTCCCTCAGCAGCGGCTCGGACGTCAGCCGCAGGCTGAGCGCCAGCGCGTTGGCGTCGTTCCAGCGGCGTGCGCCGTCCGCCGTGTACGCGTCCGTGCACAGGGCCGCCCGGACACCCGGCACCTTGTTGGCGGCGATCGACGCGCCCGTGCCGGTCCAGCAGCACACGACCGCCTGGTCCGACGTCCCGGAGGCGACCTCTCGGGCGGCCGCCTCCGAACAGGCCGCCCACTGGGGGTCGTCGCCGGGACTCAGCGCCCCGTGCGCCACCACCTCGTGGCCGCGACCCCGCAGCTCCGCGAGCAGGAAGCGCGCCACGGGTTCGTCCATGTCGGAGGAGACGGAGATCCGCATGTCCCGGAGGGTACCTGACGGGCTCAGCTCAGTGGATCCAGCGTGAGGCACGCCTGCCGCGGGGCGCCGTCGTGGACGAGCGACTCGTGGTTGCCGACGTCGTCGAAGGCGAAGGCGTACGCCTTGCCGTCGGCCATCTGCGCGTGGATCCCGGCGGCGTAGTGGTTGGTCACCCCGTCCTTGTAGAAGTCGGCCGAGGTGGCGTCGGGCTGGTTGGGGTTGACGAGCAGGGTGGACCGGTTGAAGCCCGCGCACAGGGTGCGGGAGATCGGGCCGCGCACCTGGTCGTTCGGGGCGTCGAGCAGTTTGTGGCAGCCGAAGACGCTGCCCGCGTCCGGCTTCTCGAAGCTGGTGACGACGGCTCCGGCGCCGTTGGTGAAGTTCATGACGTTGCCCGACACCCGGCCGTAGTACTTCGTGCCGGGCTGGTCGGCGAACGGGGTGACCGTCAGGGTCGTCGTGGCGTACTTCTGCCAGACACGGTTGACGTAGTCGTCCATCACGGACCTCGGCAGCGCGCCGTTCTCCAGCCCGTAGAGCGGGGAGAGCGCGCGCAGGACGCTGCCGTCGGAGCGGGTCTGGATGAGGCCCGCCCAGCCGCCCGGCCGGCCCCGCAGGGTGTTGAGGAAGCCGTTGTAGCCGCCCGGCTTGAGGTGGCCCGTGCTGGTCGTGCTGCCGTCGGCGCGCTGCACGCCGACCGCGTACGGCGCGGAGAACATGTCGACCTGGGTGCTGTTGAGCCACAGCCCGGAGTCGTTCAGCGTGTACTCGGACCAGTTGAAGAGGATGTCGCGGTTCGGGTCGCTCGGGTTCTGCACGGCGGGCTGCACGAGTCCGCCCGTGGTCAGCCTGAAGTCGAGTTTCCGGCCGTAGGAAAAGTAGATCCGCCCGGAGAACTTCGGGATCTGGATCGTCTTCGACTGTCCCGCGGCCGGACCGGCGATGGAGGCGTCCGGTGCCGGGGTGGGCGGGTTGCCGCCGGCGGGCCACGCGTGGAACGCGCCGCCCGCGTCGGCCCAGCCCTGCCGGCCCGAGGAGAGCTGGGTGCCGAGGGTGTAGACGTAGACCGGTTCGCTCCGGCCCGAGTTGTTGGTGATCTTCAGGGGGATGGTGTCGGGGACCGCCGCGTGGGCGGGCGCATCCGACTCGGGCAGGGCGACCGCCAGTGCGAGAGCCATGCCGAGCGCCGCGGTGACGGCCAGGGTTCGGTGCTTGAGTCGTTCGGTCAGCACTCTCCGCCTCCTGTACGAGAGCCGTAGTGGGGGTTTGGTCCGTACTTTTTTGAGAGCGCTCTCAGCGTCCCGTTGGGGGTGCGTACATGTCAACGCTCTCGACGCCACCACCCTCCCGCGCCGCGGTGTCGCCCGAGATGCTGGAGTGACGGCTGGGGCATTTAATGACTGATGCCCGACGTGTCTCCTGCTGGAGAGGCCGACCCATGCGTGCAACCCCTTCCCGTGCAGAGGGCGGTGAGCAGGCCTCAGAGGGGAGGCTGCGCCGACTCGGCCGGTGGTGCGCCCGCCATTTCGTGGTCGTCATCGTCGTCTGGCTCGCGGCCCTCGTGGCCCTGCAAGTGCTGGACCGCTCCGTCGGCGGGGACTACTCGGACGACTTCGCCCTGTCGGACGTGCAGTCCACGCAGGGCCTCGACGTGCTCAAGGAGCACGATCCGTCGGCCGGCGGCTACAGCAGCCAGATCGTCGTGCACGACGCGCAGAAGCAGCTCACCTCGCTGAGTTCCCAGATGTCCCAGACCGTCGGCGATCTGCAGAAGCTGCCGCACGTCCTGTCGGTCCAGAACCCGCTCACCGCGTCCGGCTCGCAGCCGTCGGGCGACTCCCAGCAGCCGAACGTCGGCCCCCTGTCGACGGACAAGAAGACGGCGTACATCACCATCCGCTTCAACGAGCAGCCCTCCCTGCTCGGCGACGGCTACCTCGACGGAGTGGACAGCTCCGTACAGCCGCTGCGGTCCGCCGGCGCCCAGGTCGAGTACGGCGGACAGCTCGGCGAACTGGCGCGTCCGGCCGCCGACGACCGGGTGAGCGAACTGATCGGCTTCGGGGTGGCGATCGTCGTCCTCCTCATCGGCTTCGGCAGCGTGATCGCCGCCGTCCTCCCCCTGGTCACCGCCCTCGTCGGCGTCATCGTGGGTCTCGCCTGCCTGGGGCTGCTCGCCGCCGGCTTCGTCTTCGCCACGGTGTCCCCGACCCTGGCCACCATGATCGGGCTCGGTGTCGGCATCGACTACGCCCTGTTCCTGATCACCCGTCACCGGCAGAACCTCATGGACGGCATGGACCCGGAGCGCGCGGCCGGCCACGCCACCGCCACCAGCGGTCGCGCCGTACTCGTCTCCGGCTGCACGGTGATCGTCGCCCTCCTGGGCCTGTGGGTGTCCGGCGTCTCCTTCATCGGCAAGCTCGGCATCGCCGCCGCCGTGACGGTGGTGTCGGCCGTCCTCGGGGCCCTCACGCTCGTACCGGCCCTGCTCGGGCTCATCGGCCGGCACATCGACCGGTACCACGTCCGCCGCCCCGTCGCCGAGATCGGTACCGGGGAGGGCGCTCAGCCGCAGGGCACCTGGCACCGCTACGCGCAACGCGTGGAGCGCCGCCCGTGGTGGTTCCTCGCGGGCGGTGTCACGACGGTGGTCGTCCTCGCCATTCCCGTGTTCTGGATCCAGCTCGGCCACATCGGGGACGGCGCCGACCCCACGTCGTTCACGGACCGGCGTGCCTTCGACCTGATGACCGACGCCTTCGGGCCCGGCTCCAACGGCCCTCTCACGGTCGTCATCGACCAGACGTCCGTACCGTCGTCGGAGCGCTCGTCCCTGCAGAGCCAGGCGCAGAAGACGCTCGACGGCGTCGACGGGGCCGAGGCCGTCACCCCGCTGACCGCCACCCAGGACGGGGACGTCCTCATCTCCACGGTCTACGCGACGAAGTCCCCGCAGAACGCCGACACCACGGACCTCGTCAACCGCCTGGTGGACACGACCCTGCCCGACGCGGTCTCCGGCACCGACGCCAAGGGGTACGTCACAGGCACCACGGCGGCCCAGGTCGACTTCCGGGACATCGTCGCGAGCCGGCTGCCCCTCATCATCGCCGTCGTGGTCGCGCTGGCCTTCCTGATCATCCTCGTCGTCTTCCGCGGTCTGCTGGTCGCGGTCAAGGCCGCCGTCCTCAACGTGCTGTCGATCGCCGCCTCGTACGGCGTGGTCGTCGCCGTCTTCCAGTGGGGCTGGGGCGGGCCCGCGCTCGGCGTCCACGGCAAGGTGCCGATCGAGAGCTACGTCCCGATGATGATGTTCGCGATCATCTTCGGGCTCAGCATGGACTACGAGATCTTCCTCCTCTCCCGTGTCCGCGAGGCGTGGCTGCGCACCGGCAACGCCCAGGACGCGGTGGCGCACGCGCTGGAGATCACGGCACGGGTCATCACCTGCGCGGCCCTGATCATGGTGAGCGTGTTCGCGGCGTTCATCATCAGCGACAACATCGTGGTCAAGATGCTCGGCCTCGGGCTGGCGGTGAGCGTGCTGATCGACGCCACGGTCGTCCGTCTCCTCCTCGTCCCCGCGGTGATGACCCTCATGGGCCGGCACGCCTGGTGGACGCCTCACTGGCTGGACAAGGTGCTGCCGCACATCGACGCCGAGGGGGAGGGGGAGCGTCGCTGAAGGGGGCACGCGGTGGTCAACGGCATGTGGTCGTCAATGGCATGCGGTGGTCAACGGAGGTCCTCGTGCTCCGGTGCGAGCACGAGCATCGTCGCGTCGTCCTGGACGATGCCGCAGTGGCGGACCAGATCGGCCCAGACGTGCTCGGTCAGCGCCACCGGATCGTCATCGTCGAGGTCGGCCACCCGGTCGGTCAGCGGATAGAAGGCACCGCTGTCGTCCCTGGCCTCGGACACGCCGTCGGACGCCAGGAACAGCCGGTCACCTGGCCGCAGTTCCACCGTGAGCTCAATGGGCGGGGAGGCGTCGCCCAGGCCGAGCCCGAACGGCATCCCCGGCTCGACCGCGAGCTCGGTGGCCCGCCTGTCGCGCAGCAGCAGCGGGGGCGGGTGACCGCAGGCCACGATCCGCACCGCGCGGGCGTCGGCCGAGAACGCGAGCAACACGCCGGTCGCGAACAACTCGGCGTGCTGTACGGCGGCGGAGTCCACCACCAGTCTGCGGTCCAGGCGGGCCGCGACCGCCCCCAGGTCCCGCTGGTCGAGCACCGCCTCCCGGAACGCCCCGAGCAGTGCCGCGACCGTGGCGACGGCCGACAGACCGTGCCCCTGGACGTCACCCATCACCGCCCTGACGCCGTACGGGCCCTCACGCACGTCGAAGAAGTCACCACCGACCAGCGTCCCGCGCTGCGCCGCTCGGTACAGGCCGGTACAGCGCACCGGCCCCACCCGCTCCGGCAGCGGCGGCGCGACGGCCCGCTGGGCGGCCACGGCGACCGCGCGCTCGGTGACCAGCTGGGCGTCGCGGTGACTGCGTACGAACGACACGAACACGCTCAGCACGGCGACGAAGACGATGGTCAGCAGGTCGGTGTTGCCCGGGCGGTCCAGTTGCAGGGCCGGGATGTGCAGCAGGACGATCACCAGGCCGCCGAGGACGGCGGTGGCCAGGGGCCCGTACGACAACACGGCCAGCGGCGGGATGGCACCGAGCAGGAAACCGATGTCGAGTGGATCGTTGCTGAGCAACGAGGCCGCGCACACGCCCACCAGCAGCGCGACCGGCAGCACCCGCACCCACACCGGTGGCGGCGCGCCCCGCAACCAGCTCCGCCGGTCCAGGTCCCGGCGCAGCCACTCGGCGCGCACCCATCCCACACCACCACGCTCCTCCGCGAGCACGGGCCGCGCACGCCGGAAGCGCACGGCTTCCCCGCCGCGCGGGCGAGCGGGGCCGGAGTCTCCCGTCGTTCAGGGCTCGCGCAAGGAGGCCGTGCTCACCTGTCCGTACGGGGTGGCGAGGCCGGGGTTCCGGGGTCACGGGGTGCGCGGTGTGGGCCCAGCCCTCGCAGGACCTCGCTGAGTTGGGGCTC
>NZ_VJZC01000121.1 GCF_009377185.1 Streptomyces spongiae
CCGCCCCCCTCGCGGCTGGCGCGCGAAGTACCCCGTCCTGGCACGTGTCGTCTGGTGGACGCTCACCGTGTCGGCCGCAGCGCTCGTGTTCCTGGCATTGATGTTGCCGGCGAACGCCGAGTACTTCCAGGTGAGGAGCTTCCTGCGGATACCGGTGGAGCCGATCCTCCTCTCGGCCCTCCTGCTGGTGCTGCCGAGGCGCCCGAGACTCGTCCTGACGGTGCTCACCGGGGTGGGACTCGCGTTGCTGGTGATCGTCAAGCTGCTGGACATCGGCTTCAACATGTTCCTCGGCCGAGGGTTCAACCTGGTGCTCGACTGGGGGCTGCTCGACGACGCCGAGTCGTATCTCGAGGACACGATGGGTGGCGCGGGCGCGCTGGGTGCCGTGATCGGGGTCGTGGCCCTGGTCCTGGCCCTGCTCGTCGTGATGACGTTGTCGGTCCTCAGACTCGTCAACCTCATGCACCGCGACCGGCACACGGCGAGCCGGGCCACGATCGTCGCCGGAACCGTCTGGATCACCTGCTCGGCCCTCGGTCTGCAACTTCTCGGCACCACACCGGTCGCCACCAACAACACGATCGGTCTGCTCCAGGACCGCGCCGCGCGGGTGAAGGCGACCATCAAGGACGAGGCCGCCTTCGCCAAGGAGGCCAAGAAGGACGCCTTCGCCAACGTACCGCCCGACCAGCTGCTGACCGGCCTGCGCGGCAAGGACGTCATCTTCGCCTTCGTCGAGAGCTACGGCCGCTCCGCCATCCAGGACCCGGCCATCGCGCCCGGCGTGGACGCGACCCTCGACGCCGCCACCGACGACCTGCACAAGGCCGGGTTCTCCGCGAAGAGCGGCTGGCTCACCTCCGCGACGTACGGCGGCAGCAGCTGGCTCGGCCACTCCACCTTCCTGAGCGGCCTGTGGATCGACAACCAGAACCGCTACCGCACTGTCACGGCAGGCGAGCGCCTCACCCTCCCGGGCGCCTTCCACCGCACGGGCGCCTGGCGAACGGTCGGCATCGTGCCGGGCGTCCAGTACAACTGGCCCGAGGGCAGGTTCTACGGCCTCGACCAGGTCTACGACTCCCGTGACCTCGGCTACCACGGCCCGAAGTTCAGCTGGTCGACCATGCCCGACCAGTACGCCCTGACCGCGTTCCAGCGTCTGGAGCACGGCAAGAAGCACGACAAGCCGCTGATGTCGCAGATCATCCTGACGTCCAGTCACCAGCCGTGGGCGCCCCTGCCCAAGATGATCGGCTGGGACCAGGTCGGCGACGGTTCGGTCTACAAGGCCATCCAGAAGGCGGGCAAGGACCCGGCGGACGTCTTCTCCGACGGCACCAAGGTCAAGCAGGAGTACGGCAAGTCCATCCAGTACTCGGTACGGAGCCTCACGGAGTTCGTGGAGAAGTACGGCAGCAAGGACACCGTGCTCGTCTTCCTCGGCGACCACCAGCCCATGGCCCGCGTCAGCGGCAACGGCGCCAGCCACGACGTACCCGTCAGCATCGTCGCCCACGACCCGAAGGTCCTCGACCGGATCTCCGACTGGGGCTGGACGGACGGGCTGAAGCTCACGGACGACGCCCCGGTCTGGCGGATGGACCGCTTCCGCAACCGCTTCCTGACGGCGTACGGCCCGCAGAACGGCGCGACCCCCTCACCGTCGGCGTCTCCGGCGAACCCGTGAGGCGTGCGCGGCCGTGGTTGGCCGAGTGACCCCTTGAGGCGGCGCGCACGGCAGGGTGAGCATGGGTCCCGTCGTACGCGCCAACTCGCCACCACGGGTAGGGAGATCGACCTTGGGCACCCCGTCCTCCGAGCCGTACCGCATGGACCCGTCCGGCGGTTGCCCGCACGCCGCGAACGCGCGACTCCTCACGCGGGGCTCCGTCACGTCCGTCGTGCTCCCGGACGAGGTGGCGGGCATGGCCGTACTCGGACACGAGGCGCTCAAGGACTTCCTCGCGCACCCCGACGTCGCCAAGGACGCCCGGCACTTCACCGCACTGCGGGAGGGCCGGATCGGTGCCGGATGGCCGCTGCGGACGTTCGCGGCCGTACGCGGGATGACGACCGCCGACGGTGTGGACCACCGGCGGCTGCGATCGCTCGTGAGCACGGCGTTCACCGCCCGTCGGGTGGAGCGACTGCGGCCCCGTATCGAGGAGCTGACCGCCGCCCTGCTCGACGACCTCGCGGACGCGGCCGCCGCCGGCGGTGGGATCGCCGATCTGCGCCGGCACTTCGCGCTGCCGCTCCCGATGGGCGTCATCGGGGAGTTGCTCGGCGTCGAGGCCGAACACCGGGACGCGCTGCACCACTTGTCGAACCAGGTCGTGGCCACCGACATCCCCCCGGAACAGGCCGTCGCCGCCAACCGGGACCTGGTGTCCCTGCTCGCATCGATCGCCGCCGCACGGGCCGAACACCCCGGCGACGACCTGACCAGCGCGCTCATCGCCGCCCGCGACGAGGGCGGCGACCGGCTGAGCCAGGAGGAACTCATCGGCACCCTCGTGCTGATGATCATCGCCGGGCACGAGACCACGCTGAACCTCATCACCAACGCCGTACGGGCCCTGTGCGGACACCGGGACCAACTCGATCTCGTCCGGGACGGGAAGGTGAGCTGGGCGGACGCCGTCGAGGAGACCCTCCGCTGGGACGCGCCCGTCAGCTACTTCCCGTTCCGCTATCCCGTGCGGGACCTGACGGTCGACGGCACGGTCATCCCCAAGGGGACGCCCGTGCTGGCGGGTTACTCGGCGGCGGGCCGCGATCCCGCCGTGCACGGCCCGGACGCCGACCTGTTCGACGTCACCCGGCCCGGGCGGCCCGGAGCCGTACGGCACCTCTCGCTCGGGCACGGCGCCCACTACTGCCTCGGCGCACCGCTGGCCCGGCTGGAGGCCACCATCGCGCTGGAGCGGCTGTTCACCCGCTTCCCCGGCCTCGACCTGGCCGTGCCCGAGACGGATCTCGCCCGTCACTCCAGCTTCGTCGGCAACAGCGTGCGGGCGCTTCCGGTGCGCATCTGACCGACCCCACGCGCGGCGTTCCGGCGACTCGCGCATACCAGCCATACGAACCCCCGATGGGCATCGGCCGTCTGTTTTCTTGTTCTGCCCAAAGGCCGTCCCTACGCTTCCAGCACCGCACTCCGGCGGCACGGAACAAGGGGCATGGCACACATGGGTCGACTGGCCGGGAAAAGCGCTTTCATCAGTGGCACAGGTGCCGGAATAGGGCGAGCCGCGGCTCACGGCATGCGAGGCGGCAAGAACATGGTCCTCACCTTCGAGGACACCACGATCCGCGGCCCCGTCTCGGCGTCCCGGACGAGGCACCGAGTCAGCACCATCGACGCGTCGAAGTTCCAGGAACTCGGCGAGGTCACCAACTCCGCTCAGGCGGCCGTCAACAACGGAGTGATCGTGCGACTGGACAGCGGCTCGTCGTGGACGGTCACCGGCACCTCGTACCTCACCGGGCCGGCCGTGGTTACTCCGGGGCGATCACGCTGGTGGTTCAGTAGCGGCCGAGGGCGAAGATCGAAGGCCGCTCTGCGTCTAAGCTGAAGGCGATGTTCACTCCGCAAGGTCCCAGCCTTCGCGAACTGGCTGTTCAGGCGCTCTCCTCCGTCGAGCGTGGATACGACCTGCTCGCGCCCAAGTTCGACCACACCCCGTTCCGTACGCCTGACTCCGTCCTGGACGCGGTGGAACGGGCGCTGTCCGCCATGGGGCCGTTCGACCACGGGCTCGACCTGTGCTGCGGCACCGGCGCGGGCATGGGCGTCCTGAGCGCGGTGTGCCGGGAGAGCGTGACCGGGGTCGACATCAGCGCGGGGATGCTGGCGGTGGGGAGGGAGCAGGAACCACCGTCCGGGGAATCCGGGGAATCCGCGCAATCCGGGCCCCGTGTCGACTGGGTGCGTGGTGACGCCCTGGCCCTGCCCTTCGGGTCCGTCTTCGACCTGGTCGTGAGCTTCGGGGCGTTCGGGCACTTCCTGCCGCGCGAGTTCCCGGAGCTGTTCGGGCAGGTCCACTCCGTACTGCGGCCCGGCGGACGCTTCGCGTTCCCGCTGCCAGCGCCCGCGCCGCCGAGCTCCCCCTGGTACTGGGCCCTGCTGGGCTTCGACGGGGCGATGCGGGTGCGTAACGCTGTGTGGCGTCCGCCGTTCGTCATGTACTACCGGCCTTTCCGGCTCGGAGACGTGCGCCGCGAGCTGGAACGCGCCGGGTTCGACGTGGAGTTGTACGCGCTGCCCGAGTTCGGGCGGCGGCGTGACGGAAGCCCGCGCTGCCGGATGGTCGTGGCGACGCGCGGGGACGGCTGACCCAGGGCGGTTCAGAACCGCCGTTCCAGAGGGCGGCAACGCCTCACAGCACGCTGTACAGCGCCTCCACCAGCGCCATCTTGCGTGGATCATCGGCGATGTGCGGGCCCATGCGGTTCATGACATAACCGAGCGAGACACCCGCCTCGGGATCGGCGAGGCCGCACGAGCCTCCGTACCCGTCGTGCCCGAAGGCCCTCGGATTGGGCCCGTACGATCCGCCCGGACCGCTGAGCCACAGGCCGAGCCCGGCCTCCGTCTCGTGCCCGAGCCCGGCGCCGAGCACCAGGTCCCGGCAGCTGCCCTGTCCCTCGCGCACCCGCTCGGCGGCCTCCGGCGACAGCACACTGTGCCCGCCCCACGAGCCGCGCCGGGCGAGGATCCCGTACAGCGCGGCGACCGCACGGGCCGTGCCGTGCCCGTTGGCGGCCGGCACCTCCGCGGCCCGCCACTGCGGGGAGTTGGCCTCGGCGGCGCCCACCACCGGGTTGGCGAGGGTGGCGATCGCGGCGGGCGACAACTGCGCGAAGACCGCGGCCTGTTCACTGGCGTCGGCGACCGGCGGATGCACCAGCTCCGCCGCGCGACCGGACTCCTTCTCCGGCAGCCCGATCGTGAAGTCGATGCCGAGCGGCCCGGTCACCTCCCGCTCCAGGAACGCGCCCGGCAGCAGCCCCGTGACCCGCCGGACCACCTCACCCACCAGGAAACCGAACGTGATGGCGTGGTACCCGGACCGCGTGCCCGGCTCCCACCACGGCTCCTGAGCCGCGAGACGCCGCACGGTGAGCTCCCAGTCGCAGAGCTGCTCGAACGAGTGCGGCTCACGCAGCCCGGACAGACCCGCGCGGTGCGAGAGCAGATGCCGTACGAGCACGCGCTCCTTGCCCGCCGCGGCGAACTCGGGCCAGTACGCGGCCACCGGCGCGTCGAGATCGATCAGCCCGCGGTCGGCCAGGATGTGCGCGCACAGCGCGGTCGGTCCCTTTGACGTCGACCACACGTTGACAAGCGTCTCCCGCTCCCACGGCCGGGTGCGTGCCTCGTCGGCCCAGCCGCCCCACAGGTCGACCACCGTGACGCCGTCCAGCGTCACGGACACCGCCGCACCCACCTCACCACGAGCCCGGAAGTTCTCCTCGAACGCGGTGCGCACCGCCTCGAACCGTGGGTCGCAGTGGCCGTGAACCTGGGACATAGGTCCCTCCGTCGTCCGTTCCGCGGGAAGCCCGGAGGCGAGGTCCGGGCTCCCCGAACATACCGACTGGTCGGACCGAGGGGAAGTCGTGGGGTCGCTCACGTGATGAACAGCCGTCCCGTGGGCTCCTGATGGCCCGATTCCGTGTGCCAGTAGTCACGGGTCTCCACGGCCAGACCTTCCGCGTCGAACCGTACGAAGACACAACCGGCGAGTGTCGACGGCCGGTCGCCCTCCCCGGTGTCCTCGGCCATCACCCGGAACTCGGCGACGGTGAGTCCGCCCCCGCCTGTCATGGGCGGGCCGAAACGCACGTCGGTCACCCGCTCGCCCGCGAACGACCGGCGGAGGTACTCGGCGATCTCCGCGCGCCCCCGGTGGGGCGCGCGGAACGGCATCGACCGGTGGACGCAGTCCTCCGCGTACAACTCCAGGAGCGCGTCGACGGCGTGGGCCGCCCAGGCCCGCTCCCAGACCCGGACGAAGCGCCGTGCGGCCTCGGCCGTCTCCATGGGATGCCCGTGCCCTTCAGAGACGCGAGGCCAGCCACTTCAGCTTGGCCGATTCCTGGTAAGGGCCGCCGCCCTCATGGTCGTTGAAGTCGTACACCTCGATGTGCTTGTCGCCGTGCGCCCAGGCGTTGAAGGCCGCGAAGACCGTCGACGGCGGGCACGTCTGGTCCTCCAGGGCCGCCGAGAAGAGGGCGGGCGCCCGGCCCCGCGCGGCGAAGTGGACGCCGTCGAAGTAGGAGAGCGTGCGCTGGACCTGCTCGGTGCGGCCGCGGTGGGTCTTGAGGTAGTTGCCGATCTCCCGGTACGGGTCGCGGTCCGTCAGCGTCGTCGAGCGCGGGAAGTCGCACAGGAACGGTACGTCCGGGGCGACCGCGACCAGGTCGGGCACCAGGCCGCCGACGGCGATCGAGATGCCGCCGCCCTGGCTGCCGCCCGAGACCGCCGTCTTCGCCGCGTCGACCAGCGGGTGGGACCGGGCGGCCTCCACGGCCCGTACGGCGTCCGTGTACACGCGCCGGTAGTAGTAGTTCTCGGGGGCCTCGACGCCCCGCGTCATGAAACCGGGGAACGCGGGAGCCCCGCCCACCGGATCGGGCGTGTCGCCGCCCCCGCCCCATCCGCTGCCCTGGCCCCGGGTGTCCATCACGAAGTGCGCGTAGCCCGCCGACGCCCACAGCAGGTGCGTGTGGGGAAGGCCCCGGCCGCCGCCGTACCCGATGAACTCGACGATCGCCGGACGCGGTGTGTCCGCCCACGCCGGCAGGACCAGCCAGCCCTTCACCGGGTGCCCGCCGAACCCGGCGAACGTGACGTCGTACACCCTGACCGTCTTCAGATGGGTCTCGACCGGTTCGAAGCGTGCGCCGAGGTCGTGTGCGCGCGCCTCCTGGAGCGTTTTCACCCAGAACGTGTCGAAGTCATCCGGCTCCGGTGAAGCGCTTCGATAACCACGAAGCTCGTCCAGGGGCAGGTCGAACAGGGCCATGTATGACCACCTTCGAGGTCAGGGGTGCGGGTGATCACACCGTACGGTGTGATCACCGCGCGCCGCCAGGGCCGGGCGATCCGTTCCGGTCACCCCTGACCTCGGGCTGTCACCTACGTCCGGTCATCGCTGTCCGGTCACCTCTGGTCGGTTCCGACCAGGGCGCGGACCTCGAACTCCTCGAACGTGTCGTCGGGCGTCGTGGGCTCCGTGCGCCCGCCGGCCAGGGAGCCGAGCCAGCCCAGCAGGAAGCCCGCGGGGATGGACACGATGCCGGGGTTCTGCAGCGGGAACCAGGCGAAGTCCGCGTCCGGATAGACCGAGCTGGGCTGAGAGGAGATGATCGGGGAGAACACCACCAGGAGCACCGAGCAGAGCAGCCCGCCGTACAGGCTGAGCAGTGCGCCGCGGGCGGTGAAGCCGCGCCAGAAGAGGCTGTAGACGATCGTCGGCAGGATGGCCGAGGCGGCGATGGCGAAGGCGAGGAACGCCAGGGTGGCCGTGCTCGACCCCCACGACAGCAGGGCCAGCATCATGCCCATGACGCCGATGACGACCGCGGCGAGCCGGGCGACACCCAGCTCCTCCGTCTGCTTCGCCTTCCCCTTGCGGATCACCTCGCCGTAGAGGTCGTGGGCGAGCGAGGCGGCCGCGGCCAGCGTGAGACCGGCCGCCACGGCGAGGAGCGTGATGAAGGCGAGGCTCGACAGGAGCGCTTCGAGCACGGCGCCGCCGAGCTTGTGCGAGAGCAGCAGGACGGTCGCGTCGCCCCTGGGGTCGACCTCCGCGATGCTCTCCCGGCCCACGATCGCGGTGGCGCCCAGGCCCAGCACGCCCGCCATCAGGCAGACGAAACCGACGAGGCCCATGGCCCACACCACCGAGCCGCGTGCGACGCGGGTCGTGCGCGGGGCGAGCAGCCGCATCATGACGTGCGGCAACGCGGCGAGCCCGAGCACGATGGCCAGCTGCAGACTGAAGAAGTCCAGCTTGTTGGTGGTGGTCCCGCCGTACTGCAGCCCGGGCTCGAGGAAGCGACCACCCAGAGCGCTGTTGTCGGCGGCGGACGACAGGAGGTCGTCGATGTTCCAGCTGAAGTGGTGCAGCACCATGACGGCGGTGACCGCCACCCCGGCGACCAGCATCACGGCCTTGACGACCTGGAGGAACGTGGCGCCCGGCATACCGCCGATCGCCGCGTACACCACGACCATGGAGCCGATGACCACCACGCACATCGTCCGGGTCGCTCCGCTGGGATCGCCGATGAACTGCGTCAACAGGGCGATACTGCCCACGAGTTGGGCAACCAGGTAGAGCAGGCACACGGCCAGTGTGCACAGGGAGAGCGCCAGCCGGACCTGCCGCTGTCCGTGCGGCAGCCGCAGTGCCAGGGTGTCGCCCAGGGTGTACTTGCCCGAGTTGCGCAGGGGTTCGGCGATGACGAGCAGCACCATCATCCAGGCGACGACCGTGCCGCCCAGGTACATCAGGCCGTCGTACCCGTTCAGCGCGACCCGCCCCGTACTGCCGAGCAGCGTCGCGGCCGACAGATAGGCGCCGCACATCGCGAGCCCGTTCCGCAGCGGCGTCATGTCACGGTTCCCGAGGTAGAACTCGCTGATCTCGTCGCGCTGAGGAGCCGTCAGCAACGCCGTGAACAGGGTGACCACGACGACCGACACGAACAGGACGAACGTCAGCCGCAGACTGAACTCGTCGGCTATGGCCGCCGAATGGATCACCACGCGCCGAACCGCCTTCCGGACGGGACACGGGCCTGCTGCTGCTCGCGCTCGCGCTGCTGGGCGCGCAGCCGGAGGACGATGGGGTCGACCCGCTCACGCATGTGCCGTACGTAGCGCCACGCCGCGAGACCCATGACAACGAACTGGACAAGTCCGAGCGTCAGCCCGAGGGTGAGGCGACCGAACAACTCCAGGTTCATCAGGGCCGGAGCGAAACTCGACAGCAGAACGTACGAAAGAAATCCGCCAACGGACAGCAGAACCGATACCGCGCCGAACGAGCGATATGCGCGGCGCAGTGCGGGGAATTCGGGATCGTGATATATCGGCGGCTGACCGCTGGGTTCAAACCCGGTGGGGGGAGGTGGGGCATAACCACCATGGGGTGGGTGGTGTTGGGACACAAGCACCTTCTTCGCTGCCTTATGTCACGCACGTGACTCCACCGAGTCGGGAAAAGGCCCGCGTGGGAGCGCCGACAACCTTCGAAGCCACGTATTCGTGCGGATTGTGGGGGGAGGGGGAAACCGGAGTATGGCAGTGCGGCCATTGAAGTATCAACAGCCTCGCTGAATGGAAAACGCACCTCTTCAGATACGGGACATCGGGGCACCCGAAGACGCGTCACCGGTGGCCGCTCCGAAAAAGGACGGATGGCGTCCTCGGTGGCGTCAGCGTGACCCACAGCGTACGGAGAGTCGTGATCACCAGCAACCGGCTTCTATGCAGGGTGGGTTGGGAAGAAGTGAAGATCGCGGAACCGGGCTCGCCCGGTTTTCCTCAGGCCCGGCGACGCCCCCACTCGGGCCCGGTCCGCGCCCACTCGCGTTCCCACTCGGCCAGCCGGTGGCGGAGGGCGGTCCGGCGCACGACCAGGTTGCCGGCGAGGACGACGGCGACGGCGCCACCCGTCGCGCACGCCCCGAACGCCAGCGCGTGCTGCCAGATCGCGTCGCTCGTCGGCGGTGGGTCGACGCTGCGGCCCCGGGCGTCCAGCCACACCTGGGCGCGTTCCCCGCTCCGGGTGCCCGCCCGTACCCGGGCCGTCCCGGTCCGGGTGCCCTCATGGAGGTCGGTCCAGCGCGCCTTCACGGCGTAGGTGGGCTGCCGGCCGCCGTGCGCGGTGGGGACCGCGGCCGGGGCGTCGGCCACCAGCACGGCACTCACCCGGTGCAGCCCCGCCCGCTGATCCGCGGCCTCGGCCCGCGCGGTCGTGTGCGCCCAGGAACCCGCGATCACCCCTGCCAGGGGCGCGCCGACGACGAGCAGGACCGTGACGACGAGCGCCGTCCACGCCTCGACCACGTCGGAGCGGCGGCGCAGCGGATTGGGGCGCCAGCGCCAGCCGCGCACCCGGGTTCGCATCTCCGCCTCCTTCCCGAGCGCTGCCGTCGGAGAGCGGCGGGTCCCGCGGTTCTCCGCTGCCGCCGGAGTTCCCAGCCGGGTCACCCCGAAACGCGCACCTGGAGCAGGCTCACGCGTCCCCTCGGCGGCCGACTGAGTCATTGCGGCAGCGTGAACGCTCCGGCCTGCGGGGAATAGCCGACGTGCGATCTTCCTTGCCGCAAGGTGCCGACTACGGTGGCCCCGGTGCGACCGGTCGCCCGGTGACAGTGAAGGAGAGTGTGGAACCCATGCCCAAGGCGTACGTCTTCACGCGGTTCGGCGGCCCGGAGGCCGAGGCCCTCGTCGAGCAGGAGAAGCCGAGCCCCGGCCCCGGCGAAGTGCTCGTCGCGGTGCGCGCGGCCGGCGTCAACCCCGTCGACTGGAAGCAGCGCACCGGTTACGCCCGCCCCGGCCAGAGTGCCCGCGAACTGCCCGCCGTGTTCGGCAACGAGGCCGCCGGGGTCGTCGAGGAGGTCGGCCCGGACGTGACCGGATTCGCCGTCGGCGACGAGGTGTTCGGCAACCCGGTCTCCGGCGGATACGCCGAGTACGCGCTGCTGCCCGTCGCCGTGACCGCCCGCAAGCCGCCGGAGATCTCCTTCACGGACGCCGCCGCCCTGCCCGTCGCGGCCGCCACCGCCTACGACGGCGTCCGTCAGCTGGACCTGCCCGTCGGCGCCACCCTCGTCGTCACCGGCGCGGGCGGCGGTGTCGGAGTGGCCGCCGTGCAGATCGCCCGCGCCTTCGGAGTGAAGGTCATCGGCGTGGCGAGCGCCGGCAAGAAGGCGTTCGTCGAGTCGCTGGGCGCCGTGCACGTGCCGTCCGGTCCCGACTTCGTGACGGGCGTACGGGCCGCCGCGCCGGACGGCGTGGACGCGGTCTACGACCTGGTGGGCGGTGAAGTCCTGGAGTCGGCGGCCGAGTTGCTGGGCGACCGGACGAAGCTGATCACCGCGGGTGGCAAGGACATCGTGGGACGGCTCGGGGGCGCGCCCGTCGCCCGGGCTCGCACCGCCGCCGTGCTGGACGAGGTGGCCAAGCTCGTCGTCGACGGCAGCTTGCGGCCGTACGTGACGCGGACCCTTCCCCTCGACCGGGCCGCCGAAGCACTGCGCGCGGTCGAGGAGGGCCACGCCCGGGGCAAGATCGTGATCGAGGTCGGAACATGAGCCGTAGGGGCGCGGGCCCGTCAGCCATGGCGGGGCTGAAAACGATAGGCATGCGCTGGGTGGCTGTGGGGTAGTGTTACGCGGCCAGTCGTCGCGTCATCGGAGGAGGTGGGACCCATCACCGCTGTGTCAGGTCGGGTGCTCTCACTCCCGAACGGCTCGGTGCGCTGAGAGCGGCCACCGTTGAGAGCGCCCTTCGGCCCACCGAAAGGCTCTCGGCAACCCATGAGATTCCTCTCGACACCCGCTGTCGTCACCGCACTTCGTTCCGCGGGCTGCGTCTTCGCCGAGGACGAGGCGGAGTTGATCCTCTCCACCGCCCGTACCCCCGACGAGGTCACGGTCATGCTGAACCGGCGCGTAGCGGGCCTGCCCCTGGAACTCGTCCTCGGCTGGGCGGAGTTCTGGGGGCTGCGCATCAAGGTCGAACCCGGCGTGTTCGTACCCCGCCGCCGTACCGAGTTCCTCGTGGAACAGGCGCTGGCCGCGGCGGGCGACGCGTCCGTCGTCGTGGACCTGTGCTGCGGCTCGGGTGCCGTCGGGGCGGCGCTGGCCGCGTCCCTCGACGGCGCCGCACTGCACGCCGCCGACATCGAGCCGGCCGCGGTGCGCTGCGCCCGCCGCAACGTCGCGCCCTTCGGCGGTCACGTCCACGAGGGCGATCTGTTCGCCGCCCTGCCCGACACGCTGCTCGGTCGTGTCGACCTCCTCGCGGCGAACGTCCCGTACGTCCCCACCGACGAGGTCCCCCTCCTGCCGGCCGAGGCCCGCGACCACGAACCGTGGGTCGCTCTCGACGGGGGCGCGGACGGGCTCGACGTCCTGCGCCGGGTGGCCGTCGAGGCACCCCGGTGGCTGGCGCCCCGCGGCCACCTGCTCATCGAGACGAGCGCACGGCAGGCCCCGCTCGCCGTGGAGACCTTCACGCACAGCGGGCTGAACACACGTCTCGCGGTGTCGGAGGAATGCGACGCCCACGTCGTGATCGGCACCAGGCCCGAGGCGCTGGGCTAGCAGCACGTGATCCGCCCTGTGTGGGCTTGCCCTCATCCGTTGTGCAACTAGTTGCAAAAAGAGTGCGGCGTCGTCTACAACGGTCCGGACGACGCCACGCACGGAGGGCCACATGAGCCGCTACCCACACCTGCTTCAGCCCTTGGACCTGGGATTCACCACGCTCCCCAACCGCGTGCTCATGGGCTCCATGCACGTCGGCCTGGAGGAGGCCGAGCGCGGCTTCGAGCGCATGGCGGAGTTCTACGCGGCCCGGGCGCGCGGGGGAGTGGGCCTCATCGTCACCGGCGGTATCGCGCCCAACGAGGCGGGTCGGCCCTACGAGGGCGGCGCCAAGCTCACCACGGACGTCGAGGCCGAGCAGCACCGGCAGATCACCGACGCCGTGCACCGCGAGGATGGCCGGATCGCACTGCAGATCCTGCACTTCGGGCGGTACGCCTACCACCGCGACCTCGTCGCGCCCAGCGCCCTTCAGGCGCCGATCAGCCCCTTCGTACCGCACGCCCTCACCGACGCCGAGGTCGAGCAGACCATCGACGACTACGCGCGGACGGCCCGGCTCGCGCGCCGGGCAGGCTACGACGGCGTCGAGATCATGGGCTCCGAGGGCTATCTGATCAACGAGTTCATCGCCCGGCAGACCAACCAGCGCGAGGACCGCTGGGGAGGCTCGTACGAGAACCGCACGCGCTTCCCCGTGGAGATCGTGCGCCGGGTGCGCGAGGCGGTCGGCGAGGACTTCATCGTGATCTACCGCCTGTCGATGCTCGACCTGGTGCCCGGCGGCTCCACGCTCGACGAGGTGATCACTCTTGCCAGGTCGGTGGAGGACGCCGGAGCGACGATCATCAACACGGGCATCGGCTGGCACGAGGCCCGCATCCCCACCATCGCCACCTCGGTGCCGCGCGGCGCCTACACCTGGGTGACGAAGAAGGTCATGGGCGCCGTCTCGGTCCCGCTCGTCACGACCAACCGCATCAACACCCCCGAACTCGCGGAGGAGTTGCTCGCCGAGGGACACGCCGACATGGTGTCGCTGGCCCGGCCCATGCTCGCCGACCCCGACTTCGTCGCCAAGGCGCGCGACGGCCGCCCCGACACCATCAACACCTGCATCGGCTGCAACCAGGCATGCCTCGACCACACCTTCAGCGGGCAGATCACGTCCTGCCTGGTCAACCCGCGCGCCTGCCACGAGACGGAACTCGTCCTCTCCCCGACCCGGCGGCGCTTGCGCGTCGCCGTCGTGGGCGCCGGCCCGGCCGGACTCGCCTGCGCGGTCTCCGCCGCCGAACGCGGCCACGACGTCACGCTCCTCGACGGCGCGCAGGAGATCGGCGGCCAGCTGAACGTCGCCCGCAAGGTCCCCGGCAAGCAGGAGTTCGACGAGACGCTGCGCTATTTCCGCGCCCAGCTCGAACTGCGCGGTGTGGACGTGCGGTTGGGCGCCTACGTCACCGCGGACGACCTCAGCTCGTACGACGAGGTCGTCGTCGCCACCGGTGTCACCCCGCGTACGCCCGACATCCCCGGCGCCGACCACCCCAAGGTCCTCGGCTACCTCGACGTCCTGCGCGACGGCGCCCCCGTCGGCGAGCGGGTCGCGATCCTCGGGGCGGGCGGCATCGGCTTCGACGTCGCCGAGTACCTCACCGACGGCGGCGACAAGGCGAGCGAGGACCCGGCGGCGTACTTCCGGCAGTGGGGCGTCGACATGGACTACCGCGCACCCGGCGGCCTCGCCGCGCCCGAGCGGCCCGCCCCGCCGCGCTCCGTCCACCTCCTGCAGCGCAAGACCTCCAAGGTCGGCGCCGGCCTCGGCAAGACCACGGGCTGGATCCACCGCACCGAGCTCAAGCACCGCGGGGTCACCATGGTGCCCGGCGTCCAGTACGACCTGATCGACGACACCGGACTGCACATCACCGTCGACGGCGTCCGCCAGGTACTGGAGGTCGACACGGTCGTGCTCTGCACCGGACAGGAGCCGCGCCGCGACCTGTACGAGGCGCTGGTCGCCGCGGGCCGTAGCACGCACCTCATCGGCGGCGCCGACGTGGCCGCCGAACTGGACGCCAAACGCGCCATCAAGCAGGGCACCGAACTGGCGGCGGCGCTCTAGGCGGAGCGCTGAGAGGGCCGTCGGCGCGTACCTAGGATGAGTCCATGTCACTCCCGCACGCGATCCTCACCGCTCTGCTCGAGAAGCCGTCGTCGGGGCTCGAGTTGACCCGCCGGTTCGACAGGTCGATCGGTTACTTCTGGTCGGCGACGCACCAGCAGATCTATCGCGAGCTGGGAAAACTGGAGAGCGAGGGCTACATCCGGGCCCTGCCGACCGAGCAGCCGACCCGCGGGCAGAAGAAGAGCTACGAGGTGCTCCCCGCGGGCCGTGCGGAGCTGGCCCGCTGGACCGCGGCCGCGCAGGACCCCAAGCCGCCGCGGGACACCCTGCTGCTGCGGCTGCGCGCCTCGGCCATGGTCGGCACAACGGGCATCGAGGCCGACCTTCGCCGTCATCTCACCCTTCACCAGCGGCAGCTGGCGGAGTACGAGGAGATCCAGCAGCGCGACTTCGGGCCGGGCAGGGACACGCCCCAGGACCGCCTGCAGCATCTGATCCTGAGGGCGGGCATCGACCTGGAGACGTTCTGGACGCGCTGGCTGACCCACGCCCTGGAGGAGTTCGAGCGCCTGCCCGCGCCCGAGGGCTCCCCCTAGGGCCTTCGCGAGGTGTCACAGGCGGTGCGGCTTGGCACGGCGGCGCAGGTACCAGACCGTCGTCCCCAGGCCCGCGGCCACCAGGACGCCACCGCCCACCACCGTGAGGGTGCCGTACTCCTTGGCCGTCCCGCCGAAACCACCCATGACACCACGGGAGGGCGAGGCCGTCGCGGAGATGGAGCGCGTGGGTGTGGGCGTGGGCGTACGGCTGGGTGTGGGAGCGCCGGAGACGATGATGGACTGCGTGCCGGCCGTGCTCCCGTTGTTGCACATCACGATCACGGTGTAGGTGCCGGGGCTGACGTTCGCCCAGGCGGCGGACTGGGTGGTACTCGACCCCGACAGCGTCGCCTGGCGTCCTTGGGCGAAGCTCGCCTGCCCGCTGGACAGCAGGGAGGCCCGGCCGAACGAGCTGTTGGCGTCCATGGTGGGGCACGCGCTGGTGGTGACCGTGACGGTGGACCCGGAGGTGCTCACCGAGATCCCCGGCGCGGCCTTTGCCGGAACGGCCAGGGCGAGCGGCAGCGCGGCGGCGGTCGCGGTCAGGCAGAAGCGGACGAGTGGCTGAGTGGTACGCATAAGGACTGCCCTCCAGCGGCACGGTTGGCGGTACGCCCGTTGCGCCGCCGAGGATCGGGAAACCCCGTGCTGCCTCAGAGCGAGCCAACGTCCCCCCGGCCTTGGCCGCATGCGGACCGCCCCCGGCCAGGTGACGGATTCCTTCGTCCGGGGGACCTCACCGACGCGTACGCCCCAACCGCTCATCGCCCCGTCGTCACGGTGCGCTCCGCCGAGAACCCGCCCCACGTCCCGTCCGGCAGCTTCGCCCTGATCCGCACCCGGTGCGTCACGCCGCCCTCGCGCCCCGCGTAGAAGCCGTACTCGGCCCGGTCCTGGGGCGCCGTGCCACCCCAGACGAGCGAGGTGGCGACACGCCCGTCGAGGTGGACCTCGTACTCCGTGATCGCTCCGTCGGCGCGGGGTGGGACCCAGGCCAGGTCGATGTAGTACGCCCCGTCGGCCCGCCTCGTCGTCGCGCGGAACCGGGTGGGCGCGGTGCCCCGGCCGTCGTCGGTTCCCGGCGAGGTGGTGACCCGCACGGCCTCACTGGTGGGTGAGACGTTGTCCGCCGCGTCCCGTGCCCGCACGGTGAAGGAGTAGCGGGTGCCGGGCCGCAACCCTGTCACCACCGCCGCGGTCTGCCCGCCGCCCACACTGTGGACCTTCGAGTCACCCTGCAGAATGTCGTACGAGACCACACCCCGGTCGTCCGCCGACCTCCCCCAGGACAGCTGGACCGCCCGGCTGCCGGCCACCGCGCCCTTCGGACGCTCCGGCCGGCTCGGCGCTCTGCCGTCGGCTGCCACCGCGTCGGGCGTCGTGGCCCGCACCCGCCGACTGGGCGGTCCCAGGTCCCCTCCGGCGCTCCGCGCCCGGATCGTGAACGCGTACGTGGTGGATGGTGCCAGCCCGGTGACGTCCACCATGTGCTCGCTACCGGGCACGTCCTTGACCTTCGTGGTGCCGCGATACACCTCGTACCCGGCGACCTCCGGCTTCCCGGACGCCCGGTTCCACATCACGTGCACGCTGGTGGCGCTGCCCGCCGCGACGGTGACCCCGACGGGCGCCCCGGGCGCGCGGCGCTCAGGCCCGTCCTGCCCGCAGGCCACGGCCAGGAACAACGAGCCACAGATCACCAGTACAGGAACACGACGCACGGCACTGCCCTCCCCGGCACGGGATTGGTCTGTACCTATAAGGCGCCGTCTGCATGTCCTCGTCAAGGGGCGGGTGAGTCGCGGCGCCGAGGTGCCGCTCACGCGCCGAGGGCGATTCCTCACACGCCCGGCCATTCCGTCGGATCGGTACGCGGCTACGTATGCTGGGGCTCTGACGCGGCGTGAACTCGCCCTTGTCCGAGGGTGCTTCACGCTGCTCGGCGCGGCCCGCTGTCGTCGCTGATCCCGCGCCGACGAGAGTGGCCGAGCCGCCCGGGCCGCAACGGACCCGGGCGCTCGGCCGCACGCGTGCACCTCAGTGACCCCGTGCTCCAGCCGGGCGTGTCGCACTGGCCCCGCACCATGGCTCTCCAGCACCGTGGGCGGGTGATCGTCCATGTCCGCCGACGAGAGGGTCCCTCATCGTGCGTGCCCAGTTGTCGGTGCCGGCCACGGTCGGCGCCACCCTGCTCGCCTTCACGACGGTGCCCGCCGCCGCACACCCTCGGGAGCCCGTCCGGTTCGAGGGTGTCAGCGCCGCCGCCCTGCTGGCCGAGCTGGACGAGTGCGAGCCCGTCTCGAAGGGCCGCTACCGCAGTGACCGCGGCGCCCCCGCCGACATCCCCGTCTGCGGTACGGAGGACGCGGTGTTCTGGAAGGCCGACATGGACATCGACTGCGACGGTCGGCCGGGCCCGCGCTGCAACCGCGCCACGGACCCCTGGTTCTGGCCCGCCACCGCCTACAAGCAGTCGGACGGGCGCTATCTGAACGCCGAGACGCTCCCCTTCATCGTCTTACCCGCCCCGAGCGACATCTGGGACCACCGTGCCCACGGGGTCCGGGGCGGGTCCGTCGCCGCCGTCATCTACCGCGACCGCGTCCAGTACGCCGTCGTGGGGGACATCGGCCCCCGCCAGATCATCGGCGAGGCCTCGTACGCCACAGCCAAGAGCCTCGGTATCCGCACCGACCCACGGACCGGCGGTGTCGCCTCCGGGGTCACGTACGTCGTCTTCAAGAACACCCGCGTGACACCCATCGAGGACCACCAGGAGGCGGTTGCCCAAGGAGAGGCGTTGGCGCGGAAGCTCGTGGAGGTGAGGGGCCGGCCGGACGCCGGATCGGGCCCAGAGCCGGATCCGGCCTACGGACGGGCTCTGATCACTCCTTCCGGTACGAGTACGCCTCTGTGGCCGCCGCCTCCACCGCCGCGAGATCCGCGCCAGCCGAGGCCGTGACGACCGCGGCGACACCGCCCTCGACGAAGGGGGCGTCGATCAGACGGGTGTCCGCGGGCAGCTCGTCGCCCTCGGCGAGGAGGGCCCTCACGGTGAGGACGGCGCTGCCGAGGTCGGCCAGGATCGCGACGCCGGCACCGCGGTCCACCGCGGCTGCCGCGGCCGACACCAGCTCGCTGCTGGTGCCCAGTCCGCCGTCCGGGGTGCCGCCCGCCGGGGCGACCGGGGCGGTGGGGCCGCCACCCGCGAGGCCCTTCGCCAGCTCGGCGACCGAGGACGCGACAGCGGCGCTGTGCGAGACGAGCACGATGCCGACCAGTGTGTCCGCGCTGTCCGTGGTGTCCGTGACGTCACTCATCGGCGGCCTCCGATGCATCGGAGGCCGCGGCGGCCTCGTCGAGTGCCGCGATCAGCAGCGCACTGGACGTGGCGCCGGGATCCTGGTGCCCGATGCTCCGCTCGCCCAGGTAGCTGGCCCGGCCCTTGCGGGCCTGCAGCGGTGTCGTTGCCAGGGCGCCCTGCTCGGCGGCCGCCCGCGCCGCGGCGAACGAGTCGCCGAGCGCGTCGACGGCCGGCACCAGCGCGTCGATCATGGTCTTGTCGCCGGGAGCGGCACCGCCGAGCGTCATCACCGCGTCGACCCCCGTGCGCAGCGCGTCCGTGAGCTGCTCCTCGGTGACCTCGTCCGCGTCCCCGAGTGCCTTGCCTGTACGGCGCAACAACGTGCCGTACAGCGGCCCTGAGGCGCCGCCCACCGTCGAGATCAGCTGCCGCCCGGAGAGCACCAGGATCGCGCCCGGTGTCTCGGGGGACTCCTTCGCGAGCGCGGCCACCACGGCGGTGAAACCGCGCTGCAGATTGCTGCCGTGGTCGGCGTCCCCGATCGGTGAGTCCAGGGCGGTGAGCCGCTCGGCCTCGCGGTCCACGGCCGCCGCGGTGGCCGTCATCCAACGGCGGAAGAAGTCGGCGTCGAGCACGTGATCTCCTTGCATGGTAAGGAAGTTGACGCGTTGAAGGGGAGTCGGAGGTTGCCGTCGACGAGTGCGCGGGGTGCGCCGCTCAGACGCCCCACCGCAGACCCGGCGTCTTCACCGGCGCGTCGTACAACCGCAGCAGTTCCTCGTCGATCTGGCAAAGGGTCACCGACGCGCCCGCCATGTCGAGCGAGGTGACGTAGTTGCCGACGAGGGTGCGCGCCACGGCCACACCGCGCTCGGTGAGCGCGCGCTGCACCTCGGCGTTGAAGCCGTACAGCTCCAGCAGCGGGGTGGCGCCCATGCCGTTGACGAGGAGCAGGACCGGGTTGCGCGGGTTCATGTCCTCCAGGATGGCGTTCACCGCGAAGTCGGCGATCTCCCGCGAGGTCATCATCGCGCGCCGCTCGCGCCCGGGTTCGCCGTGGATGCCGATGCCCAACTCCAGTTCCCCGGCAGGGAGGTCGAAGGTGGGGCTGCCCTTGGCGGGGGTCGTACAGGCGCTGAGCGCGACACCGAAGCTGCGGGAGTTCTCGTTGACCTGCCGGGCCAGCGCCTCGACGCGCTCCAGCGGCTGCCCCTCCTCGGCAGCGGCCCCGGCGATCTTCTCCACGTACAGGGTGGCACCGGTGCCACGCCTCCCCGCGGTGTAGAGACTGTCGGTCACGGCGACGTCGTCGTTCACGAGCACCTTGGCGATCTGGATGCCCTCGTCCTCGGCGAGTTCCGCCGCCATGTCGAAGTTGAGGACGTCGCCGGTGTAGTTCTTCACGATGAACAGCACGCCCGCGCCACTGTCCACGGCGGCGGCCGCGCGCACCATCTGGTCCGGTACGGGCGAGGTGAACACCTCACCGGGGCATGCCGCGGACAGCATCCCCGGCCCCACGAACCCACCGTGCAACGGCTCGTGTCCCGAGCCTCCGCCCGAGACCAGCCCCACTTTCCCGGCCACCGGAGCGTCCCGGCGCACGATCACCCGGTTCTCCACATCCACGGTCAGCTCGGGATGCGCCGCCGCCAGCCCGCGGAGCGCGTCGGTGACCACGGTTTCCGCGACGTTGATCAACATCTTCATGGGTACCTCCTGTGGAACTAGCATATGAGCCCCTGGCTTCTATTTTTGCAGGTCAGGCTGGGTGGGGCCAGTTAGCGATCTTGGCGGTTGATGGCGGTCGGAAGCGGGTTCTGCCGGTACTGATGCTGACCCGTTGCCAACTCTGGTGACGGGGTGTCAGATGCGCCCGGCGCGTGCATGGATCGGCCTGAGACCCTTGCGCCCGAGCCGGGTGTGCAATGACCACCTGTGCGAATGCGAACGTGGGCACCTGCGGCAGTCCGGCCACCAGGGGCGGTCCTGCCAGAGGGGGGAAGCGTGGAGACGCTGCCTGTGGGACGGTGCACCGGAAGCGCGGAGGTGTTCGTGATGAGCGTCGTAAGCACTTCGCGTCTCAATCCCAGGTTCGGGCATGGTTCGCTTTCCTGCGGACCCAGTGGTGGAGACCAGACTCCGTTGCGGCCCGCTGGACCGAGCATCCCCGAATTTCTGATCGGCCACCAGATGCCGGTGCCGAAAGCTGGCGGACGGGAGGGCTGCAGCCCTGTCGGGGGCATTCGGAGGAGTGAGGCTCGATGGGGACCGGGCCGACGTCGACCGTCAGCGTGGCCGCCGTTGCACGACGTCGGCGAGCACCGTTGTCACGAGCCTGTTGACGGTTGCCGTGGTCGGCGGGCCGGGGTCGCGGTCTGCGAACAGGAGATGCCCGCCACCGACCAGGGAGAGGGTGAGTGAGTCGATGTCGGCGTCGGCCGCGATGCGGGCCAGTTCACGCTCGTCGGCCAGGTAGGCGGAGATCGCGTTCGTGGCCTGGGCGAGGATCGCGATGCCGCCTCCGGGCCTGGCTTGTCGCAGCCGTGCGCGCAGCTCGTCCCGGAAGGTGATGAGCGGGATGATCGCCACCGGAACCGGTCCGAACAGCGTGGTCAGCGCGGTGGTGAGGTTGTCGGCCACCGTGCCGGTGCCGGCGGACTCGCGCAAGGTACTCGCCTGCGTCTCGAGCTGCGCGGCTCGGTCGAGCACGAGGTCGGCGAGGAAGGCGTCGAAGTCGCTGAAGTGCCGGTGCAGGACACCCTTGGCGCAGCCTGCCTCGTCGGTGACGGCCCGGCTGGTCAGCGCGTCTGGCCCGTCCCGCAGCAGCACGCGTTCGGCGGCGTCGAACAACTGCTGCCGCGCGTCGCGAAGGTGCACCCCAGTCGGCACTCACAGATCCTCTCAGGCGTCAATCTGCTGGCATCCGTTGCCCAGTGGGCATGCGCCCACTAAGGTGGGCGC
>NZ_VJZC01000122.1 GCF_009377185.1 Streptomyces spongiae
CACCCGCGCCAGCCCCAACTCGTACGCCGCAATCACGGCTTGTGCCCGATCCCGCAGTTCCAGCTTCGCGAACAGCCGGTTGATATGGGTTTTCACCGTGTGATCCGTGATGGTGAGCCGGCTCGCGATCTCCGCGGGGCGCTCTCGGGCCGCCGCCAAGTGACCGCTCGGAGAGGGAGCCTGGGGACTGGGGATGACGGCCCGCCCTGGTCGTCGTCCCGGCCCCGGTCCTGCTGCGAGAGGGCCAAGGCCCCGACCTCATGGGTCCACCCGCCGACCGCGGTCTCCGACACCCGCCCATCGCGTCAGGGGATGAGGTTCAGCTCGCGCGCCGTTACGGGGATGGTCGGGCCCCTCGTCCGGTTGCACGGCCCGGCCGCTCACGCGGACCGAATGGGACGCGACGCCTCGGCGCCTGAGCCCGCTACCGGGGCGGTGCCGTACCGCAACCCAGGACAGGCCGTCCGGGCTCCGCACCGGCAGCCCTCCGGTACCCGGCGACGGCGAAGCAGCCCTCTCCCGGTCTTCCCCGCCGCCCCCGTTGAGGCCGCCCGGCCAACAGCAACCCGCGGTGGAGGGGTGAGCGTCAAGAGTGAAGCGAAGCGGAATCGGCGCAGCCGACGCCCGAAGGGCGCCCTTGACGCTCACCTCGGAACCACCATTCTTGGGACACCCGGGCGGCCTTGAGCACCGCGCGGCCCAGGCACACCTCTGTCGGCGTACGGATCTCTGTGTCCAGCCGCGTACACCGAAACGTCTCCACGGAATCTGGTGGCCCAGGCGCGGCGGAGGCCGGACGCCGGTTGACTCTCCCATGCGGTCTGACCATGGACGTGCTCTGCGGGATGAGGGCACGACCGGATGGAGCCGATCTCCTTGGCTCAGCACGGTTACGCCATCCCGCAGCGTCTGCGGAGGAGCTCCACACCATCGCCTTCGAGGTCGTCGCAGTACGTCGACCGCCCGGTCATCGCCATCACCAGGGCCAAGGTGGTACCGGAGACGAGTGGCCCGGAACCGGTCGCGAAAGGGCCGTCATCCGCGACGAGTCTCAGGCCGCCGATACGTCCCTTGGCAACGACCACGAGGTCCGAGCCCTGGTAGTACTCAGCCAACAGCGTGACCATCTCGATCGGGTACTCACGACCGATGCCAAGCGGACGCCGGATGTCTTCTCCGTGCACGATGGTCTCGCCCAGCAGGGCTATGGCAGGCAGGGGAGGCTTGGTCGTGCTCAGGACCACGCGCCGGAATCTCTCCAGCGTCTCAGCCGGGGTGGCGCCCAGCTGCTCGGCCAGCCGCATGGCCACCTGCTTGTCGAAGTCAAACCGACAGCGGAGCACACCCGCCAGCCACCGCAGGGAGTTGAGGCTCGCTGCCGCGGTGAGGTGCGCCAGCACCTCGCGCACCGTCAATTCGGTGCACAGCGACGATGTTGCCCACTGCTCGTCAGTCAGGTCCGCGAGATCAGCGGCCAGCGCCGTTCGCTCAACGTGGATCAGGGGCCAGACTCCAGTCCCCCGGCTGCGGTCTGCTGTCAGTTCCGGATCAGTCATGCGGGAGCGTCTCCTGTCAGGGGTAGTGCTGCCCGGGGCCGGACCAGGTGACGTCCGGCATGGGCGTTCAAGGAGAAGACCCTTGCCCCGGACCAAAGTCATCGCCCGTGAGTGAACTTCCTGAACCTCCGTGGACCCGACCCCGTTCGAAGCGCCGGAAAACCGGTGGAGCCGTCGGAGCATGAGTCCGTACCGTCCGTGAATGACCTATCTGAGCCCCCTGGGATATCTGCTGGGCATCGAGGGTGCCGCTTTGCTGCGCGGCATCAGGGAGGCGAGCGCTGACCAGGCGTTCGTCGAGGCCCGGATCGCCGAGATCCGCACCCTGCTGGACGCGCCCGCCCTCGCGCATGCCGAGGGGGTCACGGCGACTCCGGGCACGATCACCGCGGCCGACGTCTACCAGGAGTGGGCGCCGCACTATGACGCCCCCGGCAACGACATGATCGACGTCGAGCAGCCCGTTGTCCGGCGCATCCTGGACAGCCTGCCCACCGGCACGGTGCTCGACGCGGCCTGCGGGACCGGCCGCCACACCGCCTACCTGCGTGAACTCGGCCACGATGTGATCGGCGTAGACGCCTCGCCCGAGATGCTCGCCCAGGCCCGCAAGCGCCTTCCAGATGTCGAATTCCACGAGGCCGACTTGCACCAGCTGCCGCTTCCCGACAACGCGGTCGACACAGTCGTCTGCACACTCGCCCTGACACACGTCCCCGAACTGGCCCCCGTGCTCGCCGAGTTCGCGCGCGTCCTGCGCCCTGGCGGACACCTTGTGCTCTCGGATGCCCACCAGCTGGTGTCCTACCTCCGGCCGACCCTGCCCCGCCGTCCCGGCCCGGACGGCCGCCCGTCCCTCCTCCCCGAATACCACCGCCCGCTCAGCGCCTACCTCGCCGCAGCCCTCCCACTGGGCTTCCAGGTCCGGCACTGCGAGGAACCGCGCCGCCCGCGCCACTCCCTCGACTCCGACACCGCGCCGGACCCACTCCCGACCCACATGTCCTGGGACCTGCTGCACTGGTGCCCGGAAGCGTCGGCCGCGGCCCTGGACGATTCCCCGCTCGTGGCCATCTGGCACTTCCAACTCGAAGGCGCCCCGAGGGTCTGAGCAACCCGACCAGATCAACTGAGACAACGCCCGGCATCCGCTGCTCCAGGACCACCTCACCGGAGATTCCCAGCACCCCCGGGCCTCCACTTCTCCCTTGCTCTGCCACAAGCCTCCACAGCAGAACTGAATTCAATTATGGTTCAGCTTGTATCGTCGGCGAGGAGGTCAGTCATGGCGTTCGTTCTCATCCATGGGGCAAGCTTTGGCGCGAACTGTTGGGACGAGCTGATCCCCCATCTGAGTGCCGAAGCGTTGGCGGTCGACCTTCCGGGGCGGGGGACCAGGGCTGAAGTCGACTTGGGTACGGTCACTCTCGCGGACTGCGCCGATGCGGTCCGCAAGGACGTCGAAGCGAAGGATCTGCGCGACGTGGTACTGGTCGGTCACTCCTTCGCGGGCGTCACGATCCCGCGTGTCCTGGACCTCATACCTGACCGGATCCGCCACGTCGTCCTCGTGTCGGCCGTGGTGCCGGAGGACAGTTCCCGGGTGCTTGACCAGATCGATCCCGGAGTGCGGGGTCTGGTGGAGCAGTCCATCGCCGACGGCGTCTACCACCAAACCCGCGAGGGCGCCGCCGCGATGCTGTGCAACGACATGGACGAGGCAACCGCCGCGTCCACCCTGGACCGCCTGGCCGACGACTCGGCCGCCCTGCTGAGCGAGGCTGTGAACCTGAACGGCTACAGACGCGAGATCCCCCGGACGTACGTGCACCTCACGCGCGACCAGTGCTACGTCGAGGAACTCCAGCAGCGATCCATTGCGCTGCTTCGGCCCGACGTCATCGATCTCGACACCGGCCACATGGCCATGATCAGCGCGCCCGAAAAACTTGCCGCCGTCCTCAACGCCATCCACGGCTGACCGCCGCCTCGGCCTGCTGCAGGAGTTCAGCAGAACCTTCCAACCGGCGGCGAAGTGACGGCCAAGCTTTGGCCAGTACCGCCGCGAGCAGGGCGGCGAAGCTCCGCACCGGCAGGCCCCGGCACCCGGCGACGGCGAAGCGGAATCGGCGCAGCCGACGCCCGAAGGGCGCTCTTGACGCTCCCCCCGGAACCGCCATTCTCAGGACACCCGGGCGGCCTTGGGTAACTCGCTGCTCCGGCCCGCCTCATGAAGTTCTGCCCCTTGGGGCCAGTGAGCGCCCTTTTCAACCTCACGTTGAGGGCGTGTGACGGGGAAGACCGCAGTGCTTCCTCACATGTGCTTGCCCGACTGCGCCGCGACATCGGTCTGGCACCGGTGATCAGCTGCGGTCTTCGACGCTGCTGTCGGTGATCGCTCGGAACAGCTCGCGAGCCCGCTCGCAGAACTGCTCGACCTCCGTGTTGTCCGGCTCGTCACCGTCCGCCAGCATCCGGGCCTGGAGCTGGCCAGCAGTCGGGTCCTGCTGCGCCAGTAGGTTGGGGACTATGGCACTGGCGCACATAGTTCTCACTTCAGGCCGCTCGATCGAACTCTCGGACGTGCGACTGTCCTCGACGTATGGCGGGATGTTGGAGGGGTACCCGTTCCGGCGCTGGAACGACCTCAAGCTGGAGCGCCTGCTCAGGAGCGTCGAGAAGGATCGTCCCTCAATTCCGGTGCACCTGGTCGCGCCGGTCCGGGAGCTGCCAGACCTCCCTGCTGGTGGTTTCGGCCCGGTCGAACTGCTGCCTGCAGTGACGTGCGTTGGGTCGTTCACCTCTCAGCCGATCGATCCGGAACGAGAGTCGGTGCTGCACCACTCTGCACTGACCGTCGTGTGGTTCCAGGCGACTCCCGACATCCCGTCAGGCGAGGACGCCGATCACGGTCTCCGCAGCCTCTGCTGGGACGCCGCCGCGAGAGACTTCGAACGTTAAGAAGGTCAGCTCCAGCGCGTTCGGGCGACCGGTTCTCCTGAATATCCCGTGCTCCGGGGCCGGTCAGATCAGGTCATGAGGAGTATCCGTATGCGGAGCAGGTCGAGGTTGGCTCGGCCGTAGCCCTTCAGCTTGATGCGCGTGACCTGCCCCTCGACCTGGCCCGAGCTCCAGGAGTTGCGTGGTGTCGTAGGAGCCAGCGTGATCGGGCTTGGCGACGGCTGCTTTGGCGGCTCGCTCGATCTTCGCGCACTGGGCTTCCCAAAAGGCCGCGTCGCGCTGGGGAGTCGCGTACTGGGCTGTTGTGCCTGTGGACTCGTCGAGTTGTTCGCGCAGGATGTCGGCGTGTCCAGCGTGCCGGCTGGTCTCGGTGAGCATATGGACCAGGATGTTGAACAGCTTCACGTTGGGGCGTGGCCACCAGGGCACGTAGCCGGGAGAGTCGATGGCGAGGGCGGTGATCGTCGCGTCTGAGTGCTCCCAGACACGACGGTAACGGTCGACGATCTCCCCACGTGTCTCGTGCTCGGTCGCCCACATGTCGGCACCGCGTTCCCCGGCGTCGTCCCACCGGGGCAGAAGTTCGGGGAACGGCCGGTCGAAGACTTCGCCGAAGTACCTGGACTCCCAGATCGACAGGTGCTTGACCAGGCCGAGAAGGTTGGTGCCCGTCGAGGTCAGGGGGCGGCGGATGTCGTACTCGCCGAGTCCGTCGAGCTTCCAGAGCATCGCCTCGCGAATCTCTCGCAGATCGCTGTGCAGGTACTCTTTCGCGAAATCATCGATCACGAGGTACGAGCCTGTCATGTGCCGTCGGCAGGCCCAACCTGCAACCAGCACGGTCACGTCTGGCGTCAACGGTCGGAGTTGGCCGCGCTTTCCGGCTTGAGTTGGGCCCACTTCGTGAGTGAGGCCGAGATGGATCAGGCTTGAAGCGGCTCCGGCTTCAGGTCTGTTCCGGCCCCGGGGCGCGGCTATCGGCGCCCTAAAGCCTGGCGACGCTGACGCCGCCAGCTGTCAGACTTCGCGCCATGACCCGACCCGACCTGACTGAGACAGAACACCTGAAGGAGATTGAGAGACTTGCCCGAGAGGTCCAGTCCGCGGCTCTTCGGGAGGGATGGCTTTCCTATGCCCCGGACCCTGAGAACGCGACCGGTCTGCAGCGGTCTGTGAATGCACTTGCCCGGGCTCTGCGGCACTACCACTTTCCTGGAGATGGCTGCGTCGAGGAGGACCGGCCCCTGGTCGAGTTGGCGGGTGTGTTGATCATCCGGCCGGGAATCATGCCGTCCGAGCTGAACGAGACGTATGAGCAGGCCTGCCTGCGCATAGGGGTGGAGCCCCGCGAGGAAGGGTGGGCTCTGTGGAACACCTGGGGGAAGGGGCAGGCCCGCATCACCATGGTCGTCTCCGCTGTGGACGCCACCGAGGGACTGCTCGCGAACTGGTCGCGAGGCGTGGACATCCATCCAGTCCTGCCCCTGCCCTCGCAGGTCGCTCTGGTTCAGCAGGGCTGGGCCGGACCCATGACTCTGTCTCCGCTCGCCGCGAAGAAGGTCGGCTTCCCAGGCCGGAGTAGGGCTTGATCCATCTGGTGAGCACGAGAGCGCCAGGCTCGGCCATGAGTGGTTCTTCTGCTGTTTGGCCTTGGTCTGTGCGAGGCGGTAGGACTCGGTGCCGGTCTCGATGCGTTGTGCCCACTGGTCAGCTCGTACACGTAGCGTACGTAAGGTGAGATTGGCTCGGAGACGATACGAGCGCGGTGCACGTTCACGCCTCGGGCCACTGCTGCCGAAACCAGCTTGATCCACCAGGGCCAGCGCTCCGCCGGATCGAACCGGTCACCCGCAGCCCAGCCTTGATAGTCGTCGTCGAGGCCGTACGCGTCCTCATCTCCAGGTGATACGCGCTGTGCTGGGCGGAGCGGAACAGCTCCTCAAACGTCGGCTCCGGCATCGCCGTTCACCTCCGGGAAGAACTGCATCATGCGCCTGGGGAACTCGATCACTGTTTCATGATCCGGGATGTCCATCTGCGCCAGGCGCTCCGCGTCCGTGACGCGCCACCCTTGCAGGATGTAGTTCCCGGTCTCGTCGTCCAGGTACACGGTCGGGGAGCCGTTGTTGGGACTCTCCGGGTCCTTGCCCAGCCGATGCAGCGCCACGATGCCCTCTGATGCCGTTGGTGACGATCGATGTGACCAGGCTTGCGTCGGATCGTCCGCGCGCGCCAGCGACTTGCATGAACTTCTACGAGCAATGCCATCCGAGGCGATCTTCGTTCGCAACGCCCACGGGGAAAGTGGCAGAGGGCTGCCTTCAGCTCCTGTGACTGGAACACTGACTCAGTGATGAGGCCATGAACCTGCCCCACGCCTCAGCCGACACCGCGACATGGGGTCCCTGCGGTTTCTTGGAGTCACGTATCAGGATCCCGGCGGGCACGGGCGCGACCTCCACGCACTCCGTTCCACTGCCTCCGCTGTAGGAGGACTTGAACCAGTGGAGGACGGGTGGCGTCGTCATGAGGGCTCCTGGCTCCTGCGGTGGATCAGTTCCTTGGATGATTCGAGGTCGAGCGCCTGTGCGCTTAGGTACTGGAACGCCAACCTATAGCGATCCAGTTCCTGGGGCTTCTCCATGAACAGCCCGCCGCCAAGGAGGTCTGCGTAGACCACGTCCAGCTCGGGCGTTGGCCCACGAAGGATCGCAAAGCTCCCGACTGCCGCAGCGTGGGCGCCGGTTGAGAAGGGGAGCACTTGGACCGTGATGTTGGGCCGCTTGCACATGTCGAGTAGGTGGCGCAGCTGATCGCGCATGACTTGGTGACCGCCGACAACGCGCCGGACGGCAGCCTCGTCGATCACGCACCAGATGTGCGGTGGCTCGTCGCGCTCAAGCAGTTCTTGCCTCTTCATCCGGATGTCGACCATGTGTTGGACTTCTCGTTCTGGACACTGCACTTCCGAAGCGCGATGCACAGCTTCGGCGTAAGCACGGGTCTGGAGGAGGCCTGGAACGTACATGCAGGCGTAATGGTCTTCGCGTACCACCTCGTCTTCGAGTGTGAGCATGAGATTCATGGACTCGGGGATGGGGTCGGCCAGTGACCTCCACCAGCCTTGGATCTTGGCTCCCTTCGCAAGCTCGACCAGCGCAAGCCGTTCCTCATCGGAGGCGCCGTACTCACGGCAAAGGGCGTCGACAGCAGGCCATTTGACTGTGCCCTCCTTTGTCTCGTAGCGACTGAGCGTCGCCTTCGAGATGCCGACGCGACCGCCTGCATCCTCAAGGGTTAGCCCCTTGAGCTCACGGAGACGACGCAGGTCGGCGCCCAACTGACGCCTACGGGTGGTAGGTCCGACTGCCATGTTCAAAACCTTTCATGTCGATCTGTCAGATCGTGGAGCGTGGCAGAGAGCGGCTGCAACGTGGCGCGCGCCGGGGGGCGTGCACTGCGTGGACGCGCTTCCGTGAGGGCAAGATGAGAGTTCCATTTTGAGAGTCTCGATGCAACTCTATGTGCAGGATCGATTGCACAACGCAACTCGACCTGGAGTCAGAGGGGTTGAGCGATGACCTGCACCGTGGGTGTAACGAGGAAGCCCTGGAGCCTTCCGTTCGTGGCGGAGGCCCAAGAGGTGGCGTCCCTGCGTCGCGTCATGCGGCTGCACTTGGGGCTCTGGGGTCTGCACGGAGTCATCGACGACGCTCAACTCTGTCTCAGTGAGCTTGTCTCGAACGTCATCAGGCACGTCGGGGTCGGCACTCCGGCGACTCTCGTTGTCTCCATCAGTGGCACCCGCCTGCGTGTCGAGGTCCACGACCCCGACACGCGCGCTCTTCCCACTCTCGTCGACGCAGAGACCAACTCCGAAACAGGGCGTGGAATGGCCCTCATCGACGCCATTACCGACAGATGGGGCGTCCAACTTCAGGCCGAAAAGAAGGTGACCTGGTGCGAGTTGGCCACGGAACTGCCCGCTGCCGACGGACACTGCGGAGGCCTACGCGTGACCCGAGCCGAGGCGCTGCTGAGTGTGTACGGCCACGAGCGAGTTCTCCTACCGAAGCCGGCGCGCTCCGGCGCTCTCAGCGTGGCAGTGGCGGAGGAAGCGGCGATCGACATGATCGCCGATGTGCTCCACTGGCTGCGGGCTCACGGATGTGACGCCGACGAGGCACTCGATCGCGCACAGACTCACTATGAGGCGGAAATCTCGGAGGCCGACGGCAGCGAGAAGTAGGGTTCGGGCCATTCAACGGAGCCGTCAGCAACTGCTTGAGGCACATGCTGTAACAGAAGAGCTGGCCACGTCCTGGAACCTGCGCGCCGGCGGACCGTGGCCTGAAGTGCCACCACATGACCGTCTCATCAGGTTTGGTCGCCCGAGGGGGCAATATAGGAATGCATCTGCGCGACGCGCCCGTCGGCTGTAATCCAGTCAGCTGCGGAACTGCCGACGTAGCGCCATCCGGCACGCTCATAGAGGTTGATGGCGGCGGTCGCCCCGGCTTCGACTTCTAGAACGGGCCTGAGCCCGTCGGCTTCAGCTACGTCGATCGCCTTGTCCAGTAGCCTCGCGGCCACCCCTCGTCGGCGGGCACCGGCACTGACGAAGAGCCGCGCCACGGACACCAGGCGCTGCGAAGGCAGCCCGACAGCGAGAGCCAGCGCCTCCCCGGGGCGAGCGAGGACCAGATGACCCAGGACGGCCGAACCATCTACGGCCACCCAGGCATCGAGCATGCTTCGGGGAGTCAGCCAACCTTCGGGATCGACAGGCCAATCCACTGGATAGCGATCTGCCGCATGGACCGTGGCGAGTGCCTGGACGCAGCCCTGCATGTGGTCATCGGCGCGAGGCTGAATCGTCAGTTCGTTCATTCCGGGATCTTGACACGTCGCCGTTCACGATGAACTCCCCCCTCCACACTCCGGGAAGGGCGCTCAGAAAGATCGAGGCTAGCTTGCGTTGATGGCCGCATACGACCACACGTCGGCTGGTAGTTCATGCTCCAGACGCCACGTGATCGCCATTGGCTTGCTGCCTGTGTGAGCTTCGTAGGTGGCGGGGCCAAGAAGCATCCACGGTTGAGACTTGCCGATGTCGGTGTTCTTGTAGCGGCGCATGAATAGCAGGACGTGGCTGCCTCCTTGAGCGTGGTGCTGGTAGCGCATCCCTGTCGGCGAGTTCGCCGCGGTCGAATTCTGGGACTCCCAGTGGAAGAGTGTGGGGCTCAGTGCGTAGTCCTTGTACCGGACGGTGGGCGAGAAGTCCTTCTCGTTCTTCTCCAGGGTGACTAGGAGGGCGTCCGTTTGGATGTCATCAACCCACTGGACGCCTTGTGCGAAGGACCTGGGCATCTGACCACCGAAGCGGGCCACCCCGAGCGCTGTCAGAATCTCGGAGCGGTTGTAGGAGCTGTGGACCTTCAGAGGGATGTGGCTGTGGCTGCCCGACAGGGAGATCGGGAAGTGGTCCGCCTGCTCGATGACGTACGAGAGTACTTGCCGGAGTTCATTGCGAACCGCATGGTGATCGCGCAGAGATTCGAGACCTTGCTGGAAGCTCGTGAAGCCTCCTGCGTTGTCCCACAGGTTGAAGAAGAGCATGCGGGCGTATGCCTGATCAGTGGGAGCCAGTGCCTCGTAGGGCAGTACGTCGTCGGCGAGGAGGCGGAGGTAGGCGTTGGCCCGTTCAGGGTCGTCGACGTGCAGGAAGGCGTGGACGCGCTTGAGGAGGGCCGCTTCTCCATCAGGGGCAGTGCCGTTGATGAAGCCCGCCCGGCGGAGGACTGTCGTCCAGGAGTTGTCACTCTTGTAGAGCTCTTTGATCTCTCTACGGCTCTCGCGTAGGTAGTCCGCCAGTTGCTGAGTGTCGTAGGCCTTGACTTCGCTGACCAAGGTCTTGACATTGGCGCTCAGTTGGGTACGGATGTTATCGAGTACCAGGTCCTTGGCCTTTCCTTCCAGGATGATCTGGCACCCGGATGGAAGCAGCGGGAAGTCATGCTCAAGGTGATCGACGAGCCGGTTTCGAGAGAGGTTCGTCAGGGCTCGGAACTGTTCCTCGAAGCGGAACTCGGCTCGGTGCTGGCCGATGAAGTCAAGGACGGTGAGCACGGGCTTGGTGTCGGTGCGGCGCAGTCCTCGGCCCAGTTGCTGGAGGAAGACCGTGGCGCTGTTGGTGGGGCGTAGCAGGAGGAGCGTATCCACGTCTGGGATGTCGAGGCCCTCGTTGAACAGGTCCACTGAGAAGATGACTTGGATCTTGCCGTTGCGTAGGTCAGACAGCGCTTGAGCGCGTACGGCGGCAGGCGAGTCGCTGTCGAGGGCTGTTGCTTGCAGGCCGGCCTGCCGGAAGAAGTCCGCCATGAAATGGGCGTGCGCCTTGGTCACGCAGAATCCCAGCGCGCGCATGGCTCCGGGCTGAGAGATCTTGTCTCGGATCTGCTTGACCACGATGCGGGCTCGCGCGTGGTTGCCGGTGTAGAGGTTGCCGAGCTCCTGGTCCGCGTACGTGCCCTTCTGCCAGACGAGGTTCGTTAGGTCTGTGCCGTCCGGTATGCCGAAGTAGTGGAAGGGGGACAGCAGTTCGTTCTCAAGGGCCTCCCAAAGTCGCATCTCGGCTGCGATGCGTCCCCCGAAGAACTCGTCTTGCACATTGAGGCCGTCCATCCGCTCGGGTGTGGCGGTTAGGCCGAGCAGTTCCTTGGGCGTGAAGTGGTCTATGACTCGACGGTAGGTGGCGGCCGTGGCGTGATGGAACTCGTCGATGACGATGATGTCGAAGTGGTCGGGGGCCAGTTGTTCCAGGCGCTGGATGTTCAGAGACTGCACGCTTGCGAAAACGTGATTCCAATCGCGTGGGTCTTCACCTCCGTGCAGCAGCTCACCGAATGAGGCGTCGTCCAGCACCTCCTGGTACGTGCGCAGAGACTGCTTGAGGATCTCCTTGCGGTGGGCGACGAACAGCAACTTCGGACGACCGCTGCCGAGCTTCTTGCTCAAGTTGCGATAGTCCAGGGCTGCCATCACGGTCTTCCCGGTACCGGTCGCCGCGACCAGGAGGTTGCGGTTTCGCCCGCGGATCTCTCGCTCGACCTGGAGGCGTTCCAACATGTCCCGCTGATATGGGAAGGGGTGTACTTCTAGTCCCGAGAGGTTGATCTTCAGGTCAGCAGTGGAGGTGGAGCCGCCTGCCTGGGCCAAGGCTCGATCGAGGCGCTCACCGTGGTGCTCGGGGTCGTAGGTCTCGAAGGCGGAGTCGTTCCAGTAAGCGTCGAAGGTCGCCTCGAACTTGTCCAGCACCGCCGGTGTTGCGATGGACGACAACCGTACGTTCCACTCCAAGCCGTCGAGGAGCGCAGCCTTCGAGAGGTTTGAGCTGCCGACGTACGCGGTGTCGAAGCCCGTGTTGCGCCTGAACAGCCAAGCCTTTGCGTGCAGTCGCGTAGATCGAATTTCGTAGTTGACCTTGACTGTGGCGCCGAAGTCGCGGACGAGGCGGTCGAGTGCGTGGCGATCGGTGGCGCCGATGTAGGTCGTTGTAATGACGCGGATCGGCACGCCACGCTCCTTGGCGGCGCGCAAAGAGTCTTCCAGTACGCGAATGCCGTACCACTTCACGAACGCGCAGAGCAGGTCGATGCGGTCTGCGGTCGCGAGTTCCGCCCGGAGTTCGGCGCCGAGGCTGAGGTCTTCGGGGGAGTTGGTGATGAGCGATGTCTCGGACAGGGGTGTGAGCGGGCGTAGCGCGTACACACCTTGAGCCTCCTGATGGGCGAGAGCCAGGAGCTGTCGAGGGCCGTCGACGATGGTGCTCACGGTCTCGGCGTCAGTGAAATCCGGCGCGCCGGTGGCCAAGGATTCGAGGATGCGGTTCGCGACCATGACTCGGTCTTCGGGCGGAAGCTGGCTCAGCCTTCGGCCGACAGCTTCGCCGATGTGGCGAGCCAGCACATGGGGGGCGGACTCAGGAGTGACCTCGACATCGATGGCTTTCCAACCTGCGGCCTCGAATCGCTCCAGCTCGACGTGCACGTCGCGAGTGATCAACTTCTCGTAGATACCCGCGATCGGCTCCGACTGGCCCCCTGGTACTGCCACGACTGCTCCCCTGATCCCTCGTGGTTCTCGTGCACGCTCACTCGCGTCGTTATGGATCTGTTCTAACAGCAGTCACTGACATTCGAAGGGGATGCGCTGAAGGTGATCGCTAGCCCTGCGGTACCTAACACCCCTGCGGCACGGGGCGGCTGGTCGGGCTCCAAGCGTTCCCATCTGCGTCCGACCGCCAGTACCAGCACGCCTGGCGGTCCACGGATGGGTGCCTCTCGTGGGCATCACCGATCACGGGTCAGCCCTCGGTGGCCGGAACTCATCAAGGCAGGGCCCCGGGTGGGGGAGGGCTCACAACCAGCAGGACCTCCAGGACCTGTCAGTCGGAGGTTCCGTGGCACTCCTCGTACGCGCGTCGAACCGTACCAACAAGCCGATTGCCTTTGGGGAGGCCAAGTCGAGGCCGCTGGCACTTGGGATGTTGAGCGGTTGAGGTGAGGACTCACGGCTCACAACTGGACAACCATGACTATGAAGTTGACAGAAGTGATCACAGTGGCGCCACTATGGACTAGTGGAAATCGAACGAGTCATCGGCCATGTCGAGGGTGCCCCTGTGGGCAAGGTCTTTCACCGGCGGTTGGACGTACTACGCGCGAAGTTACACAGGGCCAACCAGAAGGGCATCTCCTGGCTTGTTGACGAGGATGGTCGAGAAGTCGCGGACGCCATCGTGTTGCACGGTGGTTACGAGGACGATGAGGACCACTGGGACTGGGTGCGATATACAGGAGCTTCCCCGGACAAGGACAAGGACCCGAGCAACGGAAAGCTGTTACGTAGCCAGTCGTGGTCATATCGAGATAACGCAGCCCTGAAGCTTAGCTACGAGCGCAAGTATCCGATCCGTGTAATCCGCGGATTCGAGGGTGATTCGCGATACTCGCTTCCTGATGACTACAGGTATGACGGCCTGTACGAGATTACTGCCATGCGTACGGCGATTTCTAAGTCGCTGGCCCCGGATGGTTCGGAAATAAATATCTGTCAGGTCGATCTGGAGCGTTTACCTAATCGCCTTCAAGTGCCTAGCCCTGTAGAGCGTCACGTTGTCCAAGCGCTGGACGAATTGGACGAGGATCAAGGCGCGGAGAAGTACCCTGACACGCGAACCATGCAGGTGCAGCGAATCGTGCGAGATGCCGCGGCGGCTAAGCGCATCAAAAGGCTTTACGAGGGAGAGTGCCAATTATGTGGCCTCCGTCTGGCAGGGCCGGATGGTAAGCCCTACAGTGAGGGTGCTCATATAAGGCCCTTGGGTAAGCCTCACAACGGGCCTGACGTTGAGCCGAATATTCTCTGCCTCTGTCCCAACTGTCATGTGCGCCTCGACATCGGAGCTGTTGTCATAGACGAGGACTGGTCAATCATTGTTCGTGCTGGTTCGGTTGGTGCTGTTCTCTTGCCGAAGCTTGAGATGAAGGGTTGGCACAAGGTCCATCCCGACTACATTAGCTACCACCGTGAATGGTGGACGAAGGGTGTTCACCCGAGGCAGGAGTAGTAGGACGGGGCCCCGGCAGCTGTTGCGGCGAGCTATCGCGCTGTTCCCTCACAACGCCGTTGACCTGTTGGGCGATGTCTTCGGCGGCCTCGTGCTCCCAGTAGCGCAGTACCGTCCAGCCTGCCGTCTCGAGATGCTTGGTGATCTCCCGGTCCCGAGCCATGTTCTTGTCCAGCTTGGCCCTCCACCACTCGGTGTTCTGCTTCGGCTGCGTCGCGTGCTCAGAGCAGCCGTGCCAGAAGCAGCCGTCCCTGCCCGACATCCCCAGCGGCTCCAGGATCAGCCGCTGCGTCTCCTCGGCCAGCGTGCGGCCGGTGACCTCCTCGACCAATAACTTGGCCAGCACGTAGTTGGTGTTGGAGTAGCTCCAGTCCGTCCCCGGCTCGAACCGCGCCGGCTTGGACAGCGCCAGGCGTACCAGCTCCTCCGGCTGGTAGGTGTGGAACTGGTTGTCCACGTACTCCTGGCCCTGCCAGGGGATCCCCGGCACGACCGTCCCGTCGTCGTAGTACTCGCCGGTGTAGTTGAACAGCCCGCTGGTCTGCTGCAGCAGCCGTGTGGGCGCGGGGCGGCTGGTCTGGCGGCCTCGGACGGGTGTTCCTCGTGGACATTGCGCGCGCTCGCTTATCAGGCCGCCGTCCACCTTGCGGCGGTCCTCATATGGGCCCGGCGGTGACGCGGTGCGGTCAGAGGTTGAAGATCCGTCGAGCGTTGCCGGACAGGAACAGCTCGGTGGTCTCCTCGTCCAGGTCCAGTTCGCCGAGGTGCTCCAGCGCCTGGCCGGGAGTGATCATGGGGTAATTGGTGCCGAACAGTACCTTCCTGCGGCCCCGGCCGCGCAGGTAGTCGACCAGCTCGCGTGGGTAACGGCGGGCGGTGTAGGCGCTGGTGTCGATGTACACATTGGCGTGCTTGTCGGCCACCGCGATCATCTCCGTGGTCCACGGGTACCCGATGTGCCCACACACGATGGTCAGCTCGGGGAAGTCCAGCGCGACCTGGTCGATGTAGGGGATGGGGCGGCCGGTTTCGGACGGACGCAGTGGGCCGGTGTGCCCGACCTGGGTGCAGAAGGGGATGCCGAGGTCGACGCAGGCGGCGTACAGCGGGTAGTACAGCCGGTCGGTGGGTGGGAGCTGCCAGAGCCAGGGCACGATCCGCAGGGCCACGAAGCCGAGTTCCTCTACGGCTCGGCGCAGTTCCCGCACCGCCTGGACCGGGCGGGTGAGATCCGCGCCAGCCACCCCGCGCAGCCGCCGGTCGGACTGGGAGACGAACTCGGCCACCTCATCGTTGCTGATCAGCGGCCCCTGGGGCCCGTACCAGGCCGCCGACAGGCCAATCTCGACATCCGCCGCGGCCATCGCGGCCACCGTGGCCTTGACCGGCAACGGCTCCTCCAGCAGGCCCCGCCCCGTCCACCGGCGCAACGACTCGAACATCTCGTGGTTGGAGTGACGGAGCGTGGGGTGCTGCATCCACGCATCGATGACCGGCATCAGACTCGCTGCCCCTCTCCCGGCGCCGCTGGCGATACTGCACCCGAAACGGCTAAGCGATCGCTTACCGCGACCCTAGCCTCTGCGCACCGTACACAACCACCCTCGCCGCGATCCGGCTCCGTCCCTGACCTGCCGCGCGGTCCTTAGACCAGCCGGGCGTTGCGGCTGGCCCGGCCAGGGGATCGTCCGTCGACGGCACGGCTTCCCGCAGCCGCAATCATCGGCCCGTCCCGGGCTGGATGCGAACCTGACGTTGTCCAGCAGATGTCCTGCCCGGCAGGACTCAAAGATCAGGAAGCGGGCAATGGGCGTTCCGAAAGAGCCTTCGAAACAAACGGATTCCACGCCCCCGACCATCGGAGAGATTCAGGCCACGCTGGGAAAGCGGCTGGACGACGTGGCCAAGATCCTGGCTGGTGCCCTCGTGGCAGTGGCCGGCATCATGACCACCTTGGGACTCAACAGCAAGTTCGTATTCGTCGCACTCAACAACAGGTCGTGGCCCATCTACGTGGCCTCGCTCTGCGCCATCATTTCCATTGTCTGCAGCATCACCGCCTTACTCATCCGCCCCACAGCGCGCGGGGTCCTGTGGGAGACGGGTGTGCTCGTCCTCGGCGTCATCTTCTACATGGCTTCCCTGAGCATTGCCGTGGTCGGCGCCGCCCAGGCCGCAGGGGGAAACGGCCGCCCGACCATCACCGACGTCAGACTCGACGGACCTCGCTCCAACATGCGGCTGCGCTTCGGCGTGCACGCCGACGGCGTCCAGAAGTGGGCGCACATCGAGGTGTCCGTAACTCCGCTTCCCTCCGAGAAGCCGGGAGACCTCTACTGGAGCGTGCTCAGGCCTGACGAACAGGGCGAGATCGCGCAGCAGATCGACATCCCGTTGTCACCTCCGGCCGGGACGTCGGTGATTTCGATTTCGGCCCTCAACCCCGACACTCCGGGGGAATGCCTGACCAAGACGCAGCGTGGGCCGGCGTGCACGGAACTCCACATCTCCTGAGCCGGACCGCATTTACGTGATCCGCGGCTGGACTCCAGTATCACGAGAGCGAGAACAAGGACAGTTCCTGAGCCTTGGCCGCTCCAGCACGGCGGAGAAGCGCAATTGCCTCGCGTGCGCGGCGCGCCGCGATCTACCCTCGCGGCTATGACGTCACACGATGCGCCTGAAGGCTCCCGGATCGCTGCCGGTGGTGCCGGGCTGGTGATCCGGCAAGAGACCGCTGACGATCATCGAGACGTGCGCGAGGTTCATACGCGCGCCTTCGGTGACAGCGAGCGGGTTCCCGGGCTCGTGGAGGCACTCCGCGTTGCGGAGGCTGTGTTGGCGCCGATGTCCTTCGTCGCCACCGTTGATGACCGGGTCGTCGGGCATGTCCTGCTGAGCGCGACGCGGTTGGACGCTCCGCGCCGGATCGTGGACGTCCTGTCCCTGTCACCGCTGGGCGTGGTCCCGGAGTTCCAGCGTCAGGGCATCGGTACTCAGCTCATCGCGTACGCCCTCGCGGCGGCCGACAGCCAAGGTGTGCCGTTGGTATTCCTGGAGGGTTCGCCGCGTTACTACGGCGCGCGTGGTTTCGAGGGTGCCAGTGCGGTGGGCTTCCGTTCGCCGTCGCTGCGTATTCCTGAAGCCGCGTTCCAGGTCGCCCGGTTGTCCGCTCACGAGCCGTGGATGACGGGCACCTTCGTCTACTCAGAGGTCTTTTGGGCCTTTGACTGCGTCGGTCTGCGCGACCCCGAGGCCTGAGGGGCCGGCCTCGGGCACTCGACCCCGCCGTCACGGGCTGGTCTTCGTGGACCGGGTCCTGGTCACCCTCGAGCACCCGAACATCGTCGTCAGCGGCAGTGAGGGTACGGCTGCTTTGAGGGAGGCGAGCCAGGTCGCCCAGGGCTTCAGGGCCGGGGTGTCAGTGGCTCGTGCGAGGGTGGCCCCATGGAGCCGTTGGGAGTGGTTGAGGCGTTGTGGGATCGGATCGAGGCGCGCGACTGGGCAGGTGTCGCCGGCTTGTTCGCAGAGGACGTCGTGGTCGAGTGGCCGGTCAGCGCGGAGCGCATCGTTGGCAGCAAGAACTTCGTCGCGGTGAACGCCGAATACCCGGGGGGCTGGTCGATTCGGGTGCTGCGGATCGTGGCTGACGGCAGCGAGGTGGTCTCCGAGGTCGAGGTGCCGCATGACGAGTTCGGCGTGTTCCGCGTGGCCTCGTTCTGGACCGTCCAGGAGGGACGGATCGTGCGCGGCCGGGAGTACTGGACGAGTGTGGGGGCTGATCCGCGCCCGGAGTGGCGGGCGGCTCTGGTTGAGCCCATGTGAGGCGGCGCTGCCGCTCGCGGGTGGTTCGACGGGCACCCTCCCCGGTGGGGGAGGGCGCCGCGACCAGCACGACCTCTCAGGCGGAGGTTCCGTGGCAGTCCTCGTACGCGCGGGTCGAACCGCACCAGCACACCGTTCCTCGCTGCGGGGGCCATGTGACCGCCCGGCCGCGGGCCGCCAGCGTCGTCGCGTACTGCGGGAGCAGGGTCGTGTCCGCCGGGGAGGAGCCCTCCGAGGCTGCGAAGGCTTCGTATGACGGGACCGTGCCCGTCACGATGCCCAGGTTCGGGGTGCCTGAGGCGGCCAGTTCGCGTAGTGAGCCCTCTATCGTCGCCAGGTGCTCGCCGTGCGACGGGTACTCCTCTGTCAGCGTCGGGTACGCCGTGATCAGTTCCTCCAGTTCGCCTGTCGGCCAGTGGAGGACCGCCACCGGGAACGGGCGGGAGAGGGCCTCCCTGTAGGCGCCGAGTTCCGCGCGTAGGCGGCTGATCTCCGCTTCCAGTTCCGCCGGGTTGTCCGAGCCCAGGGACCAGACGCGCTTCGGGTCGTGGAGTTCGTCCAGGGAGACCGAGGAGGAGTGGAGGGTGTCCGCGAGGGCGTCCCAGTCGTCGTGGGGGGCGCCGAGCATGCGGCGTACGCGGTGGCGGCCGAAGAGGAGGGCGTGGGTGGAGTACGGGGGGTCCGTCACGCCGGAGAGGAGAAGGGTCGCGCCCTCGGTGAACGTGTCCTGGGCTGCCTGCAGCTCGTCGTGGGCCTCCAAGGCCTCCGCCGCGATGACCCAGGTGGCCGCGTCTCGGGGGGCCGCGGTGCGGAGGCCGTCGATGATCGCCCTCGCCTCCGCCTCGTGGCCGTACTCCCAGAGGTTGGACGCCTTGAGGGCGCGTACGAGGTGGGGGTTCTCCAGGGAGTCGTCGGACGACAGGAGGCGGTCGTAGAGTGCCGTCGCGGCGGGGCGCGCGCCGGACAGCTCGAGGTGGGCAGCGGCCTGCACGAGCAGGTGTTCGGCGTCCTCGGGGTGGAGGCCGGCCGTCCGCTCCAGGCGGGCCGCTTCGGCGGGGTGGTCGACGTTCTCGGCAGCGGTGTCGGGGCGCATGGGTGACACCGTACTGCCGTTGGTTGACGAGCATCAGACAGCCGCTGGCCAGTGGGCGCCTGTGCTCGGTCTTCTTACGGATGCGGGCCAATGGGTCAGTGAGGTTCACAGGGCCCTGCGCTGTGCTTCACAGGGCCCTGTGGGAGGAGGGAGCGAGGGCGCGCGCCTTACAGCGTCACCCCGTCCACCTGCAGCGTCTGCACCGCCCCCGCCGCGAACGGCACGCTCACCGTCTTGCCGCTCAGGGTCGTGTTCGAGTACGCGCGGTAACGGTCGCTGCCGCTGGAGGTGTGGGTGTTCCAGCGGGGGACCAGGCCCCCGGAGCCGCCGGTCACCGTGCCGAAGCGGGAGAGGTCGAAGGTCAGGGTCTGCGCGGAGGTCGACTTGTTCACCGCCACGATCACCAGGCGGCGGGACGACGCGCTGTACGCCGCCGCCGCGTAGTCCACGCCCGTGTCCAGGATCGTCATCCCGGGGCGGATGTGCCGGCTGAACTGGGCCATCACGTAGTACTTGGTCTGGACGGTGGTCGGCTGCAGTGTGCTCGCGTCGTACGCGATCATCGCCCAGCCCGCCGTCGGGTCCATCACCTGCCAGTAGACCCAGGCCGTCGGGTGCAGCCAGCGGAAGTCCAGGCAGAGGTTCGACGCCAGTGTGAGGCCCGTGCCGTCGCCGTCGCCCGTCTCCGAGTTCCAGAGTTTCTTGCCGGATGTGGTGACCACGTCCGTGTAGAGCAGGTCGCGGCGGCCGCCGGAGCCCTGGTAGCCGTGCACGTTGACCTGGTTGACCAGGGCCTTGGTGGAGGAGCCGAAGGACGCCCAGGTCGAGCGGGCCGTGTCGTAGTTCGTCTCGTCCGAGGCGGAGACGCGGATGCCGGTCAGGCCCCGCTTGTCCAGTTCGCTGCGCATGTACGGGAGGACCGCGGCCTGGACCGCCGGGTCCATGTGGCAGCCCTCCTGGGTGCCGGTGGCGGTCCACCAGGTGGAGGCCGGCTCGTTGAAGGGGTCGACCGTCGCGAAGTTCACGCCCCAGTTGTTCTTGGCGTAGAGGGCCACGGCGGCCAGGTGCGAGGCGTGCTGGCGGTAGTTCCAGGTCTGGAGGTTGTTGCCGCCGCCCGAGGCGCCCGACGGGTTGTGGTTGCTGCACATCCACCACATCGGGGAGTTGGCGAACAGCTCGGTCGTCGCGCCCCGTTGGACGGCCTTGGTCAGCATGGCCCGCTGCGTCGCGTCCGCCGTCCAGTCCCAGGCCGAGGAGGTGGCGTCCTCGTTGTTCCAGTCCTGCCAGAAGCCCTCGATCTGCTTGAAGGCGGGGATGTTGGGCGACGCGGCCATGCTCTCGCCGCTCACGCTGTTCCAGCTGCACGCGCCGAGGTTGTAGCGGGCGATGTTGAGGCCCAGGCCGGGGAGCGAAGTGCCGTTGTACGTCACCGAGTTGGTCGTGAAGAAGGCGTCGGCGAAGTCGTTGCGGGTGCCGAAGACGTTCGCCCACCAGGCGAGGGAGGTGCCCCAGCCCTCCCATGTGCCGTACGTCGTACCCGGGTTGACCGCGATCGTCGCGTCGGCGCGCGCGACGCCCGTGCCCAGGGCACCGCCGAGGAACGCGCCGCCCGCGGCGGCCAGCAGGGCCCTGCGGCGGAAGGTGGAGGGGCGTGGGTCCTGAGGGTCGGGTCTGTGTGATGCGGTCATGTCAGCTCCGAGGGGGCGCGGGTGCCGGGGGCGAGCATGAGAGGTGAGGCGGCAGAGCGCCCAGGGGGGAGGGCGCGCTCTGCCGTCCTCCGGAAGAGTCGGGGGTGACGGGTGGTGTTGTCGAGAGGTGTGACAGCGCTTTCTCGGGTTTCTTTCAAGGGTTGTGAGAAGGGGAGTTAAAAGGGGGCTCAAAAGCGGTCGGTGCCCTGTCGCCCTGGTGAGTTGCAGGAAGGCGCCCTATCGTGCGGCCCCCGGCAAAGGAGGCGTACGCATGCGGGCTCCCTCCGTCGTCCACCACGGCACCCGGCGCCGGCGTGCCGCGTACCGCCGTCTGCTGTGGAGCTCCGCCGAACTCGCCGTCACCCTCGGGGTCGTCCTGCTGCTCCTCGTCGCCCACCAGCTGTGGTGGACCAACCGGCAGGCCCGCGAGGGCGCCGAGCGGAAGGTCGAGGCGCTGGAGCGGGAGTGGGGGTCGGGGGCGGATGCGGGTTCTGATTCTGGGGC
>NZ_VJZC01000123.1 GCF_009377185.1 Streptomyces spongiae
CCCCCCACCTGACGACCACGCAGCACCCCGCGGCCGACACGTTCGAGATGCGCTTCACCTCCACACCCCGCGGCGCCCGCCTCGCCCGCCGCCTGGTCGCCGTCCGCCTCGACGCGTGGGGAATCCCGTACGGCACCGAACCCCACGACGACATCGTCCTGATCGTCGCCGAGCTGACCGCGAACGCCGTACGCCACGGACACGTACCGGGCCGGGACTTCCACCTCCGCGTCCGCACCGCGCCGGACAGCGGAACCGTGCGTGTCGAGGTCACGGACCCCCGCTTGGAACGCCTCCCCAGGCGCCCCGCCGTCCCGGAATCCGCCGGTGCCGAGGAGACGGGCCGCGGGCTGGTCCTCGTAGCGGGCCTGGCTGCCCGCTGGGACTGGCACCCGCGCCCGGACGGACCGGGCAAGACGGTCTGGGCGGAGTACAGGTTCCCCGGTCCGTCCGTCCCCTGGTCCGCCGAGCGCGGCACTCGCCTGAAGGGGCTCGGCTCGTGACCGGGTCCTTCCTCGCCGCGATCAAGAACAGCTCGCAGTGGATCTTCGGCACCGGTACCGTCGTAAAGAAGCACGACACCCTGAGGAGCAGCCGCAGCCGATGACCGCAGTCCGCAAGATTCCCGCCACTCCGGAGGCCCTGCGGGCCGTCCTCACCGAGATCGCTCCGCACCGGCTCGCCGACTTCGACGAAGCGCGTGCCAAAGCCACGGGACAGGCCCGCGAGGCGACCGACCCCACCCCGCTCCGGATCTTCACCGAGACGTGGGCGGTGGAGGTCGCCATAGAACGGAACCCGGACGCCGCGGCCCGCCTGCGCACGCTGGAACACAAGGCGGACGTCGTCACCGATGTCGCGGAGGCGCGTGACATCGTTCGGCAGATCTCCGCCATCCGCCGGACCGCCGCCGTCGCTGCGGGAGTCCTCCCCGCGGACACCGCGCGGTGAGCGACGAGTGGACGTGGGACCACGCTTTCGCCGCCGAGGATCAACTGTCCTTTCCCAAGATCGTCCAAGACGAGGTCAGGGAAATGGCCGGGAAGATCACCGAGCTGGCCAACCTCGGGGTCGATCCGAACGACCTCGGCGAACCGGCAGGAAGAAGCGCGCGCCGGCATGTGCTGCCGTGCGGCGGCTGGTTCGAGACCCAGACCATTCCGCATGCCCGGTTCATCGCAGTGGTGCTGATCGTGCCACCGCCGCACCTCATCTGATTCCGGCGGGAGTGCGCGGCACTGTCGGACCCTCTCCGTAGAGTGGAACCTGATCGATTCCGATCGACGGGACGACATCGGGAGACGGGGGCCACAGCGCGTCATGAGACCCACACTCGCCGCGCAGACGCTGCGCGAGACGACGGTCGAGTACCTGACCACCACCTTCGCGCTGGCCGAGCCCGACACCCAGGACGCCCTCCAGGAGTTCCTCACCGACCCGGCCGACGGGCTCTTCCGCGGGCCCTATCTGCGGATCCGGCGTCCGTTCCGGCCGGCGGAGGACGGCTGGCAGCGCCATCTGGACTGGTACCCGACGGAGTTCCAGCCGTACGCGCACCAGGCCGAGGCCTTCGCCCGGCTGACCGGCAAGGACGGGCATCAGCCCGAGCCGACGCTGGTCACCACCGGCACCGGTTCCGGAAAGACGGAGTCCTTCCTCATCCCCGTACTCGATCACTGCCGGAGGGCCAAGGAAGCCGGCCGGTACGGGATCAAGGCGATCCTGCTGTATCCGATGAACGCGCTGGCCGGTGACCAGGCCGACCGGCTCGGTGACCAGCTGGACGACGACCGGCTCGCGGAGGTCACCGCCGGGCTCTACATCGGCGAGGCCTCGGCCGCGCGGGGTGCGGGGGCGTCGTACGGGCGGGTGATGGTGGACCGTGCGGAGATCCGTCGCAACCCGCCGGACATCCTGATCACCAACTACAAGATGCTGGACCTGCTGCTCCAGCGGCAGCAGGACGCGTCCCTGTGGCGGGACGCCGACCTCGCGTATGTCGTGATCGACGAGTTCCACACCTACGACGGGGCGCAGGGCACCGACGTGGCGATGCTGCTGCGCCGGCTCGCCGCCGTCGTCGGAGCCGCCGAGGAGGGACGGCCGCTCGGGTCCGTGTGCCCCGTCGCGACGTCGGCGACGCTCGGGTCGGGCGACAGTGCCGCCGGCGGGCCGCGGGCCATGCTGGACGTGGCCTCCCAGGTGTTCGGCGTGCGCTTTCCGGACGACGCGGTGATCGGTGAGGACCGCAGGGACATCGACGACTTCCTCTCCGCCGTCGATCACTCACTGCCCCTGCCGTCGCCCCACGAACTGGCCGAGCTTCCCGATCCCGTGCGGACGCCCGACGGTATGGACGCCGTCGCCCGGGCGACCGTCGGGTGCGACACGGCCGACCCGCGCGAGCTGGGGCGGCGGTTGCTGGCCCACCCGCTCACGCACGCGCTGTTGCGGTCGAAGGACGCTCCGCTGACGGCCGTCGAGGCGCTGGAGGCGTTCCCCGACACCTCGGCCTGGCGAGCGGTGGCGGCACAGGATCCCGAGAAGGCAGCCGCCGCCCTGGCTCGCTTCGTGGCACTGATCTCCGTGGCGCGCGATCCGAAGGCGCCCGCCGAGAAGGAGCGGCCGCTGCTGCTCGTGGAGACGCATCTGTGGCTGCGCGCACTGTCCCGGGTGCTGCGGTTCGTCGCGCCCGAGCCCGTCTTCTCCTGGTCGGACAAGGACCAGGCCGCCCTCGCCGCACAGGACAGCGCGGACGCCGAGCGGCAGGCCCTGGCCGTGGTCGCGCAGGCGGAGCGACGACAGTGGGAGCGGCGGCAGCGGGTGCGGCGCTCCGGCCGGCTGCCCGCCGCCTACTGCCGGCACTGCGGCCGCTCCGGCTGGGCCGCGATCACCCCGGACCGCAACCCGCAGAACCTCGTGCACGCGCCGGACGAGATCTACCGGGCCAGCGTGGCGCGCGGCGCCGCCAAGGGGCGTGTGCGCGCGATGATCGCGGCCACTCCGGCGGAAGCGGCCGAGCAGGCCCGTGCCATACTCGCCCGCCGCGCCCGGCGTGGCCGCCGGGGCGCCGCACATGACGCGACCCTGATGGTCCTGGAGGACAACGGCAAGGCGCTGCGCAGGCTGGACCCCGATGAGGTCCTGCTCGACGCGGATGCCATAGCTCTCGCCCCTGAGAACGGCGTCTACGTGTGGACCTGGTTCGACAACCAGGAGCGCAGCGAGTACGCGCAGCAGGACCGCTGCCCGGCCTGCGGGCAGGCGCAGGGCATCCGCTTCCTCGGTGCCGGTGTCGCCCCGCTCGCCTCGGTCGTCGTCACCCAGCTGTTCACGGGCGGCGAGCTGCCGTCCAAGGACGAGGAGGAGCGGGACCGCCGCAGGACACTGATCTTCAACGACTCGGTGCAGGACGCGGCACATCGCGCGGGGTTCGTCGCCAGCCGTGCCTGGAAGTTCTCCCTCCGCTCGCTCGTCCACGAGCAACTGGACAAAGGCGTCCGCACCAACCCCGGCTTCGCCGCCGACGGCGTTCCCCTCAACGAGCTGATCTCCTCCCTGGTCACCCGAGCCGCCGACCAGGAGCAGCGGCTGCTCGCCTCCGTCGTCCCGCCCGACCTGCATGACGTGGACCGGGTCAAGCGGCTGCTCGCCGGACGCAAACGCATCCCCGAGTCCACGTGGGAGCTGGTGGGCGAACGCCTCGCCTTCAACACCCTCCTGGAGTTCGGTCTCCACTCCCGCCTGGGCCGCACCCTGGAACTCACCCGCACGGTAGCCGCCGAAGTGCACCTGCCCGACCCGCGGAAGGCGGCCGAGGCGGCCGAAGCCCTGTTCCGCGTCCACGAGGAGGGGCTCATCCCACTGGCGGTCGAACCAGACGCCAAGGAAGCCGAGGACGGGGTCACGCCCGCGGCCGGGACACCGAGGCCGCCGAAGCTCCCCGCCGAAGACCCGGAACGGCTGCGCTACTTCGAGGGCTACGTCCGCGGGCTCCTGGAACACATCCGGCAGATCGGCGGCATCCACCACACCTGGCTCGACCCCTTCATCGACGAGGAGGGCCGCAACCGGCACTGGGTCACCACAGGACGCCCCGAAGGCATGCAGGCCTTCGGCTACAACTCCGAAGCCCCTGCCTTCGTCCTGGTCGGCGCAGGCAGCGGACGTACCGCCTTCGAACGCGTGGGCACCCGGGAGAGCTGGTACGTCGACTTCACCCAGCGCTGCCTCGGCCTGGACCGCGACACGGCGGGGGCCTATCTGGCCGACCTCTTCGACCGGCTGGCCGGCGACGACATCGGTGCGCTGGCCCGCCGCCGAACCAACCCGGCCGACAAGCAGCGCGGACACGGGGTGTACGGACTGAGCCCCGGGCACGTGCGCGTACGGCCCCTGACCGACGAACAGACCCGCCTCGCCGCCCTCACCTGCCCCGAGTGCGGCTGGACGCAGACCGTGCCGCCGGAACGCGCACCGGTGTGGCAGGGCATGCGCTGCCCCCTCAAGCGCTGCGACGGCAGTCTCACCCGGCCCTCCCTCGAGGCAGGCGGCAGGGCGGCCCGCGACCACCGCTTCGACTACTACCGGCGCCTGTACCGGGAGGCCGAGCCGTACAGCGTGGTCGCCGCCGAGCACACCGGCGTCCTCAAGCGCAGGGAACGCGAGGAGGTGGAGAAAGGTTTCCGGCGCGGCGTCAAGCACACCGACCCCAACGTCCTGTCCTGCACGCCCACCCTCGAACTCGGCATCGACATCGGCCAGTTGGAGGCGGTCATCCTCGCCTCCCTACCGCCGTCAACGGCCGGATACGTCCAGCGGGTCGGCCGCGCGGGCCGCTCCACCGGCAACGCGTTCATGGTGTCGTTGGCCGACACCAACCCCCGGGCGCTGTACCACCTCGCCGAGCCGCGGTACCTCATCGCCGGCCCCATCCAGCCGCCCGGCTGCTTCCTGTCCGCGGGTGAGCTGCTGTGCCGCCAGTACACGGCGTACCTGATCGACCGTGCCGCCCGAGGCGCCCTGGAAGGCGTGCCGCCGCTGCCGGACCGGGTGACCCAACTCCTCGGCCGTACCGGCTGGCTGTCGCTGTTCCGCAAGGCCGCGGTGGGCCGTGTGGACCTCGCGGAGGAGTTCCTGCGCCTGTTCCCCGAGATCGACGGTGTTCCCGGCTCGGGGACCTCCCGCGACGCCCGCAAGACCCTCCGGCGCTATGCGGAGAAGAAACTGGCGAAGGCATTGGACGACGCCGAAGCGGCGTGGGAGGCCGAGCGCGCCGAACTCGCCCAGCGCCGCCTCGCGATCGACGAAGCGGCCAAGTCCCTCCAGGAAGCCGTGGAGGACGAAGCACGGGAGAAACGCATCCTGGGCCGGGAAGCGGCCGGTGTCGTGAAGCGACTGCGCCAGCTCGGCCAGTCCGGAGCCCAGGGCTTCCTCGTCGAACACGGCCTGCTGCCGAACTACAGCCTCGTCGAGGACGGCGTACGCCTGGAGGCCATGCTCAGCTACAAGGAGCCCGCGAAGAAGCCGCGCGGCGGGGAGGGCGAGCAAGGAACCCCCAAGTCGCGCTGGAGCAGCGACCCGCGTGTCTACGACCGCCCCGCCGAAGCGGCCCTCACCGAACTCGCCCCGGGCAACGCCTATTACGTACGGGGCTACCGGCACGTCGTCGACGGCTTCGACCTCGGCCCCAGCAGGCAGGACGACCCGGACGGCACCCCTGTCGGACTGCTGACCTGGCGTGTGTGCCAGGAGTGCGGACACGTCCGCACCGGTGACCGTGCCGAGCACGACACCTCGCCCTGCCCACGCTGCGGCGGCCGCGGCATCGGCGGGCGCACGGCCCTGTACCGGGTGGTGGTGCCCCGCAAGGTCACCGCCCACGACAAACGGGACGACGCGCGGATCATCGACGACCACGACAGCCGCACCAGGACCCCCTACACCACCGTCACCGCCGTCGACGTCGCTCCGGCCGACATCAAGCAGACCTGGCGGCATCAGAAGACCACCTTCGGCGTGGACCACGTCCGCGAGGCCGTCATCCGCCGCTTCAACCTCGGCAGGTCCCGGCACGGCCGGCGCAACGACACCTTCTTCGCCGGCGCGAACGTGGCCGTCACTGGCTTCAGCGTGTGCCCGAAGTGCGGCGGCGCCACCGACAAGGAGCCCGGCCACGGCCCCACCCAGGACTCGGCCGGCCAGTCCCTGCTCGGCCGGGCCGAGATCGCCCACCACCGGCCCTGGTGCGCTGTCCGGCGCCGGGACAAGCAGGCACGCCCCCAGGACGTGCCGGTGATCACCGCCACCGAACACCGCACGGAGGCCCTGCGCATCCTGCTGCCCGCCGCCACACTGAACGTGCCGGAACGCCTCGCCTCCTTCTCGGCGGCCCTCCACCTCGGCCTCGCCATCCGCTACGGCGGCGACCCGGCCCACATCCGCTCCACACCCGCCACGGAACCCGACCGCGAGACCGACCTCACCCGCAACTACCTGGTGCTCTACGACGCCCTTCCCGGCGGGACCGGCTATCTGCAGCGCCTGGTGGACCGCGACGGCGAGGAGTTCCGCGCCGTGCTCGCCGAGGCCCAGAGCCGGTTGCGGGAGTGCCCCTGCAAGGACACCCCGCGCCGCCGTGCCTGCCACCGTTGCCTGCTCGGCTACGCCCCCGAGCGCGAGTACGAGGACGTCGACCGGCAGGAAGCCCTGTGGATGCTGGACAGCCTGCTGGGCGCCGACGGCGAAAGCGGTTGGGACGTGCGCAAGGAGTCCGCCGAGGCCGAACTGCGCTTCGCCGACCAGGCGGAGAGCGATCTGGAGCGCCGCTTCATCGAATGCCTCGACCGCTGGCTCGAGGCCCCCGGGAACGAGGCTCCGGCGGATCACGCCTCCACCCCCACGGGCAGGAACGGCAAGCAGTTCACCCTCGCCCGGCCGGATGGCGGACAGGTCCGCTGGGAGGTCGTCGCCCAGAAGGACCTGCACGGCTACCGCACCCGCCCGGACCTGCTGTTCCGTCCCATCGCCGGAGAGACGACCAGCGACGGGGCACCGCCGCTGCCGATCGCCGTCTACCTCGACGGCTACCGCTGGCACGCCTCGTCCCGTACCAACCGGATCGCCGCCGACGCGGCCAAACGGGCGGGGCTGCGCGCTGACGGGATACTTGTCTGGCAGATCACCTGGGACGACGTCGCCGCCTGGGACCGCGCCCTGAAGGACGCTCCGGCGCCGGACCCCGACGCGGCTCCCGACCCGCTCGACGCCGTCATCGCCGGATCCGACGCCGACGCGGCCTGGCCGCCGTACGACGTCACGACCCCTTCGGGCCCCGGCGCGTTGGTGCGCGAACAGTGGCGCAAGGCGCGGCGCGACCCCGGTGAAGTGGACACGCTCCTGTACGGCGGGGCGATCCCCTCATTCCTGGGCTTCCTGCGTGACCCGCGGCTGGGCAAGTGGCAGCAGCTCGCCCAGCTCGCCGTCAGCGCTCCCGCTGCCCTCCGCAAGCGGGGCCTCGTCGACGCGGATCCGGCCGGTGCCGTGGGATGGGTCGAGGCCGCCGTCCGCGGCGACTCCACTCCGGATGTCACCGGGCAGGGGCTCAAGCTGCTCCGCTTCCAGGACGGTTCGGGGATGCCGCTCGTCATCGCCGGGGCCCGGCGCCCCGACGGCAAGGGCCTGCGGTGGAGCGCGCTCGCCGTCCTCGACGACCGGCCCGAAGCCGTCGAAGGAGACCGCGCGGAGCACCGGCGTCGCTGGAAGGCCTGGCTGTGCTGGGGGAACATCATCCAGTTCCTCGACCCCACCGGCGCCGGACAGGCCGACGGACTCGCGCTCGCCCTCACCACGCTCGACACCTTCGACGCCTCGCTGCTCGCCGCCACGGCGGGCCCGGTCGGCGGCCTGTTGCCCGCACTGCGCGACGAAGCACCGGGTACGGGACTGGACCGGCCCGAGGACCAAGAGGAGCAGGCGGCCGACGGACCTGCGGACCCGGAGGGAGCAAAGGAACAGGACGCGGTTCCGACGGCCCCCGAACTCGCCGCGGACATGACCCCGCTGGAGCGCACCGCATGGCAACTGGCCCTGGGGGAACTGACCGAGTGGGGTGATCCGGAGGTCGCCGCGTTCGCCGAGCGCCTGGCAGCACGTGGAGACGTGCCGGCGGGTAGGCCGAGTTGGGACGTCGACGGCGTGTCACGCACCGTCGAACTCGCCTGGCCGGGCCATAAGATCGGCGTTGTCCTGGCAGAGGACGCCGAGGACACGGAGTACATGGCGCAGTGCATGGCGGCGGGCTGGCACGTACGTGCGCCGGACGGCTGGGACGTTGAAGAACTCGCCCGTCTGCTGGGCGAGGAGGGGGTCGCGGGATGAGTCATGGGGCAGGTCGTCCGCTGGGCCGGGGCAGGACTCGGGTGCAGGTGGGCCGACAGGCCCACGAGGACATGCACCGCAGGGGCGGGGCCGTGGACGACGCCGTCGGCGAGTTCGTCCACCGGCTGCGCGCCGACCGGGCCAACCGGGCCCTGCGCCTGTCGTTCCTGCGGGCCGCGGGAGACAACGGCGACCTGTATCTCGCGCACGCCGGCACCCGCTGCACGCTTCTGCTCCTGTCCACGGACGACGGGGACGAGATGCGCGTCCTCGCAGTGCGCGACGGGGCCCGGGCCCGCGAGGAACTCACACGGCTCACCGTGGAGATCAACCCGGTCTCGGGTGCCGTCGAAGTCGTCGACCAGAGCGAGGTCAGCGCCAACGTCGTGGCCCTGGCCGACCGATCCGAGACCGCACCGGACGCCCCCACACCCGAGGCGACGGCCCCTGCACCGACCAGCACCCTGCGGACTCCGCTCTTCGCCCAGTACGACGACCGGACCCTGGTCGACCTTGGTGTGGTCTCATCCCTGCTGCCGGCGCTCCGCAAGGTCACCACGGACGAGCAGTTCGAGAAACTCCTCACCCACAACCTTCCGGAACTCACCCGCGACGTCCTCCTCGCCCTGCGCGACCGCGTGGACCCGGAGGACGTGCAGCGGGACATCACGGCCAAATGGCGTCCAGATGAGAACGTCAACCCCCATGACTGGGCGCGAGCCGCCCAACGTGCCGTCTCCCAGGTGGAAACCGACGACGACGCCGTCCTCGGCGCGCTGGGCAAGAGCTTCGACGCCTGGCGGCTGTTTCTCCACCCCGAGCAACAGCGCCTGGCCACAGGCGACTTCAAGAGCTCGGCGAAGGTGACCGGAGGCCCGGGCACCGGCAAGACGGTCGTCGCGCTCCACCGGGTACGCCACCTCGTCGACCGACTGACACCCGGCCACTCCCGCCCAGTGCTGCTCACCAGCTACAACACCAATCTTGCCCTGGACCTCAAGGAGCGGCTGCGCCAGCTGGGCGGCGACGAACTGCTGCGCCGCGTCGACGTCAAGTCGGTTGACGCACTCGCCCGCGAGATCGTCCAGGAGTCCCGCCTGCCGCTGGGCCTGCCCATGGACGACGACGCGGCCATGAACCTGTGGCACACCGTGCGTACCGAGACGGGACTGTGGGAGTACGACGCCGACTTCCTGGACGCCGAGTTCAAACACGTGATCCTCGCCGGCGGATGCGGCAGTTGGGACACCTACCGGCGCGTCAGCCGCTCGGGACGCCCGCGCATCAGCCCGGCCCAGCGCCACAAGGTGTGGCAGCTCGTGCAGGCGTACAAGGCCCACCTGGAAGCACCGCCGCGGCAGACGACTTACGCGCTCATCGCCGACCGGGCAGCCGACCTCGAACGCCGGCGCATGGACCGCGTCGAGACACAGGCACGCTACAAGGACGAGCAGGGCGGCCGCGATCTCGTCCACCGGGAAGCGGGCAGTGGGATGTGGCTGAGGCCCCGCTACCAGCACATTGTTGTCGACGAGGCCCAGGATCTGTCCGCCTCCCACTGGCGCATGCTGCGCGCCATGGTCCGCAAAGGGCCGAACGACATCTTCCTCGTCGGAGACGCCCACCAGCGCATCTACGGCAGCCGGGTCGTCCTCAGCCACCAGGGCATCGAGATCCGCGGCCGTGCCTCCCGCCGTCTCACCCTCAACTACCGCACCACCCGCCAGATCCTGGGCAGCGCCAACCGCCTGATCGAAGGATCGCCCTTCGACGACCTCGACACCGGAACCGACAACCTCAACGGTTACCGGTCCGTGCTGACCGGGCTGGCTCCTCAGTTCTGGCGCGCGCCTGACCGGCTGACAGAGATGCGTGCCGTCGCGACGCTCATCAAAGAGCGTCACGACATCCACGGCACGCCTTACTTCGCGATGGCCGTCAGTGTCCCTGACGGCGGCTCCGCCACGGAGTTCGCCGGCATCCTGGGCAGTGAGCCGTACTCCCTTCCGGTTGTGGAGATGGGCAAGGGCGGTGTGCCCGCGGACTCCGACGCAGTGCGTATCGGCACCATGCACCGTTTCAAGGGGCTCGAATTCCAGCGCGTCTTCCTGACCTCAGTAGGTGACGGACAAGTGCCGCATCAGCGCATTGAGCAGTATCGACTGCAGAATCCGGACCGCTACCGCCAGGAGGAACAGCGGGCGCGCTCACTGGTGTTCGTCGCGGCCACCCGCGCTCGTGACGAACTCGTCGTCACATGGAGCGGCAGAGCCAGCCGCTTCCTGCCGCCGGACGCGGACGGTACCGCGTACCGCGCCACGGACCTTCTCCGGCAGGACGGGCCGCCGTCCGGTTCGTCGGGATCCAATGCGGCTTGACCAGGACTCGCCCCACGTGGTGGAGCGGCTATTCCTCGAACAGATCCGGCTGGGACCAATGCTCGTCGGAACCCGACCTTCCACCCAGCAGAATCTCCAGCTTGTGGGCACCTTCGTCACCGAGTTCGGTGAGCAGGGACAGCGCGGTGCCGACGAGTTCCGCATAGGGCACCTTGGTGCGGGCACCCGGCGGGCTCACGGTCCGGTGGATGAAGCTGCACCGCAGTTTGACGCCGTCGCCGCACAGAGCCGTCGCCTCCACCACACCTTCCTCGCGGCCAAGGGCGTCGCTGATCCCCTGCAGTTGCGGATCGTGTGTCACATCCTCACCAGTACCGTCGTATCCGATGGTCCGGTTCGCTGTGATCATTCGGAACCCGGTCACCGGCGTTCGGAAACGACTCGCCCGTGCGCGGACTTCGTCGAGCAGGGGCACCGGGTACTCCTCCGGCATCTGGAGATCCCTGCGGCTGTCGCCGACATAGGCAACCTGGCCGGGAACATGAAGCCCGAGCCGCCCGTCGCGCACCGACCATTGCCAGGGATGTGTCGCCCGGTCCGATACTCCAGCGTGCTCGTCACTCACGACCATGCAGACATGCCCTGTCCACCTGTGAACAGTGCTCCTCATGAAGTGCTGAAGATTTGCCGAGGCGGAGACCCCGGACGCCAGCAAGGTCCTCAGATCGGTCAGTGGCGAGACACGTTGCCAGAACGACTCCTCGGGAATTTCTTCGGAATTCAGGAGCAGACCCAGAGACACCGCATCCAGCGACGTCCTGCGAGGTACGCCGCCGGGGAACTCCAGCAGGCTCCGTCCGCCGCCCTGCCAGAGAGCGGCCAGAAAAGTGGTCATCCGCTGCCCGACGGCGGGCACGATGCTGTGCTCCACGGAGTCGACTGCTTTCCTCGTCGAGATGCGGTTTCCCGCACGTGCTCCGGAAACACCTTCGTCCACGTCGGCCAGGAACCGGCGCACCGCAGAGCCGTCCATGACACCATGCCCGCCCTCCACCAACGCGTCGGACGCCAGTGTTGCGGTCGAACGCCATGGTGCCTGTGACGGCAACTCACCCAGTCCCGACGGCGCCAGCACCAACGCCTCGGTCTCCGCCACGTGGACGAGTCGGCCCAACTCCTCCCCAGCGGGGAAGTCCTCCAACGGAATGATCAACGGAAGGCTCTTGGGGGACATCAGTGAAACTCCTGCGGCAAGAATGTCAGGGTTGACCGAGGCGCGCAGGTAGACGGGGCGCGCTTCTGCCTGATTACCGCTGCCCCACTCCATGACAAGATCTGGAACGTATGAGTGGTTGAAGTAATCGGTTCGCACGATCCGGGCCCTGGGGTAGGCCCCCTGCAAGCGTCGTTGTACGACGTCTTTAACCCGATCGACAGCCCGTCGTGGGTCCAGGTGGTCCAATGCCTGGGTGATTTCGAGCGCGGCCCCCGTCACCATGACATGTCCTTCTGCTTGGTGCAGTGCTCAGCGACGACGGCGCGCCACTCGTCCAGCGGGACCAGCTGCTCTTGCCGCTCGGACATGACGAGCGGTTTCCACAGCCGTTGTGTCAACTCCTCGACCACATCGCCCTTGATCAAGCCGACGGCCTCATCAGGGTCATCGGTACCCAAGACCCGTGTGCTCTGCCCGAGAACGGCTCGGCGAATCTCGTCCTGTGACGCGAGCTGATCCCACTCCGAGGCGCGGAAAGGAGCCCAACTGATCCACAGAAAATGCTCGCTCAGTGCATGATGCTCGGCCAGGGCCACATAACACTTGGCAAGATAGGCGCGGTACTCGGTGCCCTGATCGCTTGCATTCTTACGCCATTTCACTTCGGCGCAGAACATTTCCCCATCCCACTCCCCGCCCCGAAACAGCCCTCCGAGGTCGTAGGAGAACTCCCGCCGGTCGCCGTGCGGCCAACGTAGTGTCAGTCGCCTGGCCCACGATCTGTTGCTGACGTTCGTATACGCCTGGGAGACTCTCATCGTCGCCTCAAGCCACGTCTTGGCTCTCTCCACCGCCTCGGCACCCACCAAGTGCGCATCTTCACCAGGCATGTCAACAGCCTAGCCTCGTATGACACTTTCGTGTAGATCGCAAATATCGTCCCCTCATGCACCGCTGTTCCAGGGTCGGCGAAGTGGCCCTGACGGCCTGATGCCCCGTGGAGAGAGGGCCGCTGGACACCAGTTGGCCTTGGGCTCCGAAATGCGGCAGCAACGCCACTCGCCGGCCGCCATCGACCACAAGGACCGCCGCCCCAGCACGTGCGGGGTGACGTGGCCACCGAAAAGCGAGGTCAGGTTCGCGCCTGCTGGTGGCCATGTAGCTCAAGGGCTGGGCGGTTGATCCGACAGTAGGCGACATCCACCAAGTTTGCCCCAGGAATGATCACTCCTTCTCCTCTTCCATGTCGGGTGAGTGGGCACCTGAAGGGCAGGTCGGCCGCGTGATACATAGCGAATTCCATCAGCTGTGACGGGCGGACAGCCCTCGTGCCGTTCGGACCGAGCAGGATGTTTGCCGGTTTGAGGTCTCGGTGCAGCAGCCCCTGCCGGTGCACATGCGCCAGTCCCTCGGCGAGTGTCGCACCGAGCGCCAGGACGAGCACGGAGGATAGGGGACCGTGCGTCGTCACGAACCTGCCCAGGTCCGAACCCTCCACGTACTCGGTGGCCAGCCAGGGTTGCTCCGTATCGGCGTCCGCGTCCAAGAGGTGCGCGATGCGGGCTCCCCAGATCGTCTTCAGGGTCTCGATCTCCTGCGCGAAGTGCAGTCGGGCTGTGGAGTCGACGGTCGACGACTTGATCACCTTGACCGGCGCCGGTTCCATGGCCGGGACTCACCAAGGTGCACCTGAGCCGATCCGCCCGAGCAGCTCGGAGCCCGCCGGTGGGGCAGCGGAAGTTCGGCAACAGGCTAACCGATCGGGCCGACGACAGGCCGGTTGGCCGACTTCCACGAATCGCGCAGCTGTCCCCGGCGTACAGCCCGACTCGTCTGCCAATTGAACTCTGACCTGCGTTTATCGCAAGGTTGGGGCTCTTTCGCATGTCACGTGCACCATTGTCCCGCTCTGTGGTGTGCGGCTGACGTGTCACTGAAACCCACGTGAAACAAGGTCTTGTCGCCGACTTAAAACAACGGTTAGTTTAACCGCCACTCGAAGCCCGCACCGATCGTCGGGCGGTCTCCAGGGCGTGTGCACACTTCAGGGAAAGGCAGTGCCGTGACGCTTGACAGAGCACAGTTTTCGCGACGGGGTTTTCTGGGGCTGGGAGTCGCGGCGGGCGTCATCACGCTCACGGCGTGCGGGTCCGGCAGTGGTTCGAGCGATGAGCCGCTCGTGATGACCGTGTGGGGTGGGGAGACCGACCGGGCCACGTACCAGAAGCGCATCAACCTGCTGGTGAAGAAGTACCCCGACCTGAAGGTGAAGCTCCAGCTGATCCCGTCGGACTCGTACCCGCAGAAGGTGCAGACGATGATCGCGGGCGGTAAGGGCCCGGACATCATGCAGGTCGCGGAGAACGTCAACGTCTACTCGAGCAAGAACCAGCTCCGGCCGCTCGACGACCTCGTCAAGAGCGCGGGGGTTGACCTGGCGGAGCGGTTCGGGGGGATCGGGTCGCTCTACTCGTACCAGGACAAGGTCTACGCGATACCGGACCGTTCCGGCGCGATGATCGTGTACTACAACAAGACTCTTTTTGAGAAGAAGGGCATCAAGGCGCCTACCGCTGAGTGGACTTGGGACGACGCCCTTGACGCGTTCAAGGAGTTGACCAGCAAGGGCAAGACGTGGGGCTACGGGGGCGCGGGCTGGTGGCCCCAGTGGTGGAGCTTCGCGTACCAGAACGGTGGCGCCATCATCGACGCGAACGGCAAGCCGGCGGTGGACAGTGACGAGGTCGTCGAGGCGCTGCAGTGGGCGGGTGACCTGGTCTTCAAGCACGGTGTGGTGCCGACGAAGGCGCAGTACGCCGACATGGGCACAGATGTGGGGGGTGACCAGGCCTTCGCGGCCGGAACCGTCGCGGTCAACGCCACCGGGTTCTGGGCCATCGCCGGTCTCACGGACACCAAGTTCGAGTGGGACATCGCGCCGATGTGGCGCGGCGAGAAGCAGGCCGTGTCCTCCTTCGGAAGCGGCCTCGCCATCTCCCGTACCGCGAAGAACCCCGACAAGGCGTTCAAGGCGATCGACTTCCTCACCTCGCCGACCGCGCAGCAGCAGATCATCGCCACCGGCGAGGACGTGCCGGCCAACCTCGAGGTGCAGAAGAGCGAGGCGTTCCTCAAGCCGGCGTGGATGAAGTCGACTGTCGACATGGGTGTGTTCGGCGAGTCGAGCTCCTTCCTCTTCAAGGCGCCGTTCATTCCCGAGTGGAACGAGATGCAGGCGGCGATCGACACGGAGCTCGCTGATTTCTGGCTGGGGAAGGAGAAGAGCGCCAAGAAGGCGCTTACCGCGCTCCAGAAGAGCCTTGAGTCCATCGTCAAGCCCGCTGGCTGACCGACGATGGCCATGTCGAGGCTCCGGCGCCGTGAGGCGCTCTGGTTCTATGCGTTCGTCTCGCCCTGGGTGATCGGGTTCCTCGTGTTCCTGCTCGGACCGATGATCTCGTCGATCTACCTCTCGATGACGGACTGGGACTCCTTCACCCCGCCCAAGTGGGTCGGTCTGGACAACTACGTCAAGCTGCTGACCGAGGACCCCGTGTTCTGGAAGGCCCTCGGGAACACCTTCCACTACGCGGCGATCTCCGTCCCGCTCGGACTGCTGATCGGGCTGTGGCTCGCGAACCTGCTCAACAAGCAGGTCCGTGGCCGCAAGTTGTTCCGCACCCTGATCTACCTGCCGACGCTCGTCCCGTTGGTCGCCGCGTCGATGGCCTTCCGGGTGGTGCTCGCCCCGTCGGGTCCGCTCAACGACGTTCTCGGGTGGGTCGGTATCTCCGGGCCGCAGTGGCTGCTCGACCCGGGCTGGGTGAAGTACGCGCTGATCCTGCTGTCGGTGTGGGGCGCCGGCAGTGCGACCGTCCTGCTGCTCGCGGCCATGAGGGGCATCCCGCAGGAGCTGTACGAGGCGGCCGAGATCGACGGCGCCGGACCGGTGCGCCAGTTCTGGAGCATCACCGTGCCCCAGTTGACCCCGGTCATCTTCTTCAACCTCGTGATGGGGCTGATCGCGGCGTTCCAGGTCTTCTCGCAGGTGTACATCCTCACCCCGAAGGCCTCGCAGCCCGGTACCTACAACGCGAGCCAGACGACGGTGCCGTACCTCTTCGACCAGGCCTTCTCCTACTACCACATGGGCTACGCGTCGGCGATCTCGTGGCTGCTGTTCGCCGTGATCCTCGTGTTCACCCTGCTGGCCTTCCGCACCACCCGCCGCTGGGTGTTCTACGAGACCGAGGTGAAGTGATGGCGACCGTCGTATCCGCCGGCGCGCCGCAGAAACAGCACGGCGAGAAGCACCAGGACGACGGCGCGAAGCGCACGAGCGACGCGCCCCGCGTACTGCGGGTGTTCCGGGCGACGCCGTTCACCTACGCGACCCTGATCGTCGTGTCGGCGATCCTCTCGACGCCGCTGGTGTTCGGCGTGTCGATCGCGCTGTCGAGCGACCAGACGGTGAGCACCAACGCCTTCACGATCTTCCCGAGCGAGTTCCGCTGGGAGAACTTCACCCGGGTGTTCGGCAGTGATCTGCCGATGGGCCGGTTCCTGGTGAACTCGCTGATCATCTCGGTCGGTTCGGTCATCGGGCAGATGGTGTCGAGCGGGCTGGTGGGGTACGCGTTCGCGCGACTTCGGGCCCCCGGCAAGAACGTGATGTTCCTCGTCGTCATCGCCACGATGATGATCCCTACGCAGATCACGATGATCCCGCAGTTCATCCTGTTCAAGGACCTGGGCTGGGTGAACACCTATCTGCCGCTGATCGTGCCGAACTTCTTCTCCAACGCCTTCAACGTCTTCCTGGTACGGCAGTTCGTCTCCCGCCTGCCCAGCGAGCTCGACGAGGCGGCCATGGTGGACGGGCTCGGGTTCTTCGGCATCTACCGGCGCATCATGCTCCCCATGCTGTGGCCCGTGCTGATCGCGATCGGCATCTTCACCCTGACGTACAACTGGGGTGACTTCATGGGGCCGTTGATCTACCTCAACGACGAGTCGAAGATGCCGTTGGCGTTGGGCGTGCAGTACATCACCACCACGGGAGTGGCGGGTCAGCCGCCGCCGTGGAACCTCGTCATGGTCGGCTCGATCCTGCTCACGCTGCCGATGATCGCCGTCTACTACCTCGGTCAGCGGTACCTGTACGAAATGGACATCAGCGGCGGAAGCGCGGGGGTCAAGTGAGTCGTCCGACGGCAGTTGTCAGCAGTGCCATTGAGCTCGACGCCCGGGGTATCCGGATCGAGGGAAGCCCGTGTGTGATTCTGTGCGCGTCGCTCTTCTACTTCCGCCTTCCGCGGGAGCAGTGGCGCGCACGGCTCGAACAGGTACGGGCCTCCGGGTACACCTGCGTGGACGTCTACCTGCCCTGGAACTTCCACGAGACCGCACCCGGCCGCTGGTCCTTCGAGGGCGGACGCGACGTCGCCGCCTTCCTGGATCTCGCGCAGGAGACCGGGCTGTACGTCATCGCGCGGCCAGGGCCGTACATCTGCTCCGAGTGGGACGGCGGCGCGCTGCCGGCCTGGCTGGGCCTCGACCCGGAGTTGAGGGTCCGTCAGAACGAGCCGCGCTTCCTCGCCCAGGTCACCGCGTGGTTCGACCAGGTGCTGCCGCTGCTCGCCGAACGCCAGTATCCGGCCGGCGGCCCCGTCATCATGGTGCAGTTGGAGAACGAGCTGGACTTCTTCGACTGCGTGGACCGCGTGGGATATATGACCTCCCTGCGTGACCAGGCGATCGGTCATGGCATCACCGTGCCGCTGATCGCCTGCTCCGGGCAGGGCGACATCGAAGGAGCCACCGGGAACGTCCCCGGCGTCGTACCGGCGTGCAACTTCTACCCGGACGACGACTCCCCGGACATCGAGCCCGAGGTACGGCGCTACGCCGAGCTCCTGGCCGATCGTGATCTGCCGCTGCTCATCACCGAGACGAACCGGCGCCACCGCACGCTGCGGCGGCTCCTGGCGAGTGGCGCCTCGCTGATCGCGCCCTATCTCCAGTCGTCCGGCTGGAACTTCGGGTACACCCCGTCCACCGGGAACTGGGGCGCCCCTGGCAACTTCATGAGCCACGGCTACGACTTCGGCGGGTACGTCTCGTCGACCGGTGCCGAACGGCCCGAGTTCGCCCAGGGCCAGGTGCTCGCGCGGGTCATCGACACCCTCGGTTCGAGACTGGCGCTCGCCACCTCGACCGTGCCGCGTGTGCCGGTGGCCGCCGACTTCCCGACCAGTTCGTCGCCATCGGCCCTGGACCTCGACGGAGGTGGGCAGCTCATCGTCGTACCTCATCTCGGTACGGCGGATACGGAAGAGAATGCGGGTACGGAAAAGGACGCGGGTACGGCCGTCGTGAACGGCGTGCCGGTCGCCGTCGCCCCGGACTCGTGTCCGCTGATGCTGGTGGACGTACCGCTGCGGCCCTGGGGTTACGACGGGACGCTCGCCCTCGCGTCCGCGGATCTGGTGGCGGCGGCGGACGGCGTGCTGACGTTCTCGTCCGAGGTGGCGGTCACCGTCGTCCTGGGCGGAAGCCGGGTCGAGATCCCGGCGCCGGCCGTCGGTGCGCCCGAGCGGACGACCGTCGACGGGCTGACGTTCGTCGCGCTGGCACCGACCGACGCCGCACGCCTCCGCGCGACGGACCGGGACGGCACGGTGCATCTGACCGACGCACCACCCCTGCGGAGCAGGAGCACGACGCCGCCCACCGTCGTACGGGAGGACGTGCGGCGGCGAGCGGCCGTCGCCCCCGAGGCGCAGGCGGGCGCGCACGAGCTGCCTCCCACGCTGGAGTCGCTCGGTGTGTACCGGGGGCGTGGAACCTACCGGACCACGGCGGATCTGACGGGCGTCGACGAACTGCTGCTCGTCGGCGGGGCGGACATCGTCGACCTGTCGGTGGCCGGGCGGGTGCATCCGACGATCGCCGGATTCGGTGCGGGCCGGCGGATCGACGTGCGTGAGGCGACCGGTCGTGTCGCCGTCGAGGCCGTCGTGGAGATCTGGGGGCACGCGAACTTCGACGACGCGCGCCTGCCGGCCCTCCGCCTCGGCGCACTGCGTGGACTCGGCACCCTGTGGGCGGTCCGGGACGTGACGGACGTGTCGGCGTTGTGGTCGGTGCACGGACACTGGGCGGGCCTGCCCGCGCCGACCCGCGTGCTCGGCGGTTGGAGCAGCACTCGTGTCGGCCTGCCCGTCACCTATACGCGCGACATCCGGTCGGACACCGCGTCGGCGCTGCACCTGCGGGGTGTGGTCGAGCCGTTGCGCGTGAGCGTGGACGACGGCGAGCCGCGTACCGTCACCGCCGAGGACCCCTGGGTCCTGCTGTCCGCCGGAACCCATCAGCTCTCGGTCACGATGCCGCACCACCCCAGTGGCGGTGGTCTGCATGCCGAGTTGCTCGCCCTCGATCCGGTCACAGACTGGACGTGCGCCGTACAGGACGACGACCTGCTGACCGGGTTCGCCGCCGGGGCCGGCCCCGCTCAGGAGGTCCACCTGCCGCTCGCCCTGGAACCGGGAGAGGAGGCGTGGCTCGACGTCGACCTGCCGCCGTCCGACGACGGTTTCCTGGTGCGCCTGGACGGGTCGCAGATCCGCGTGACCGGATGGGCCGCCGGGGAGTGCGTGGGTCGTGTCTGGGTAGGTGATCGGCCTACCTTCTCCGGCGGTGATTCGAACATACTATGGATCCCGTCAGGCTGGTCCGGGCTGACCCTGTTGGTACGGGGCGCCGCCGGGCCGGGCGATCCGGAGCTCCGTACACTGCGGCTGGAGTCTCCAGACGGCTGAGGCGGCTGAGACGGCTGAGACGGCTGAGGGGGAATGGTGGCGCGGCGCACGGCCCGGGATCTTCGGAACGAGAACCGGTTCGAGGTTCTGCACGCTTTGTTCGAACTCGGACCGTCCACCCGTCAGGAGCTCGCCAAGCACACCGGACTCAGCCCGGCGACCGTGGCGACACTGGTCACCGAGTTCCTGTCCGAAGGTGTCCTGCGCATCGCCACGGTGGAGAACAACACCGGGGGACGGCCGCAGGAGCGGCTCAGCATCGACCCCGACCGCGGCCGCATCGTGGGCGTCGACGTCGCCGAGACCTACGTCGACGCCACGGTGTACGACCTCGCGCTCGGCACGCTCGGCCACGGCGAGGTCGCGCTCGACGAGCACGAGAACGACCCCGCCTACGTCGTCGACGGGGTCGTCCGCGCGATCGAGTCGGCCGTCGCGGCCGGGGAAGCCGAGCACGAGCACATCATCGGTGTCGGTGTCAGCATGCCGGGTCATGTCCATCCCGAGGCCGGCGTCTCGGTCTTCGCGCCGAACTGGGACTGGCGCGACGTACACATCGAGAAGATGCTGGCGCACAGCCTCCTGGTCCCCGTGTATGTCGACAATCCGCTGAAGGCGGTGATCCTGTCCGAAATGTGGTTCGGTGCGGGGCGCGTCGTCGACACCATGGCCGTCGTCAACCTCGGCACCGGCGTCGGCACCGGCATCGCCATCGACGGTTCACTGATCCGCGGCAGCACCAACAACGCCGGTGAATGGGGCCACACCCTGCTGCAGTTGGACGGCCGACCGTGCCGTTGTGGTCGGCGCGGCTGCGTCGAGGCGTATCTCGGCGCACCTGGTCTGCGGACGACCCTCGCGGAGATCGACCCGGGCCACCCCACCCTGCGGCAGTCACGGCAGCGTGACTTCGTCGAGGCGGTCGCGGACGGCCTCGCCGCGGGCGACCCGGCACTGAGGGACCTCGCCCAGCGCACCTCGCACTACCTCGCCGCGGCCCTCGGCGACCTGGTCAACATGCTCAACGTCCCCAGCGTCACCCTCACCGGCTGGGCCTCCAAGGCCCTGGCCGAATGGCTCCTCCCCGCGGTGCGCGAGGAACTCGTCCACCACGTCCTGCCCGGCTCGCTGCCCCGCCTCACCGTCGAGCCGTCCCAGGTCCCCGGCAACGCCGTGACCCTCGGCATGGCGGCCTTCACACTGCAGCAGTTCCTCACGCGACTGGGGCTGGCGAGCCCGGCGGGGACCCGGCCGTGGTCGGACCGTGGGCGGGGGATCGGTCCATCGG
>NZ_VJZC01000124.1 GCF_009377185.1 Streptomyces spongiae
GCGCGGGGGTGGGGCGGCGTAGGCACCCCACCGGATTGTCAGTGAGGTGCGGCAGACTCGGAGGCGTGCGAAAGATTCATGTCATCGGCATCGGGGCGGGCGATCCCGACCAGCTGACCCTGCAGGCGGTCAAGGCGCTGAAGAGCACGGACGTGTTCTTCATCCTGGACAAGGGCGAGGTGAAGTCGGACCTCGTCCAGCTGCGCCGTGACCTCCTCGACGCGCACATACCGGAGGGGACGTACCGGCTGGTCGAGGCACGCGACCCCGAGCGGGACCGGAGCGCCGAGGGTGCCGCGTACTCCCCTGCCGTCGGTGACTGGCGCAGTGCCCGCGCCGACGTCTACCAGCGGCTCATCGCCGAGGAGCTGGGCGAGGAGGAGAGCGGCGCGTTCCTGGTGTGGGGCGATCCCTCGCTGTACGACAGCACGCTCGGGATCCTGGAGGAGGTCCTGGACCGTGGCGTCGTGGCCTTCGAGTACGACGTCGTGCCCGGTATCAGCAGCGTGTCCGCCCTCGCGGCCCGGCACCGCACGGGGCTGAACCGGGTGGCCCGGCCCGTCCAGATCACCACGGGGCGCCGGCTGGCCGAGGGGTTCCCCGAGGACGTGGACGACGTGGTGGTCATGCTCGACGCCCACCAGGTCTTCCGGCAGTACGCCGACGAATCCATCGACATCTACTGGGGTGCCTACATAGGCACCCCGGACGAGATCCTCGTCTCCGGCCCTCTCGCGGACACGGCCCCCCGCATCGAGCGGCTGCGCTCCGAGGCCCGCGAGCGGAAGGGCTGGATCATGGACACGTATCTGCTGCGCAGGCATCCGCGGGGGCGGAGCGGCGGCTGAGGTTCTCGCGAAAGGCTGCCGCCGCCCCACCTCAGCGGACCAGGAGCTGCACTCCGCCCACCACCGTCGCCGCGATGACGAGTTGCTCGAAGAGGCGCTGGTTGATGCGGTTCACCGCCCATTTGCCGAGCAGGGCCCCCGGCACGACGAACACGGCGAGGGCGGCGTCGAGGAGGAGCGAGGGGCCGTCGATCAGGCCGAGGCCGGCGCTGAAGGGCACCTTGGACACGTTGACGATGAGGAAGAAGAAGGCGGACGTCCCCAGGAAGCCGAGTTTCCGGAAGCCCGCCGAGAGCAGGTACATCGACATCACGGGGCCGCCGGCGTTGGCGACCATCGTGGTGAAGCCGCCGAGGACGCCGTACGACCGGGCCTTGGCGCGGCCCGCCCGTGTGGTCACCTCGTCGGGGTCCTCCTCCTTCTCGGCGGTGCGGCGGCGCCACACCGTGACCGCGGCCATCAGCAGCAGGATCGCGCCGATCGAGGTCCGTACGATCTCGTCGTCCGCCCACAGCAGGAACACCGTGCCGAGCACGACGCCCGCGCCGACGGCGGGGAACAGCCGCCAGAGGGTGGGCCAGTGGGCGTGCCGCCGGTAGGTCAGCACGGCGAGTACGTCGCCGACGATCAGGATCGGCAGCAGGACGCCGGTCGACTCCCGGGCGGGCAGGACGGCCGCGAAGATCGCGAGGCTGACCGTGTTGGCCCCGCTGACGGCCGTCTTCGAGAAGCCGACGAGCAGGGCCGCGAAGGCGAGCACCGCGAATTCGGCCGGGGTTATGTGCCAGAGCGTCATCGTGTTCATGCGGGCACCGATGCTATGCCCACCTATCTCGGCGCGACAGGACCGTCTCGACAGGTGGCCCCTGCCGGTGGCGGAATCGGGCCGACCGGGCCGCGCACCGTGGACCCCCGCGTGGCTCCCTGGCAAGATCGCCCGGGTACCTCACCGACGCAGCCGGAGGAGACATGGCCGACTCACGCGAACACACCGTCACCGGGACCACGGGAAGCGTCGTCGCACGTGAGTGGCCTTGCGAACGGCCGCGGTACGTGGCGCTGCTGGTGCACGGCTACGGCGAGCACATCGGCCGGTACGAGTACGTCGCCGACGTGCTCACCGCCCACGGGGCCGCCGTGTTCGGGCCCGACCACATAGGGCACGGGAAGTCGGCGGGCGAGCGGGTGCTGGTCGAGGACTTCGAGGACGTGGTCAGTGACGTGCACGCGGTGGAGGAGCTGGCCCGGGCCGCTTATCCCGGAGTTCCCGTCGTGCTGATCGGGCACTCCATGGGCGGGCTGATCGCGGCGCGGTACGCCCAGCGGTACGGTGCCGGACTTGCCGCGCTCGTCCTGTCGGGCCCGGTGCTCGGCGTCTGGGAACTGCCGCACACGCTCCTCGCGTACGACGAGCTGCCGGACGTGCCGATCGACACGGACCTGCTGTCCCGCGACCCGGAGGTCGGTGCCGTGTACGCGGCCGATCCGCTGGTGTGGCACGGCCCGTTCAAGCGCCCGACGTTGAAGGCGACCGTCCGCGCCCTGGAAACGATCTCCAAGCACGGTGACGTCGGACGGCTCCCCCTGCTGTGGGTGCACGGGGACGACGACAGGATCGTGCCGCTGTCCGGCAGCCGTACGGGCATCGAGGAACTGCGTGGCGCCGACTGGGTGGAGCGCGTCTATCCGGGCGCGCGGCACGAGGTGTTCAACGAGACGAACAAGGACGAGGTGCTGGCGGACGTGACCGGGTTCGTGGACCGGGTCGTGATGAGCTGAGATCCATCAGAGGGGCCCGAGGGCGGAGGGCGTGCCGAAGCGGACGGTGACGCCCGGCGAGTAGAGCACGCTGACCGGTGGTTCCGTCATGGGCGGCAGGCCGGCGGCCGTGAGCAGGTCATCGTCCAGGTCGAGCAGTTCGGCCCGGTGCAGCGGCCAGGGCGCGTGCTCGTTCGGCAGGTGGACCGTGCGGCCGTGCCAGGGGACGTGCAGTCCCCAGCGGGCGGTGAGGAACTGTTCCAGCGGCGTGGGCCGCGCTATGGGGGCTCCGGTCCTCACCACGGTGCGGCTGGCCGCTCCCGGGCGGCCCGCGGACGGTCGTCGACGGCTGGTGTAGGTGATCACGTCGTTCTCGCGGCGCAGTCGCATCCTCGACCAGAGGTAGGGCAGGCGTACGCCGAGCCGGCCCACCAGCACGGGTATGAGCCGGGCCGCGTCCAGGGAGCGGAACACGACGCCGCGTCGGCCGTGGCCGTCCACGGAGTACAGCCGTACGTTCGTCTCGCAGAACGTTCCGAGGTACGGCAGGCCGGGGCCGGGTCCCAGGCCCACGCCGCGCATCAGGAAGGGGACCAGGCCGACGTAGGTGACCCCGTCGAGGGTGTCCGGGCGGGTGCCGGGCGGCAGGAGCCCGGCCACCCGGTCGGGGTCCACCGGCCAGTGCAGGAAGGTCAGTTCGTGCCAGCCCTGCACCAGCGTCGGCCGCCGCACGGGCCGCGGCGTGGACAGGGTGATCGGCTCGGTCTCCATGGCCACACCTTTTAGCACGGCGGCCTCGCCCTGCCGCCCTCCCGGTCCCCGGTCCGTACGTCAGGCCGCGGTGTACCCGAGCTGGCGCCTCATGAACGGCGTCATGAGGGTCTTGGCCTTGGCGAGGGTGGAGGTGCGGCCGCCGAGGACCGCGGTCTCACCGCCCGGCACGGGCACCATGGTCACGCCGTCGGCCGGGCCGAAGGGCACGATGAGCGGGGTGCGGTGGACCGGCCGGTAGAAGCGGGGCTCCTTCCGGTGCTTGCCGGCACTCTGCAGGTAGGTGCGGATGTTCCAGGCGGCCAGGTCCGCCTGGGCGAGCGCGGCAGGGGTGATCTTGAGCTCGGTGGCGTCGTTGACGTCACCGACCGCGAACACGTCCACGTGCCCTTCGACCCGGAGTGTCCGGTCGACCTTCACGTGCCCGGACGGGTTCAGCCAGTCGCCGTGCCCGCCCAGCCGCAGCCAGAGCGTGTTGGGCGTGGTGCCGGTCGCCCAGAAGGAGAGGTCGGCGTCGATGACGGTGCCGCGGGCGTCGCGGTAGGTGCCGAAGTCGTTGCCGGGGGACATGAAGGCGTCGAGCCGCACCTCCACGTCGTGGGCCTCCAGCCAGGAGCGCGCCTTGCGGCCGGCCCGCTCGCTGCCCGTACGGTTGAGCAGCGTCGGCCCGGAGTGGGCGAGGGTGACCCGGGCGTCCGGCCGGGCCAGGCGTACCTCGGCGCTGAGTTCGACACCGGAGGGCCCGCCTCCGACGACGAGGACGTGCTCGGCGGCCGCGATCTTCTGCTGGTGCGCGGCGAACGACTTGGCCGCCTCCTCGGTGGTGCTGCCGACGAAGCGGGCGGGTTCGGGGTAGTCGGCGCCGGTGGCGATCACCACCGCGTCGTACGGGAGCCGCTCGCCCGTGGCCAGGGCCACCTGCCGCTCGGTGGTGTCGATGCGGACGACCTTGCCCACGGCCACGCGGCCGTTGCGGAGCAGCCGGTCGTAGGGGATGAAGGGGGTCGCCGTCCACTCCCGGTGCACGCCTGCGCGCAGGGAGGCTATACGGTGGAAGAAGACCTCCTTGCGGTCCACCAGTGTGACCCGCGCCGTCCCGTCCAGCCGTTTCGCGAGCCGGACGCCCGCGTAGCCTCCGCCGATCACCACTACGTCGAGGTCTTGCACACCGATTCTCCTGTGCTGTGTGGGGGGAACGAGTGGCACAGCGGACGGGCCGCTCCCGGCCACTCGGCTGTTGGTGAGCGTAACGCTTGAGACTTCAAGGTTTGACAGGGCTATGTGTGGGTTCTGTGAAACGACAACGCGCATGACGGCGCGTGCCCTGGCAGGCGGGAATCGTGACGACCTTCGCCGCCGGGGTGCCGTGTTTTCCCCCATCCGTCCTGGGCACCCGCGCCTTCATGGAGTGGTTGCGGAGTGCGGCCTGCGTGGGAGAGGACCCTGATCTGTTCTTCCCCGTGGGCACGTCGGGTCCGGCTCTCAGGGACATCGCCGCCGCCAAGCGTGTCTGTTCCCGCTGCCCGGTGATCAGCCAGTGCCTCTCCTGGGCGCTCAGCAGCAGACAGTTGGCGGGCGTCTGGGGCGGTCTGTGCGAGGAGGAACGCGCCGCGCTGCTCCGTATCGCCGGGCCTTCCCAGAACACCTGCACGGCCCGGCACAAGACGACGAGGAGGAGTAACGCACGATGACGGCAGTGACGAGTACGCTCCCCGAGCCCGCCCTCCGGGCCACCGGGGAAGCCTTGCAGGACACCCTGGTGGATCTGCTGGGGCTCTCACTCATCGGAAAGCAGGCCCACTGGAACATCGTGGGCCCGAGGTTCCGCTCGATCCACCTCCAGCTCGACGAGGTGGTGGACACGGCCCGTTCGTACGCCGACACGGTCGCCGAGCGAGCGGCCGCACTGGGTATCACTCCCGACGGCCGCCCGGAGACCGTCGCGTCACGGTTCGCCCTGCAGAGCCCGAAGGACGGGTGGCTGCGGGACACCGAGGTCGTACACCTCCTCGTGGAGGCGCTGGAGTCGGCCATCGGGCGACTGCGCACCCGGATCGAGACGACCGAGCACTCCGACCGGGTCACCCAGGACCTGCTGATCTCCCTCACCGCCGAGTTGGAGAAGCAGCGCTGGATGTTCCAGGCCGAGGACTGGCCGCGCGAGGGCTGAGGCCGAGGCCCGAAGTGCCGCACGAAAGGGGCACCCCATGACCGACGCCCTTGAACTCGACGCGCTGTGGGACGAGTTCCACCGCGTGGTGAACATGACCTCCCAGGAGCTGGCGGCCTGGCTACGGGTCCGCGACGCCGCCGAGGAGACCGAACCGCTGCCCGAGCAGGCGGGCACGCCCACCGGTCAGCACGTCCTGGCGATCCTGCAGAAGCGGCGCACGGACCTCACCGGCGACGACATCCGTGTCATGTACGAGGTGGTGGACACGGTCACCGCGCAGCAGGACGAGGAGAACGAGCCGGTGGCCGAGGACACCGGCCGCCGGCACCGGCTGATGACACTGGGCCACGACCCGCTCAAGCCGCCCGCGTAGCCGTGGCGGCGGTCCGGGTACTGGACAGGAAGGTTGCCCCCGCCGGGCACGGCCCGGCGGGGGCAACTGCCGTGCCGAGACGAGGAGTTGCGGCGGGGTTGCGGCGGGGTGGGCGTCAAGCGCTGGCCTCGCGCCCCCACTCACCGCAGCAGCCAGCCCCCGTCCACGTTCAGGTTCACCGCGTTGACCGACCGGTTGCCGAGGAGGAAGTCCACCGCGTCGACCACGTCCCGCATGGTGGCCAGCCGGCCCGTGGGTGTGTTGGCGATCAGGATGTCCTGGGGCTTGTCCGACCAGAAGGGGCTGTCGCCGACGACGCCCGGGTGGACGGCGTTGACGCGGATCGGGGCCAGTTCGGTGGCGAGGGTGTTCACGAGGCCGGTCACGCCCGCGTTGACCGTCGCGACGGTGGTGGCGCCCGGGTAGGGCCGCTCCTTCGCCTGGCCGCCGAACAGCACGATGGCGCTGTCCTCGTGCAGCCGTGTCCGGAGCGCGTGCACGACCTCCGTGTAGCCGACGAGTTTGAGGGTGACCAGGTGGATGGCCGCGTCGATGTCGTACTCGGTGACGCTGTTGGCGTCGCGGGAGACCCCGGCGAGGACCAGGTGGTCGACGCGCCCCACGTCCGTGAGCGCTCCGGCGATCTCACGCGGCCGGGACAGGTCGAGGCCGAGGCCCCGGGCCGCGCCGACCTCCTTGGCGACGGTGCGGGCCCGGTCCGCGTCGCGCCCGGTGAGCACGACCTCGTCGCCGCGCTCGGCGCGGTGCCGGGCGATCTCCCGGCCGATCCCGGACGTACCTCCGATGACGACGACACCGCGGCTCATGACTCTTCCTCCAGCACCCGGCTCAGGTAGTCCCAGTCCCGGGTGAACCGGTACGAGTGCCGTGACGGTGGTTGTGGCGCCTGTGTCTCCAGCCAACGCAACGGCGTGTTCCCGGCGTTGGAGAAGCCGTGCACGCAACCGGCGCCCGCCCAGGCGGTGTCGCCGGGCCCGAGCAGGTAACTCTCGCCGTCGAAGGTGGCGTTCACGGCGCCTTCCAGGAACAGATAGGTCTCCTCGAAGGGGTGGTCGTGCGTGCCCGCGACGCCATCAGGCGCGTACTGCACCATGAACATCGTCGAGGCCACCGCTCCCAGATCGCCGTCCACCATCATCTTCACCGTGATCCCGCTGTAGACGAGCAGCGCGGTGCGCATGCTCGCCGACACGGCGAGGAGGTCCTGGGACTGTTTCCCGGGGTCCATCTGCGCGGCCTCGAAGTGGCCGAAGGAGCGGGTGCGCGGGTCGCGGACGTCGATACGGACCGGCTCGTGTTCCGGCAGCGCGGGCACCGCCTGGGTGTCGTACCCGTAGCGGGCGCGCGGCACCGGCGCCAGCATGTCGGCCCAGCGGGCGGCGGTGTCCCCGCCGCCGCGCCAGGCGTGCGGCACGCCCGTCGGGAGCAGACCGTAATCGCCCTCCTCAAGGACGAACGAGCCGTCGGGCACGTCGAGGATCACGGTCCCGGAGAGGATGTGGAAGCTCTCCTCGTACGAGTGGACGTGGGCGCCCACTCGGCCGTCGGGCCGCAGGTCGCACAGCCCGAAGCCGGTGTGGACGCTGCCGTCCTCCTCGCCGATGACGGCCCATCGCCGGAAACCGCCGCTGTCGTACGGCAGTCGGGGTGCCTCGGCGGCGCGCCGCACCAAGTGGTTGGTCATGCCTGCTGCTTCCTCGCCTCCGTGGCGGCCACCAGCCGGTCTCGGGACTCCTCGACCAGGCGGCGGGCGCGGCCGACGTCGGCGAGCAGCCGGCCGTCGCGCTTGTGGACCACACCGTCGACGATGACCGTCTCCACGTTGGACACGTCCGCGCTGAGGGTGACCGCGGCCACCGCGTCGTGCACGGGCGCCATGTTGAGCGCGGTGGCGTCGAGGGCGACCACGTCGGCCCGCTTGCCGGGGGTGAGGGAGCCGGTGCGGTCCTCCAGGCCGGCCACGTGGGCGCCGTTGAGTGTGGCGATCTCCAGCATCTGACGTGCCGTCAACATGGTTTTGGGAACGGGTAGGTTGGCGTGCCAGCAGTCGCTGTTGAGCCGGCCGCGTTCGGCGCCGAAGGCGGCGCGGATCTGGGTGAACATGTCGCCGGGCACGGTGGTGACGACGTCGATGCTCAGGGACGGCCTGAGCCCGTGCTCGATCGCCTGCATCACGGGCGGCCAGCCGTGCCCCATCTGGATCTCCACCTGGGGGGCGATGGAGACGGTGCCGCCACTGTCGGCGACCATCTGCCACTCGTCCTCGTGGAGGTAGCAACAGTGGACGTAGGTGGTGTCGGGGCCGAGCAGGCCGAGGTCGTTCAGCTGCTTGACCATGCCGAAGCGGCCGGCCAGCCGGCCCATCGCGACGTGCACGGTGATGGGGATGCCGAGTTCGCGGGCGAGGCCCCACTCCGAGCTGACGACCTCGTTGGTGCAGAACCCCGGGCCGCGCGTGGCCAGGGCCATGGTCAGCAGGCCGCTGTCGGAGGCGAAGTACTGGCTGCGGATACGGCGTACGTCGTCGCCCGGGATCGCGATCTTGCTGTCGAACCAGTAGTCGGTGAGCGAGGTGTTGGCGCTGCCGTACGCGTACTGGGCGCGGATGCCGGTCTCGGTGAGGGCCTGGATCGCGGCGTCGGGGTGTTCGGGCGTGTTGTTGATGTGTGACCAGTCGACGAGCGTGGTGATGCCCGCGTTGAGGCACTCCAGGGTGCCCGCGAGGTTGCCCGCGTACACGTCCTCGGGGGTGTAGACCGGGGCGAACGTGTCGAGGACGTCCACGAAGTAGTCGTCGAGGGTGGCGTTGGGAGCGCAGCCGCGGATGGGCGCCTCCCAGGTGTGGCGGTGGGTGTCGACGAAGCCGGGGATCACGATCCTCCCCGTCATGTCGAGGACTTCGGCGTCCACGTCGGCGTCGATCGCGCGCTCGACGGCCGTGATCTTCCCGTCCTCGATGAGGACGTCGCCCTGGGGCAGGTCCCCGATGGCCGGGTCCATCGTCAGGACGTGGCCCGAGCGCAGGAGCATCCGGTTGGTCATCGCCTTTCCTCCCAGGGTGTTCGGTACGGCGTGCGGGTGAGGGGTGCGGCTTGGCGACAGGGCCGAGGTCAGTACGCGGCGAGAGCGCGGACCGTTGCCACGACCTTGTCGACGGTGGGTATCACCTGTTCCTCCAGGGCGTCGGCGAACGGCAGCGGGACGCACTCCCCCGCCACCCGGCGCACCGGCGCGTCCAGCAGGCCGAAGCCCTCGTCGGCGACGACCGAGACGAGCGTGCCGCCCCAGCCGCCCTGGTACGGGTTCTCCTCGACCGTGACGAGCCGCGAGGTCCGGGCGAGTGAGGCGAGGACGGTGCTCATGTCCAGGGGCACCAGACAGCGCAGGTCGACGACCTCGGCCTCGATGCCCTCCTCGTCCAGTCGCTGTGCGGCTTCCAAGGCCACCGGCACCATCGAGGCCAGGGCGACGAGCGTGACGTCACCGCCTTCGCGGACCACGGCGGCGCGGCCCAGCTCGACGACGTGGTCCGGCGGCGGGGGCGCGCCCTTGGACGCCAGGAGCCCCTTGTGTTCGAAGAACACCACCGGGTCGTCGCTGCGGATCGCGGCGGCCATCATGCCGATCACGTCGGCGGGCGTCGCCGGTGCGGCGATCTTCAGGCCGGGGATCGTGAACGCCCAGTTCTCCGTGGCCTGCGAGTGCTGGGCGCCGAAGCCGAGCCCGCCGCCGTTCGCGGTGCGCACCACGAGCGGCACGGTGACCTGACCGCCCGTCATGTAGCGGACCTTCGGGATCTCGTTGGCGAGGTAGTCCCAGCAGCAGGCGAGGAAGTCGGAGAACATGATCTCGGCGACGGGTCGCATGCCGGTCATCGCGGCTCCCATCGCGGCGCCCACGATGGCCTGTTCGGAGATGGGCGTGTCCCACACCCGCCCGGGCCCGAACTCCTCCAGCAGCCCGACCGTCGTCTTGAACACCCCGCCCGCGGCCGCGATGTCCTCACCGAGGCACACGACCGCCGGATCGCGCCGCATCTCACGCGCGATGCCCTCGGCGACCGCCTCCCGGTAGGTGATCTGCCGCTGGATGGCCGGCTGTCCGTCGATCACGTCCGCCATGCCGCGCCTCCGTCCGCCCACACGTCGGTCAGTGCCTCGCGCGGATCGGGGCCGGGCGCGGCCTTCGCGGCGTCGACTGCTTTCTGTACGACGTCACGTACGCGCTCGTCGGCCTGGGCGAGCGTCTCTGTCGGCACCCCCAGCTCGGTGAGCTGTCCGCGCGCGACATCCAGAGGGTCGTGCTTGAGCCACCGCTCGACCTCCTCCGCCGGGCGGTACGTCGCCGGGTCGGCCCGGCTGTGCCCGAAGTGGCGGTACGTCTCGGCCTCCAGCAGGGCGGGACCGTCTCCGGCCCGGGCCCGCTCCGCCAGCCGGGACACCGCCTCCCGGACGAGCACGACGTCGTTGCCATCGACGGTCTCGCCCGGGATGCCGTACGCGGACGCCCGGTCGGCCGCCGGCCGCGCGACCGCGGTGACGTCGGCGATGGGCGTGTACTCCATGTAAAGATTGTTCTCGCACACGAACAGCACCGGCAACTTCCACACCGCCGCCAGATTGAGCGCCTCGTGGAAGGCGCCGATGTTGGTGGCGCCGTCCCCGAAGAAGGCCACCGCGATCTGGCCGGTCCCCCGCAGCCGGGCCGACCAGGCAGCGCCGACCGCCATCGGCAGATGGGCGCCGACGATGGCGTACGAGCCGAGCATGCCCGTCGCGGCCTTGGTGAGGTGCATGGAGCCGCCCTTGGCCCGGCACAGCCCGGTGGCCCGGCTCATCAGCTCGGCGAGGCACTCCTCGGGGGTCGCGCCGCGGGCGAGGGTGTGGTGGTGGCCCCGGTAGGTGGCGAAGACGTAGTCGTCGGCGCGCAGGGCCGCGCTCGCGCCGACGGCGATCGCCTCGTGTCCGGCGGCCAGGTGGGTGGTGCCCTTGACCAGGCCGGACAGGAACAGGTCGTGGGCGGCCTTCTCCGTCCGCCGTACGAGGGCCATCCGCTCGTACAGCGTGAGCAGCTCCTGCGCCTGATCCCGCACCTGAGTACCCATCAGGCACTCCCGTTCCTACGGGTGTTGAGGTGGGACTGGGCCTCGCGGCGGGTGTTGAGCTCGCCGCCGACCGTCCAGTACTTGCGGCCGGCGACCAGGAGTTCCTCGGCGGGGAACTTGGTGATGACCTCGCAGCCGTCGGCGGTGACGACGACTTCCTCCTCGATGCGGGCGGCCGACCAGCCGTCGGCGGCCGGCCAGTAGGTCTCCAGCGCGAACACCATGCCCTCTTCGAGGACTTCGGGGTGGTCGAGGGAGACGAGGCGGCTGAAGATGGGTTTCTCCCAGATCGACAGGCCGACCCCGTGGCCGTACTGGAGGGCGAAGGCGGCCGTCTCGTCGGGGAACCCGAACTCCTCGGCGCGCGGCCACACCCGCACGATGTCGGCGGTGGTGGCGCCCGGGCGCACCAGGGCGATGGCCTCGTCCATGTACTCGCGGCAGCGGACGTAGGCGTCGCGCTGTGCGGTGGAGGCGCTGCCGACGGCGAACGTGCGGTAGTAGCAGGTGCGGTAGCCGAGGTGGCTGTGCAGGATGTCGAAGAAGGCGGGGTCGCCGGGGCGGACCAAGCGGTCGCTGTAGACGTGCGGGTGCGGTGAACAGCGTTCCCCGGAGATCGCGTTGACGCCCTCGACGTACTCGCTGCCGAGGTCGTAGAGGACCTTGCTGACGAGCCCGACGCACTCGTTCTCGCGGACGCCGGGCCGCAGGAAGCCGTACAGCTCCTCGTAGGCGGCGTCGACCATCGCGCATGCCTGGGTGAGCAGGGAGATCTCATCGCGGGTCTTGGTGCGGCGGGCGGCGAGGAAGACCTGCTGGCCGTCGACGACGTCGATGCCCTCGGCACGCAGGGCCGTGAGGATCGGCATCTCGACGAGGTCGACGCCCAGCGGTTCGCCCGCCAGACCGTGCTCGCGCAGCACGGTGGCGATCTTGGCGGCGACGTCCTCGGCGATCCCGGCGTCCGGGTGGAAGGCGCCCCGGAGGGTGGAGATGCCCGCGCGGGCGCCGGTCGGCGGGCCTTCCTTGCCGTCGCTGTAGTCCAGCCACGGGTTGTAGAGCTGGTGGTGGCGGGCGGCGGAGCCGAAGTCCCAGACGATCGGTTCCCCGCCGCGCACGAGCAGGGCGAAGCGGATGAGCTTGTCCATGGCCCAGGTGCCGATGTGGGTCGCGGACATGTAGCGGATGTTGGCGAAGTCGAAGCTGAGCACGGCTCCGAGCGAGGAGACGTTCAGCGCGCTGTGCAGCCGGGACAGGCGCTCCTTGCGCAGCCGGTCCAGGTCGACGCGCTCTTCCCAGTCGACGGCATTGGGTCCGAACGTACGGATCGCCATGGCGACCACCCCCATCCGGAGTGAACGACCGCTCGGAGAAAGTGTCAAGTGCTACTGAACACGAACCAGACGCCAACCGCGGGTACCTCACCATCGTTGCGGTAGCGGTGCGGGGTCGTCGACTCGAAGCAGACCGCGTCGCCGGGGCGGACGGTGTACTCCTCGAAACCGAGAGTGAGGACGAGCTCGCCGGAGGTCAGATAGCCGTACTCCGTGCCCGCGTGCCGCATCAGCCCGCCGGATCCCGAGGAGGAGCCGCCGGGACGGTAGGTCACGAGCAGGAAGTCCACGTCCGCCCCCGGAACATGGCCGAGACGTTCCCATACGACCCCCGAGTCCAGCCCCAGTGCCTCCCGCTCTCCCGCTCCGACCAGCGGCCCGATGCGACGGCCGGGGTCGGCGGCGAAGGCGGCCAGGGCGTGGAGCACGGTCGGGGGCACGGCGGAGGCGGCCGCCGTGGGGGCCACGGGGGCCGTGGGGACGGCGTCACGCGTGTCGAAGAGTGCCTCCACGGAGATGGAGAGGGCGGTCGTGATCGCGTACAGGGTGCTGACCGACGGTTGGCTCTTGCCGGTCTCGATCTGCGACACGAGGCTCGCCGACACGCCGATCTCGCGGGCCAGCGCCCGCAGGCTCATCCCACGCTCCACGCGCACCTGCCGGATGCGCGCCCCGACGGGCGGCACGACCGCAGGGGACACGGCGACTCCTTTCGGCGGACCGATGCCGTACAGCTCCATTGAACAGGAGGACGCGCCGGGCGGTCAGGTGCGACGACCCCTCAATGCCTTGACCGAAACCCCTTGACTGACCCTACACTCGTGATTAACTAAGGTAAGGCTTACCTAATCTAGAAGCCTTGCATCATCACGGAGGGAATGGATGTCGGACCAGTCGGACCAGGACCAGCCGGAGGAGCCGACCCCGGCCCAGCGTGCCCGTTCCGTTCTCGCCGCGGCGACCTCGCTGACCGTCACCACACCGGGGCACGTCATCGAGCTGATCGGTCTGCACAGCGTGGACGAGACGGGGCAGCTGACGCTGGAGGACCCGACCGGGGGGCATGTCACCGCCGAGCTCGCCGCCACGTCGGGCCAACGCCTCGGCGCCGTCGTCGAACTGACCGATGTGGCGCCCGTCGCCGTACGGGACCGGGTGCGCGCCCGCGTCACCCTGGAAGGCCGGCTCACCAGCCGGAACCAGGACCGGCTGCTCTTCCGGCCCACCGCCGTGGCGCTCGAAACGGCCGACGGGACGACCCATCTGGAGTTCGACGAGTTCACGGCCGCGGAGCCGGACCCCCTGACCGCGTACGAGGCGAAACTGCTCACCCACCTCGACACCGCCCACACGGAGACGGTGACCGTCCTGTCCCGGCTGGCCCCGCCCCGGCTTCTGCTCTCGGTGACGCGGGTCCGTGCCGTCCGCCTCGACCAGTACGGTCTCGTACTCCGGCTCGAACACGCCCACACGCACGAGGACGTGCGTCTGCTGTTCGCGGGACCCGCCCGCACCCCGAACGAGGCCGCCGCGCAGATCGGCCTGCTGTCCGCACGCGCGGCGACGCACTGCGCCCGTCGCACACGGCGGTGACGGCACCGATTCAGAAGAGACGCCAAGAGGCTCCCCGCCACGTGCGGGGAGCCTCTTCGCGCTACGCCTTCTCGGCCGCCCCTGCGCGTCCGCGCCAGTAGGCGAACCAGCCCGCCGCGGTGAGCAGAGCGGCCACCGAGGCGAGTGTCAGGACGGTGACGCCCGTGGTGGCGAGGCTGCCTCCGGTGGTGGTCGGGTCCGAGGCGGAACCCGAACCGGACGTGGAGCCCGACCCGCCGGTCGTGCCGCCGGTGTCGCCTCCGCCCGTGTCACCGCTGCCGTCGTCGGTGTCCACCGGGTCCTGGCCGACGAAGCTCACGGGCACCTTGACGTCCTGCGAGCGGTCGCCGGAGAGGGTGTGGTCGGCACGGGTCGCCAGGACGCAGGTCGCCTTGAAGCAGTCGGTGAAGTCGTCCTTGGCGTCCATGGTGAGCTCGGCCTCGAAGGTGCCGCCGTCGCCGTACGGGATCGCCAACTGCTCGCCGTAGTCAGGGGGGTTGGAGGAGATCCACGCGGAGGAGTGCGAGGTGCCGGTCATGTCGACGCCGCCGATGCACGGGGTGGGCAGTTCGCCGTCGCCCTTGTCGACGCAGAGGGCGACGTAGATGCCCTTGTCCTCGTCGTAGCCGGATCCGGTGACCTTGAGGGTCTGGCCCTCGGTGGCGAGGTTGTTGACCGGGGTGACGGTGAGCTTCTGGCCCTCGGGGCCGGTGACGGTCTTCGTGCCGGAGGGTTCACTGTCCTCGCCGCCGTCACCGCCTCCGTCGTCCCCACCGCCGTCGTCGCCGGACTCGGTGACCGTGAGGGTGACCGGTGTGGTGCGGGTGGTTCCGGCGGAGTTGGTGAACGCGGCACGGTACTCGCGGCCGTCGTGGGCCGCCTTCGCGGTGAAGGAGTACGCGTTCTTCGTCGCGCCCTCGATCGCGGACCACGTCTGGCCGCCGTCGGTGCTGACCTGCCAGCGCACGGTGGGTTCCGGGGCGCCCTCGGCGGCGGCGACGAACGTGACCTCGTCACCGGGGTCGACGGTCTGGTCCGTCGGGGTCTGGGTGACCTTCGGGGACATGCGGCGGTCGAGCTTGGTGACCTTGCCCTCCGCCGGGCTGGCGACGTACACCGTGGTGCCGCCCGGGGTGACGGCGACGGCGGCCTGGCCGATCTGGCCCTGGTTGCCGGGGAGTTTCGCCGATTCGGCGGCCTGCGCGCACGTCGTGGTGTCGTACACGCCCAGGGAGCCGTTGTTGTCACCGCCGTTGCCGGTGTCACCGCTGTCCTGCCAGACGACGAAGGCCCGGCCGGTGGCGGTGTCGAAGGCGACGTCGACGGCCCGGTCGTCCCCCTTGATGGTCTTCAGCAGCTTCGCGTCGTCGTCGTAGACGAGGACGGAGTTCCCGCTGCCCACCCAGACGTTGCCGGAGGCGGGGTCGGGGGTGATGAACCAGAGGTTCTCGGAGGGGAGTTCGGCTGTGGCGGTCACCGTGAGGGAGCCGGTGTCGACGCGGCTGAGCCGTCCGCCCGCGAAGCCGGTCCAGGCGGCCTTGTGCGCGGTGTCCACGCCGAGCCGGGTGCCGTCGTCGAGGGTGAGGGTGCGCCCGACCGTGCCGGTCGCGGTCTCGATCTCGGAGAGGGCCGCGCCCTGCTGGACGATGACGGTGGAGGCGTCGGTGCCCGGCCCCGCCGCGGTCACCGCGGCGGGGTTGGCGAGCCAGACACCTTTCGCCACCGCGTCGCCGTCCTTGGCGGTGCCGATGCCGCGCAGCGGATAGTGGAAGACGACGCCGTCGCCGGAGAGCGGGGCGATGATCTGCGGGACCTTGCGGCCGCCCAGTGAGCCGTTGGAGCCGGGCGCCTGGGAGATGTGGCTGCGGACCTTGCCGTCCGCGGCGTCGAGGACGTACAGGCCCTGCTCGTTGACGTCCGCGGTGTCGACGACGTTGTCGGCGCCGACGTACAGCTTCCCCGAGTCGGGGTGCACCAGGACGTCCAGCGGCTTGCCGGCCGCCGTGAAGTCGGCCGCCCTGACGTAGCTGACGGTGCCTGCCGGGACGTCCACGCCGTCGCCGCCGTCGCCCCCGTCGCCGGGGTCCTGACCCTCGAAGGCGACCGGGATGCGGACGTCCTGGGAGCGGTCGCCCGCGGCGCGGTGGTCGACGCGGGTGACGACCGAGCAGGTGACCTGGGTGCAGTCGAGGCCGCCGTCCCTGGCCTTGACGTCGATCTCGACGTCGAAGGTACCGCCGTCGCCGTAGGGGGTGGCGAGCTCGCCCTCGTTGGGGTCGCCCTTGGGGACGATCCACTTCGAGGAACTGCCGCTGCCGGTCTGGTCGGCGCCGCCGAGGCAGGGGGTGGGAATGCGGTTGTCGCCGTTGTCCTTGCAGAGGGCGACGTAGATGCCCTTGGTCGCGTCGTAGCCCTCGCCGGTGACGCGGAGTGTCTCGCCGTCGGGGTCCAGGTTCGCGGAGGCCGAGACCGTGAGCTTCTGGCCGTCCTTGCCGAGCGCCGTCCTGGGCGTGTCGGCGGCCTGTGCGGCGGAGCCGACGGCGACGGAGGCGAGCACGAGCGCGGCGGCACCGAGGAGCGCGGCCGGGCGTCTGCGTCCGGTGCGCGAGGTGGCCGCGCGGCCCGGCCGGTACCGGGCCGGCGTGTCAACTGCCATGGAGAGGTCCTCACTTGTCGGGTGCGCCCGGCACTCTGCTGGGAACGCCGAGGGCCGGGCCCCGGTCGCGCGGGGCCCGGCCTGACGGGCGGTTACTGGAAGGTGATCGGGACGTGGACGTCGTACTTGCGGTCGTTGGTGTCGAAGTGGTCGGCGCGCGTGACGACGGCACAGGTGACGTCCTCGCCGCAGACGCTGCCGTCCTCGAGGGTGGCCTTCACGTAGATCTGCACGCTGAACGTGCCGCCCGTCCCGAACTTGGAGCTGTTGGCGAACATGCCGCCGAAGGTGTTGTTCACCCAGTGCGAGGCGCCGGTTGAGCCGGACTCGTCCTGACCGCCGAGGCAGGGGGTGGGCTTGGCCGCGCCCTGCGCCCCGTCGACCACGCACAGACCGACGTAGATGCCCTGGCTGGTGTTGTAGCCGGAGCCCGTGACGGTGACGACCTGGCCCGCGGCGCCGGCCGTGCCGGGCGCGGTCAACGACAGGTTGTAGGTGGTGCCCCCGTCGGTGATCGTGCGGGTCGAGGTGGCGGCGGAGGCCGAGGTGGCCAGGCCCAGCGTGAGCGCGGCGGAGGCGGTGACGGCGAGGCCCGCGCGGGCGGCGGTACGGGCGGACGGCAGAGGTCTCATGGGGAAGGAGCACCCTTCTCGATGCGAGGTAGCGACTTAGGTAAGGCAAACCTAAATACGAGAGCGGAGGACTTGTCAACAGATGGCAAAGACCCCAACCTGGCTGAGCACAAAGGGAGTTGGCATGCCTCAGGGACGCCGGACGGCGAAGTCCGCCGCGGCGGTCCCGCCGCCGGACACGGCGCGCAGCTCCACCTTGTGAGCGCCCTCGGCCGCGGTGGCGTACACCGGGAACGCCTGGGACACGTGTCCCGAGCCATCGGCCACCACGTCGTACCGGGTGTCGTCGTCGATCGCGACGAGCACCACCGCTCCGGGCTCGAATCCGGCACCCGTGACCAGTTGTTCACCGCCCGCCGCGACGGTCGGGTGAGCCAGCTTCATGGAGAGGGCCGCCTGTTCGGACCGCGATCCCGACTCCAACCCCGGCTCCGGATCCGGTTTCAGCTCCCACTCCTGCTGCGGCTCCGGCGCGGGGGCGCTCGGCGACGCCGGGGTTGCCTCGCCGGTGTCGCTCCGCAGGCCCACGGTGACGTCGAGCGGGGCGAGTTGGCCGCCTTCTTCGTACGGCTCTCCGGTCCAGGAGGAGAACAGTTCGGCGCCCTCGGCCGTGAGGGAGACCCGCAGGCCGGTCCAGGTGGCTCCGGCGCTGCGTACGACCGGCGAAGACGTGGCCGATCGCACCTCGGCCAAGGTGAGTTGACGACTCCGCCCGTCAAGTTCCGCTCGTGCGTGGAGCGTTCCGGTGCCGTCGTCCAGGCGCAGCCGCAGCGCGTCGAGAGTCAGGGCCTCCGGTTCGGTGCCGGCCGTGGAGAGTTCGAGGGCGCCCGCCAGGCCCACGGCGGCGTCTCCGGCCGCCGGGTCGGCGCTGCCGCCGGCCACCGGCAGCCAACTCCGGCCTCCCGTACCGCCGACAGCGGGTTTCCCGGCACGTACCGGCATGTCGGCGACGGCCGCCCAGCTCGCGTACCCTCCCGACACCTCGCGCGGAGCCCGCGCACGGTCCTCGGCTTCCGCCGGCGCCTGGTAGAGGAGGGTCATCAGCACTCCTCCGGCCAAGACGGCGGCGCCCGGTCTTCTGTTCATCTCGCCCCCTGGTTCATGACGTGGGATCGGTTCGCTTCCTCCGGCACGTGATCAGTTCGCCGTCACTCCTCCGCGCCGCCGGCGCGCCCACAGCCAGGTGAGGCCCCCGGCCGTCACGAGGCCCGCCGAGGCGAGCCCGAGAGGCAGGGCGGCCCCGCTGCCGGTGCTGGCGAGCGGGTCGTCCGAGGTGGCCCCTCCGGTGCCGGAGCCGGAGCCGCCGGTCGAGGTCGTGCCGGTACTCGCGGTCGCGGACGGCTCGCCGGTGCCGCCGCTGCCGCCGAAGGTCACCGGGATGCGGACGGTCTGACTCTGGTCGCCGCCCCGGGTGTGGTCGTTGCGGGTGATCACGGCACAGGTCACGCCGGATTTGGTGCAGTCGGTGTTGGCGTCCTTGGCCCGCACCTTGACCTTCACCGAGAAGGAGCCCTTGTGTCCGCTCCCCTCGTAGGGCTTGGCCAACCCCTCCCCGTACGACGGGGGGTTGGAGGAGACCCACACCGAGGCGCCCGACTCCCCCGACATGTCGACGCCGCCGACGCACGGCGTGGGCGTCTTCCCCGCGCCGTTATCGACGCAGAACGCGACGTAGATGCCCTTCTCGGTGTTGTAGCCGGAGCCCGTCACGGTCACCGTCTCGCCCGCCTCGGCGAGGCCGGACGCCTTCGAGACGGTCAGTTTCTGCCCCTCGGGACCGGTCGCCGAGCCTCCGGCGGCCGTAGCGCCGGGCGCCGCCGAGAGCACCAGAGTGCCCGCGAGGGCGAGCGTCGCCGGTCCGACCCGAAGAGCCCGTACGCCTCTTCCATGCATGTGTGTCAGCCCCCGCACCGTAGGCAACTGAGGTAAGGCTAACCTAAAGTATCCGCTGATGTGTTCGGACACGAGAGGGAACGGCTGACTGATGCGCACTCCCGGAAGAACCCAACTGCCCTTGTTCCGCAGAGGTGTTGTCGTTCTCGCCGTCGCCGTGGCGGTGCTGGTCTCGGGGTGCGGGGGCAGCGGCGACGCCACCGGGAGCGGGTCCACATCGACTCCGGCCGATGCGAGCGCCCGCGCCGCGGCGGCCACGAAGCAGCTCGCCACGAACTCCGTCGTGCCCCTCGAAGGCAAGGCGCCCACCCCGAAGCTGCCCGTGACCGTCGACTCCTCCGACGGCCGGAAGGTCACCGTCGAGGACGCCTCGCGCATCCTGCCGCTCAACGGCGGTGTGGCGGAGATCGTGTTCACCCTCGGCCTCGGCGACCGTGTCGTCGGACGCGACATCACCGCCACCTTCGAGGAGGCGAAGAAGCTCCCCCTCGTCACCAAGGCCCACGACGTGAGCGCGGAGAGCGTGCTCTCGCTGAAGCCCACGGTCGTGCTCGCCGACACCGACACCGGTCCCTCCGAGGCCATCGACCAGATCCGTGACGCGGGCGTCCCCGTGGTGGTCCTGGACCCGGCGACGGAACTGGCCGACGTCTCCACCCGCACGACCCGCATCGCCGAGGCCCTCGGCGTCCCGGCGGCCGGCAAGGCCCTCAACCGGCGTATCGGCGACGACCTCGCCGAGGCCCGCGCGGGCGTCCCCGAGGGCAGCCGGCCCAAGGTCGCCTTCCTCTACATGCGCGGCAGCGCGGCCGTCTATCTGATCGGGGGAAAGGGCTCCGGCGCGGACTCGCTCGTCAAGGCCGCGGGCGCGGTGGACGCGGGCACCGCCTCCGGTCTCGACAAGCCGTTCACGCCCATCACCAGCGAGGCCCTCGTCAAGGCCCAGCCGGACGTGATCCTGATGATGACCAAGGGCCTGGACTCGGTCGGCGGCGTCGACGGTCTCCTTGACGTCCCCGGCATCAGTCAGACCCCGGCCGGCATGGACCGCCGCGTGGTCGACCTGGAGGACGGGGTGCTCCTCGGCTTCGGTCCCCGCACCCCGCTCGTGATCGACATCCTGGTCGACCGGATCCACGCCAAGTGACCATCGCCGCATCCGTCGGTGCGGGTCATGTGTGACCTGGAGCGGCGTGCGCGAAATCAGGGACGCGTGGAAAGTACGATCATTCAATGTCTGACATGACCGAAACCACGCCCGGTTGGCTGAGTACCGACGATCTCGAACAGGCACGTGCCCAGATGCCGATCCTGTACGTCGAGGCCGTGCCCGTACGAGTCGACGACAGCGGCGAAGTCACCAGCATCGGACTGCTGCTCCGCATCGGGCCGGACGGCACGGTCAGCCGCACCCTCGTCTCGGGCCGGGTACTGCACCACGAAAGGGTCCGCGACGCCCTGCTCCGCCATCTGGAGAAGGACCTAGGCCCGGTGGCCCTGCCCCGGGTCCCGGCCTCCCTCCAGCCCTTCACCGTCGCCGAGTACTTCCCGACGCAGGGGATCACCCCGTTCCACGATCCCCGCCAGCACGCGGTGGCGCTCGCCTACATCGTGCCGGTGACCGGCGACTGCCGGCCCCGCCAGGACGCCCTCGACCTGGTCTGGTTCAGCCCTCAGGACGCCGCGGATCCCTTGGTCCAGAACGAGATGCCGGGCGGCCAGGGAGTCCTCCTGAAGCAGGCGCTCGCCCACGTGGGTTGCTTGCCCTGAATGAGTGCGCCCCCGCCGCCCCTACCCATCCCATCCCTGGGGGCTGCGCCCCCAGACC
>NZ_VJZC01000125.1 GCF_009377185.1 Streptomyces spongiae
GGCTGGGCCACGGCATCCAGTTCCTCGGGCACGGCGTAGTCGAAGTACCGATCAAGATGCAGCACCCCCTTGTCCACCAACACCCGCGCGACCGGCAACTCCTTGGCCAGCGCGGCCCCCCGCCACGTCCGCGGCTTCGCCTTCGGTGCCTTGTTCTTCCGCACGGCCTCCCGAATGAGCGCGAGCTGCTCCGGCACCGCCTCCTGGGCGCCGCCGTTCCCCTGCCCGTTCTCCCTGCTCACACCTGCATTCTTACCAAACACCACTGACAGCCCCGCCCACCAAGATCACTCCGACGCCACCTCCCTCGCACTCCGCACCAGCCGCAACCCCCGCACCACAAGCTCACACGCACACCACCCCCACAGGCCTGCACCACAAGCCCGCCCCACCAGCCATATCCACCGCCAATTCAGCCTCCCCGCGCCACCTGGGCATGCCTCTGCCTCCCACTCCGGTATCAGAACTGGAAACGGGAAACTCCGCCGACTGCCTTGCCCGCCCCGCCGCCCCCGGCAGACGCTGATGCGCGACGACGGGCGTCCCACGGCATCGGCGGCGTCGGCATGAGGGGGTTCACGTGCTGAAGCAGCCACAGGTGTTCGGTCCCGAGCTACGCCGGTTACGACTGGCCGCCGGACTGACGCTGACACAGCTCGCGTCGTTCGTGCACTACAGCAAAGGCCAACTCAGCAAGATCGAGACCGGCCGGAAACGGCCCACTCCCGAATTCGCGCGCCTTTGCGACGTGGCGCTCGACGCGGGTGGCGCCCTGGCAGCCCTGGTACCCGTCGACCCGCGGCGTACCCGGTCCTCGGTCCCCGACGAGGAAGGAAGCATGTCACCACCCGATCCGTACGCACATCACGTTCCGGAAGGTCATCCGGACGGATCGCCCTCGGGCGCGCCGTCCCGCCGGCAGATGATGGCGGCCGGAGCCGCCTCCGTCCTCGGCCTTCGACCCGCTGAGCACGCTCCTTTGCCTCCCGTGCCGAGCGTTCCGCTGGAGGCCGACTCACTGACGAGTGCCTACCGCGAGTTGCTCGGCCAGTACCGCCGCATCGGCCAGATGTCACCACCGGGCACGCTCCTGCCGGCCCTGGCGGAACAGACGCGGGCTCTCCAGGCACTCTCCGCCCGCAGCGACGCCCGAACCGGCCGGAACCTCCTGGCCCTGTCCGCCCGCTTCGCGGAATTCACGGGCTGGATGGCTCAGGAGGCCGGCGACGATACCGCGGCGCTCCGCTGGACCGACCACGCCGTGGACCTCGCCACCGCCTCAGGGGACGAACACCTCGCCCAGTACGCCCTGGTCCGCCGTGCCCTCGTCTCGTACTACCGAGGAGCGGCCGCCGAGACGATCGACCTGGTCGACGCCGCACCGAGTGATCGGCTGCCGCCCCGCATCCGCGGCCTGGCCGCACAGCGAAGGGCCCAGGGCCACGCGCTCAACGGGGACTACGACGCCTGCATGCGTGGCCTCGACCAGGCGCGCGACCTCCTCGCCCGCGCCGCCGCGGAGCCCTCCACGGCGGACGCCCCCGTCCTCGGCACGACACACCTGGACGACCCGGTCTCCATGATCACCGGCTGGTGTCTGCTGGACCTGGGCAGGCCTGGCCAAGCCGCAGCGGTACTCGACCAGCAATGCGCGCGCCTGCCCTCCGGCGCCCTCCGAACTCGGGCCCGCTACGGCGCCCGCCGCGCCCTCGCACACGCCATGGCAGGCGAGATCGACCACGCGTGCGAGCTCACCGCCGACCTTCTCACCGCGTCCACCTCCGTGGGATCGGCGACCATCGCCACCGATCTACGGCGTCTGTCGCGCGCTCTTTCGCGCCACTCGAGCCGCCCCGCATGCCGGGCCGTCGCGCCCCAGCTCACGGCGGCACTGGCACCGCAAACGCGCTGACCACCGTTCGGCTGTCCTCCCACCCGTTCCAGCAGAAGGGTTGATTCGTCATGCCCGATGTCTTCATCAACTACCGCACCGGCGACGGCCACCAGGCCGCGGCTACCATCGCGCAGGCACTGTCCACTCGCTTCGGCACGAAGCGGATCTACTACGCCAGCAAGTCGATACCGCCCGGCACGCCCTTCGACGCCCATCTGATCCAGGGCGTGCGCCGCAGCGGCGTACTACTCGCCCTCATCGGCGACCGGTGGCTCGGCCATCCGGCCCTCCAGAACGCCGACGACTGGGTCCGCAAGGAGATCCAGGAAGCCTTTCTCTGCGACATCCGAGTCATCCCGGTCCTGATCGGCCGCAGGACCGAACGCCCCACCAAGGATGACCTGCCCATGCCTCTGGGCAAGCTCGCCGACTGCCAGAGCCTCCGCTACGACCACCAGAACGACGAGTACGACCTCAAGCAGATCGGCGACACCCTGGCCACCCTCGTGCCCGAGCTCGCGGCAGTCGACAGTCAGGCGCCCAAGGAGCCGGAGCCAGGTGCGCAGCGCAACACCATGGGCGATGTCCACGGCACGGCCGTGCAGGCGGGCACGGTGAACGGGGACATCGGCAGCGTCAAGGGGGCGCACGGCTCCGTCCACATCGGTCCGAGCAATCGGACGATCCACCAGTCCGGCGCCGCCAACTACGTGGAGGGCCCCAACGAGAACGGCATACGCCAGTACTTCGGTCAGGTGCCGAAGGGTGAGGACGACGATCGGTGAGCGAGACCGGAGGCGACACCTACAACGTCTTCCTGGGTGAACTGCTGAAAGCCCCTATCAGGACACCTCGTCTGGTCGCCCGGGACCAACTCACTCGCCTGCAACAACAGTTCGCGCGCCCCAGCGGAATCAACGCCGCATACGACGTCCTCGAAGCCGAGCACACGGTCTTCCTCACCGGTGAACCCGGCAGCGGCAGGAGCTCCGCGGCGAGAGTCCTGCTGTGCGAACTCCCGCACGGCAAGGGCACCTATCACGAGCTCACTCCGGAGGCCGGCAACGAGGACACGAGCCTGCCGCCGGATCTCATCGGTGAAGAAGATCGCATACTGCTCGATCTGTCCTCCGCGGACGAGAAGCTGTGGAAAGCGGTGTTGCACGACCTCTCGGCCTTCCGTCACGAACTGATGCGCAAAAAGGCGTTCCTGGCGGTGGTGCTGCCGCAGCAGCATGAAGGGGCCCTGCCCTCCGAGTTCATCCGCAAGCCGATCCACCGGCCCGACGCGAGCGAGGCAGTCGCACGCCACCTGCGCAGTCACGGCTTGGACGACTCCATCTGGCGGCCTCCGCCCCGACAACTGATCGAACATTTCGACACCCATCCACCGATGCACGACCTCGCCCGGCTGGTCGAGCGCATCGTGGCGGCGCGTGCGGCCGTTCACGGCACCGGCACCTTCACCGAGTGGTGTGAGACAGCCCTCACCGCCCAGAAGGACCGCACGCGCGAAGTCGCCGAGTTGCTGCCCCGGCTCCGCAAGGGGCGGCAGCGGGCACTGCTGCTCACCACGGCGATGCTGCACGGTGCGCGCATCGAAGCCGTGCACCACGCCACTCCCCTGCTGATGAAGGAAGTGGATTCCACCGATAACGCCTTGCCGCCCTTGGAACGCAAGGGTCTCCTGGAGCGCCTCGAGACCATCGAGGCGGAAATGGCTCCCGGCGCTTACGTACGGTTCAAGCAGCCCGACTTCGACGAGGCCGCACGCAGCTACCTCTGGGCGAACCTGCCCGATGTCCGCGCTCCGCTCGGCACATGGCTGGGCAAGATCCTCAGGCTGCGCGAACTCACTGATGCCGACCGTGAGTCGGTCGTGAAGCGCTACACCGCGCTCTGTCTCACCTCGGAAAGCCCCGAGCCGCTCATCGCACTCGTCGAGAACTGGACCCGCGACAACGCACCCCGCACGACCGAGGTGCGCGCAGCCGCCCACATACTCCAACGCGCTGTGGAGGACGAACGGACCGGTGGCGAGTTTCGCAGGAAGATCTACGACTGGAGCACCAACCGCCCCACCGACAACCTCCGCGAGGTGCTGGTCGAGGTCTGTGAGAAGGCCATGTCGGTCCATCACCCGGAGCCGGCTCTGGTGCGACTCCACCACCTCGCCCGGAACGAACCACGACCAGGCGTCGCACGGAAGGCCTTGCTGCGCTACGTGCGTCAGGACGCGAGGCTCCAACGCCGCCTGCTGGCGCGGCTGGCCACCGCCCACAGCAGTCGCCATCATCGCGCCGACGCCGATCTGTTCCTCGACTTCTCCGCGCTCCCCGACGACTTCCTGCTCAGGGCCCCGACCCGGGATTGGCTCACCGACTGCTGGCGCATGGCCTTCGACCTGGTCGTCCCGCACCGCTGGGCTCCGTGCGCCCGCACCTGGCTGGTCACCGCGGACGCGGTGGACAACGCGCCGCTCGCCAATGCGGCGCTGGACATCCTGGTCAACGCCGCGGCCGCGCAGTACCCGGTCCTCAGCCGCGTCTACGCCGACGCGCGACGTGCCGTCTCGTCCGGACTGGCCTCGCGCCTGCTGGAGGCGATCAACAAGGCCCAGAGCGCCCGCCTGGCGCAGCGGGCCCCGAAACTGGAGGTAACCCCCACATGACGTCCGGTCAGAAGACGGTCCTGGCGTTCCTCAGTCTGCTCTACGGGCTGGTCGTCGTCATCCTCGGGCTCTTCCTGCACTGGCCGGTGTGGATGTGGCTCCGCGCCCGTCGTCCTGCTGCTCGCCGTGTGGATCACGGTCTCGGTCCTCGCGGCACGTGCCCGCCGGCGCGACCCGTTCCCGCCGGGCACCCTGATCGACCACCCCGCTCCGCCTGTCGTCGAGCGACGCGAACTCCACATCACCCGGGTCCCATTACCCAGCAAGGTTCCCGACTACGACTTCCTCTTCTCCGCCCGCGTCCGCTGGTGTCCCGTGGACCCCACCGCCGGCGACCAGCTGACCAACCCCGGGGCACTGGCTGTGGAGGCCGTGCTCGCCCGCGCTCGCGCGATCACGGCGGCTGTCGAACCGTTCCGCAGCTCTCTCGTGCAACACGAACTCAACGGTGCGCTGGGGGTCATGGCGCCGGATCGCGAGGATCACGTCCAGGCCATGGCCCTGGATGTCGTCCTCACCCTCTCGGACGCGGACCAGGAGCGGCTCGACCGACTGGCGGCGATCCGCAAGGACGAGACGGTGTGGGAACACCAGCGCAGGTACGAGCAGAACAAGCGTGAGTACCTGGGCAGTGATGTCCTCACGAGCACGGGCAGTGCGGTCGTGTGGTGGCTCGCGAAGAACGACGACCACGTGGAGAAGACCGTCAAGGACATCGGTCTGCTGGCCCGGCTCTCATCTGCGGCGAACAACACGGAAGTCTCCGAGCCGTTCCGGCATCTCGTTCCGGAGGCCTTCCCGCCGCCTCCCGTACCCGAGCAGACTCCCTCCACCCTCCGGCCCGAGGATCCGCCGGGCTTCGGATTCCGTGAGGCGGACACAGCGGACCTGATCAGCGAGGCCTTCCGGCGTGTGGGGTTCCGCCCCGGGGAGGACGAAAGCATCCTCATCGCCGATCAACTGGCGATGGCCATCGCTCCCAGGGACGCCGTGGCCGCCGAGGAGATACGCCGTCGCTTCGGGGGCGGAGGCTCCCCTACGGGAGCGCACCCGCATCCCAACGGCTCAGGCCCGGCACAGATGCAGGGCGGCGCGCCAGTAAGCCCCTCCGAGCCCTTCTGACACACCGAGGCCCGGTGTCCCCGCCGAGGGGGCACCGGGCCTCGTGCAGTGCGTTGGCTTACAGGCCCACGGCCTTGCGCAGGGCCTCCACGCGGTCCGTGCGCTCCCAGGTGAAGTCGGGCAGCTCGCGGCCGAAGTGACCGTACGCCGCGGTCTGGGCGTAGATCGGGCGCAGGAGGTCGAGGTCGCGGATGATGGCGGCCGGGCGGAGGTCGAAGACCTCGGAGATGGCCGTCTCGATCTTCTCGGCGTCGACCTTGGCCGTACCGAAGGTCTCGATGAAGAGACCGACCGGCTCGGCCTTGCCGATGGCGTAGGCGACCTGGGCCTCGCAGCGGGAGGCCAGACCCGCGGCGACCACGTTCTTGGCGACCCAGCGCATCGCGTACGCCGCCGAGCGGTCGACCTTGGACGGGTCCTTGCCCGAGAAGGCGCCGCCACCGTGGCGGGCCATGCCGCCGTAGGTGTCGATGATGATCTTGCGGCCGGTCAGGCCGGCGTCGCCCATCGGGCCGCCGATCTCGAAACGGCCGGTCGGGTTGACCAGCAGGCGGTAGTTCTCGGTGTCCAGCTTGATGCCGTCGTCCAGCAGCGACTTCAGCTCCGGCTCGACCACGAACTCCCGGATGTCGGGGGCGAGGAGGGAGTCCAGGTCGATGTCGGACGCGTGCTGCGAGGAGACGACGACCGTGTCGAGGCGGACGGCCTTGTCGCCGTCGTACTCGATGGTGACCTGGGTCTTGCCGTCGGGGCGCAGGTAGGGGATCGTGCCGTTCTTGCGGACCTCGGAGAGACGGTTCGACAGGCGGTGCGCCAGGAAGATCGGCAGCGGCATCAGGGTGGGGGTCTCGTCGGTCGCGTAGCCGAACATCAGGCCCTGGTCGCCCGCGCCCTGCCGGTCCAGCTCGTCGTCGTCGCCCTCGACCCGGGACTCGTACGCCGTGTCCACGCCCTGCGCGATGTCGGGGGACTGGGCGCCGATGGAGACCGAGACACCACAGGAGGCGCCGTCGAAGCCCTTCTTCGACGAGTCGTAGCCGATCTCGAGGATCTTGTTACGGACCAGCGTCGCGATGTCCGCGTACGTCTTGGTCGTGACCTCGCCGGCCACGTGCACCAGGCCGGTCGTGATCAGCGTCTCGACCGCGACCCGGGAGGTCGGGTCCTCGCGCAGAAGCGCGTCGAGAATGGTGTCGCTGATCTGGTCAGCGATCTTGTCGGGGTGGCCCTCGGTGACGGACTCCGAGGTGAACAGGCGACGGGACACAACGCTCCCTGGGGTTGCAGCGGCTGCTGACTGATCATTGGCGGACGGGACGGGGGCTGCGCCCGTCGTCGTCCGAGAACAGCTTATCGGTCGGACTCTGCCGCGGGCCCAGGTGTCTCGCCACTCGGGAGTGCTGTGACCTGCGGCACCCGCATTCTGCCCACAGTGGATCGGTGTTCGCCAGGGTCGCCACGCGCCATTGTGCTGCGGTTAAGGAATCCTTGGCGTGAATGAAACCCTCAGTTCAGACGGAGCGCCACCAGGTCCCACACGGTCTCGGCCAGCGCTTCCTTCGGTCCGTACGGCACAGGGGTCTCACTGCCGTCGGCTCCGAGCACCACGGCCTCGTTCTCCTCTGAGCCGAACGTCTTGCGTTCACCCACCTCGTTCACTACGAGGAGGTCGCACCCCTTGCGCTCGAGTTTCTTCCGTCCGTTGGCGAGGACGTCGTCCGTCTCGGCGGCGAAGCCGACGATCACCTGGCCGGAGCGGGGGCGGTCCGCCGATATCTCCGCGAGGATGTCGGGATTGCGGACGAGGACGATCGGGTCGGGGTCCTGGCCGTCCTTCTTCTTGATCTTTCCGGCCGCGTACGCCGCCGGGCGGAAATCCGCCACCGCGGCCGCCATCACCACGGCGTCCGCGTCCGGGGCCGCCTTGAGGACCGCCTCGCGCAGCTGGACGGCGGTCCCGACCTGGACGACGTCCACACCCGCCGGGTCGGGCAGCCCGGTGTTCGCGGCGATCAGTGTGACCCGTGCGCCCCGGGCGGCGGCCGTACGGGCCAGGGCGTACCCCTGCTTGCCGGAGGAGCGGTTGCCGAGGAAGCGCACGGGGTCGAGGGGCTCGCGGGTGCCTCCGGCGCTGACGACCACATGGCGGCCGGCCAGGTCGGGCTCGGTCACCCCACGGGCGAGCACCCTGCGGCAGACCTCGAAGATCTCGGCGGGCTCGGGCAGTCGTCCCTTGCCGGTGTCGACGCCGGTGAGGCGGCCGACGGCGGGCTCGACGACCACGGCACCGCGGCGGCGCAGCGTCGCCACGTTCTCCTGGGTGGCCGGGTGCTCCCACATCTCGGTGTGCATGGCGGGGGCGAAGACGACCGGACAGCGAGCCGTGAGCAGCGTGTTCGTCAACAGGTCGTCGGCCAGGCCGTGGGCCGCCTTCGCGAGCGTGTCGGCGGTGGCCGGGGCCACGACCACGAGATCGGCGTGCTGGCCGATGCGGACGTGCGGGACCTCGTGGACGTCGTCCCACACCTCGGTCGAGACGGGGTTGCCGGAGAGCGCCGACCAGGTCGCGGCGCCGACGAAGTGCAGGGCGGACGCGGTGGGGACGACCCGCACGTCGTGCCCGGACTCGGTCAGCCGGCGGAGGAGCTCGCACGCCTTGTACGCGGCGATGCCACCGCTGACCCCCAGAACGACCTTCGGCTTGCCCACCGGGCCTCCCCACACTCGTCACGTGCACGCCGCGGCTCGTCGGCGTACGGCTCTATGCTGCGTCATTGCGGGGGCCGACCCCCGCACCCCCGAGCAGACCACAGGCCCGGCAGTCGCGCTGCCGGGCCTGTGGAAAAGTCAGCCGTAGGCTGAAAATACTACTGGTGCTACTGCGCCGGACCCTCGATGGCCTCGGAGGTCAGCAGACCCGCGTTGATCTCGCGCAGGGCGATCGAGAGCGGCTTCTCGTGGACGTGGGTGTCGACGAGCGGACCGACGTACTCGAGGAGGCCCTCGCCGAGCTGCGAGTAGTACGCGTTGATCTGACGGGCACGCTTGGCCGCGTAGATCACGAGGCTGTACTTCGAGTCGGTTGCCTCGAGGAGCTCGTCGATCGGCGGGTTGATGATGCCCTCGGGCGCGGTAATGGAAGAGGACACGCTCTACCTTCCGAAAAAGTGGATGAGATCGAAACGATCACACTACGTCCATCAAGGCTAGCAGCTCACGCGCCACGTCCTCGACGGAGGTGTTGACCAGGGTGACGTCGAACTCCGGCTCGGCCGCGAGTTCGATCTTGGCCGCGTCGAGGCGGCGCTCGATCACCTCGGGCGGTTCGGTGCCCCGCCCGGTGAGTCTGCGCACGAGTTCCTCCCAGGAGGGAGGAGCCAGGAACACCAGCTGGGCCTCGGGCATGGACTCACGGACCTGTCGGGCACCCTGCAGGTCGATCTCCAGGAGCACGGGCTCACCCGCCTCCAGCCGTTCGAGCACCGCGCCACGCGGGGTGCCGTAGCGGTTGCCGGCGAACTCCGCCCACTCCAGCAGCTCGCCGTTGGCGATCAGCTTGTCCATCTCGTCGTCGGTGACGAAGAAGTAGTGGACTCCGTGCTGCTCGCCAGGGCGGGGCTTGCGGGTCGTCGCCGACACCGAGAGCCAGACCTCGGGGTGTTCCTTGCGCATATGGGCGACGACCGTGCTCTTGCCGACCCCCGAGGGGCCGGAGAGCACGGTCAGCCGCGGACGTTCACTCATGCAGCGATTATTCCAGCAATCCCGGACTGTCCAGGACTCAGGAGCCGGTGCTGCCGAACTCGCGCTCCAGGGAGGCGATCTGGTTGGACCCGAGGCCACGCACACGACGGCTCTCGGAGATACCGAGTCGCTCCATGATCTGCTTGGCGCGGACCTTGCCCACGCCCGGCAGGGACTCGAGAAGGGCGGAGACCTTCATCTTGCCGATGACGTCGTTCTCCTGGCCCTGCTTGATGACCTCATGAAGAGAGGCGCCGGAGTGCTTGAGTCGATTCTTGACCTCGGCCCGCTCCCGGCGAGCCGCGGCGGCCTTTTCGAGCGCGGCTGCGCGCTGTTCAGGGGTAAGGGGCGGAAGAGCCACGCCTACGTCACCTCGGATGTCGAACTGTCGGATACGGACCGGTGAGGAACCTAGTCGCCCCACACCTGGGGAGCTACGAGCAACACGCTTGCCCGTTCTCCCCCACTGCTTTGAGGGTGTGGGGGTGTCCCCACTCGTCGGAGACTAGCGGCCAAGTGCGCCTGAGTCAGCGAGAACAGCGGAAAAGTCCTGGTCAGCCTCCCTGGAGTCGGACATAACAGGCGTATTGCCCCGGATTTGAGAATGTATTCAGACTCAAGGCCGGACTCGGAGCGTCCGCGAGGCACTCATCGGAGGTCTCAGGCGGCCGTCACAGCGGCACCGATCTCCGCCGCGAAACGCTCCGCGGACGCACGGAGCGCCGCGACATCCGGTCCGTGACGAAGGACACCCCTGCTGACGTTCGGGACGACCTGCCGTACGGCCGCTCCGAAGACGCCCGGAAGGTCCGCCGGAGTAGCTCCCTGGGCGCCGATGCCGGGTGCCAGGAGCGGCCCGTTGATCTCCAAGTCGTACGACGACAGGTCACCCAGAGTGGCCCCCACGACCGCGCCGAAGGACCCCAGGGGCGCCTCCCCCGCGTTCTCCGCGGCGAGGTGCGCGAGCACGGTCGCTCCGACGTTCCGGCCGCCGGTCTCCTCGGCGCGGACCGCGTGCTGGACCTCGCGCCCCTCCGGGTTGGAGGTCAGCGCCAGCACGAACAGGCCCGCTCCGCTCTCGCGCGCGAGGTCCACGGCCGGCTTCAGGGACCCGTAGCCGAGGTACGGCGACACGGTGAGGGCGTCCGAGAAGAGCGGCGCGCCCTTGCTCAGGAATGCCTCCGCGTACGCGGCCATGGTCGAGCCGATGTCGCCGCGCTTGGCGTCCATGACGACCAGGGCGCCGGCGGCCCGCGCCTCCTCGACCGACTTCTCCAGGACGGCGACGCCGCGCGACCCGAAGCGCTCGAAGAACGCGCTCTGCGGCTTCAGGACGGCCACCCGGTCGGCCAGCGCCTCCACGACGGTGCGGCTGAACCGTTCGAGCCCCGCGATGTCGTCGTTCAGGCCCCAGTCGGTGAGCAGGGAGGCGTGCGGGTCGATGCCTACGCACAGCGGGCCGCGCTCGTCCATGGCGCGGCGCAGGCGTGCGCCGAACGGCTCCGGAACGCTCATGCCGTCTTCCTTGCCTTCCTGACATCGGCGCCGACCGCGTCGGCGAGGGTGGCGTACGGGCTGGTACGCAGGCGTGCGGCGAGGCCCTTGTGGAGGGCGCGGCTCCAGAAGGGGCCCTCGTAGACGAAGGCGCTGTAGCCCTGCACCAGGGTGGCGCCGGCCAGGATGCGCTGCCAGGCGTCCTCGGCGTTCTCGACGCCACCGACGCCCACCAGGGTGATCCGGTCGCCCACGCGCGCGTAGAGGCGGCGCAGCACCTCCAGGGAGCGCGCTTTCAGCGGCGCGCCCGAGAGCCCACCGGTCTCCTTCACGAAGGACGGTTCGGATTTCAGACCGAGTCCCTCGCGCGCGATCGTGGTGTTCGTGGCGATGATGCCGTCCAGACCCAGCTCCACCGCGAGGTCGGCGACCGCGTCGACATCCTCGTCCGCGAGGTCGGGGGCGATCTTCACCAGCAGCGGGACCCGGCGGTCGGTGACCCTGCGGTCGGCGGCCTCGCGGACGGCGCTCAGGAGGGGGCGCAGTGCCTCCGTGGCCTGGAGGTTGCGCAGTCCGGGCGTGTTGGGCGAGGAGACGTTCACGACGAGGTAGTCGGCGTACGGAGCGAGCCGCTCCGTCGACTTCACGTAGTCCCCGACGGCCTCGGCCTCCGGGACGACCTTGGTCTTGCCGATGTTGACGCCGACGACGGTCCTGAAGACGGGCTCGCGGGAGGCCAGCCGCGCGGCCACCGTCAGCGATCCCTCGTTGTTGAAGCCCATGCGGTTGATCAGTGCACGGTCCTTCACCAGCCGGAACAGCCGCTGCTTCGGGTTGCCCGGCTGGGGCTCCCCCGTCACCGTACCGATCTCGACGTGGTTGAAGCCGAGCATGGACATGCCGTCGATGGCCACCGCGTTCTTGTCGAAGCCTGCGGCCAGGCCGAACGGACCGTGCATGCGGAGCCCGAAGGCCTCCGTGCGCAGCTCCTTGTAGCGGGGCGCGAGCGCGGCGGCGACGAACGTGCGCAGCACGGGGATGCGTGCGACGAGGAGGATCCAGCGGAAGGCGAGGTGGTGCGCCTGCTCCGGGTCCATCCGTTTGAAAACCAGACGGAAGAAAAGCTTGTACATCTCAGTGTCCTCTTGAAGCCTCAGCGAGCCTCATGAATCAGTGAGCCTCGTAATCAATGAGCCTCATGAAGAGGGGGACACCGTTTCCGGTGTCCCCCTCTGGGCTGCTAGTCGCGGGCCGCGGTCAGGTGTTCCGCGTGTTCCTGGAGCGAGCGCACGCCGACACCTCCGTGGTTGAGGGCGTCGATGCCCTGTACGGCCGCGGCGAGCGCCTGGACCGTCGTCAGGCACGGCACCGAGCGTGCCACCGCCGCCGTACGGATGTCGTAGCCGTCGAGGCGGCCGCCGGTGCCGTACGGGGTGTTGACGATGAGGTCGACCTCGCCGGCGTGGATGAGCTGGACGATGGTCTTCTCGCCGTTCGGACCCTCGCCGTCGGAGTGCTTGCGCACCACGGTGGCGTTGATGCCGTTGCGCTTGAGCACCTCCGCGGTGCCGGACGTGGCGAGCAGCTCGAAGCCGTGGGCGACCAGCTCACGCGCCGGGAAGATCATCGAGCGCTTGTCCCGGTTGGCGACCGAGATGAACGCGCGGCCCTTGGTCGGCAGCGGACCGTACGCACCCGCCTGCGACTTGGCGTACGCCGTGCCGAAGACCGAGTCGATGCCCATGACCTCGCCGGTGGAGCGCATCTCCGGCCCCAGCACCGTGTCCACGCCGCGCCCGCGGGTGTCGCGGAAGCGCGACCACGGCATGACGGCCTCCTTGACGGAGATCGGCGCGTCGAGGGGCAGGGTGCCACCGTCGCCGCCGGCCGGGAGCAGTCCCTCGGCCCGCAGCTCGGCAATGGTCGCGCCCAGCGAGATCCGTGCCGCCGCCTTGGCCAGCGGCACGGCCGTGGCCTTCGAGGTGAAGGGAACCGTGCGGGACGCGCGCGGGTTGGCCTCCAGGACGTACAGGATGTCGCCCGCCATCGCGAACTGGATGTTGATCAGGCCACGGACGCCGACACCCTTCGCGATGGCCTCCGTCGAGGCCCGCAGGCGCTTGATGTCGAACCCGCCGAGGGTGATCGGGGGCAGGGCGCACGCCGAGTCGCCGGAGTGGATGCCCGCCTCCTCGATGTGCTCCATGACGCCGCCGAGGTACAGCTCCTCGCCGTCGTACAGGGCGTCGACGTCGATCTCGATCGCGTCGTCGAGGAACCGGTCGACCAGGACGGGCCGGGAGGGACTGATCTCGGTCGACTCGGCGATGTACGCCTCCAGGCGCGCCTCGTCGTACACGATCTCCATGCCGCGCCCGCCAAGGACGTACGACGGCCGCACCAGGACCGGGTAGCCGATCTCGTCGGCGATGGCCTTGGCGCCCTCGAAGGTGGTCGCCGTGCCGTGCTTCGGCGCCGGGAGCCCCGCTTCGGCGAGCACCCGCCCGAAGGCACCGCGGTCCTCGGCGGCGTGGATGGCCTCCGGGGAGGTGCCCACGACCGGTACGCCGTTGTCCTTGAGGGCCTGCGACAGGCCCAGCGGGGTCTGCCCGCCGAGTTGGACGACGACGCCCGCGATCGGACCGGCCAGCGACTCCGCGTGGACGATCTCCAGTACGTCCTCGAGTGTCAGCGGCTCGAAGTACAGGCGGTCGGAGGTGTCGTAGTCCGTGGAGACGGTCTCCGGGTTGCAGTTGACCATCACGGTCTCGTAGCCCGCGTCGCTCAGCGCGAAGGAGGCGTGGACGCAGGAGTAGTCGAACTCGATGCCCTGGCCGATGCGGTTCGGGCCGGAGCCCAGGATGATGACGGCCGGCTTCTCGCGGGGCGCGACCTCGCTCTCCTCGTCGTAGGAGGAGTAGAAGTACGGGGTCTTCGCCGCGAACTCGGCGGCGCAGGTGTCCACCGTCTTGTACACCGGGCGCACGCCCAGCGCGTGGCGGACCTCGCGTACGACGTCCTCGCGCAGGCCGCGGATCTCGCCGATCTGGTGGTCGGAGAAGCCGTGCCGCTTCGCCTCGGCCAGCAGGTCGACGTCAAGGCGCTCGGCGGCTGCCAGCTCGTCCGCGATCTCCTTGATCAGGAAGAGCTGGTCGACGAACCACGGGTCGATCTTCGTGGCGTCGAAGACCTCTTCCTGTGTGGCGCCGGCGCGGATGGCCTGCATGACGGAGTTGATCCGCCCGTCGGTCGGCCGGACGGCCTCTTCCAGGAGAGCGGCCTTGTCGCCGGGCTCGCCGACGAACGTGAACTGGCTGCCCTTCTTCTCCAGCGACCGCAGCGCCTTCTGGAGTGCCTCGGTGAAGTTGCGGCCGATCGCCATGGCCTCGCCGACCGACTTCATGGTCGTGGTCAGCGTGGAGTCGGCGGACGGGAACTTCTCGAAGGCGAAACGCGGCGCCTTCACGACCACGTAGTCGAGCGTCGGCTCGAAGGAGGCCGGGGTCTGCTCGGTGATGTCGTTCGGGATCTCGTCGAGCGTGTAGCCGACGGCCAGCTTGGCGGCGATCTTGGCGATCGGGAAACCGGTGGCCTTGGACGCGAGGGCCGACGAGCGCGACACACGCGGGTTCATCTCGATGACGATGACACGGCCGTCAACGGGGTTCACGGCGAACTGGATGTTGCAGCCGCCGGTGTCGACGCCCACCTCGCGGATGACGGCGATGCCGATGTCACGCAGGATCTGGTACTCGCGGTCGGTCAGCGTCATCGCGGGCGCGACCGTGATCGAGTCACCGGTGTGGACGCCCATGGGGTCGAAGTTCTCGATGGAGCAGACGACCACGACGTTGTCGTGCTTGTCGCGCATCAGCTCCAGCTCGTACTCCTTCCAGCCGAGGATGGACTCCTCCAGGAGCACCTCGGTGGTCGGGGACAGTGTGAGGCCGGTGCCCGCGATACGGCGCAGCTCCTCCTCGTCGTGCGCGAAGCCGGAGCCGGCGCCGCCCATGGTGAAGGAGGGGCGGACGACGACCGGGTAGCCACCGAGCGTGTCGACGCCTTCCAGGACGTCGTCCATGGAGTGGCAGATGACCGAGCGGGCGGACTCGCCGTGCCCGATCTTGCCGCGGACGGCCTCGACGACCTCCTTGAAGAGGTCGCGGTCCTCGCCCTTGTTGATGGCCTCGACGTTGGCGCCGATCAGCTCGACGCCGTACTTCTCCAGGGTGCCGGCCTCGTTCAGCGAGATGGCCGTGTTGAGGGCCGTCTGGCCGCCCAGGGTGGGCAGCAGCGCGTCCGGCCGCTCCTTGGCGATGATCTTCTCGACGAACTCGGGCGTGATCGGCTCGACGTAGGTCGCGTCGGCGATCTCCGGGTCGGTCATGATCGTCGCCGGGTTGGAATTCACCAGGATGACGCGCAGGCCCTCGGCCTTGAGCACGCGGCACGCCTGGGTGCCGGAGTAGTCGAACTCGGCGGCCTGGCCGATGACGATCGGGCCGGAGCCGATGACCAGGACGGACTGGATATCGGTGCGCTTAGGCACGCTGGCCCTCCATCAGGGATACGAAGCGGTCGAACAGGTAGGCGGCGTCGTGCGGGCCGGCTGCCGCTTCGGGGTGGTACTGGACGCTGAAGGCCGGGCGGTCGAGGAGCCGCAGCCCCTCCACCACGTTGTCGTTGAGGCAGACGTGGGAGACCTCGGCGCGGCCGTAGGGGGTCTCGGAGACCTTGTCGAGCGGGGCGTCGACGGCGAAGCCGTGGTTGTGCGCGGTGACCTCGACCTTGCCGGTCGTACGGTCCTGCACCGGCTGGTTGATGCCGCGGTGGCCGTACTTCAGCTTGAACGTGCCGAAGCCGAGCGCGCGCCCCAGGATCTGGTTGCCGAAGCAGATGCCGAACAGCGGCGTGCCGCGCTCCAGGACCGCCCGCATCACGGAGACCGGGTGGTCGGCGGTGGCCGGGTCGCCCGGGCCGTTGGAGAAGAACACACCGTCCGGGTTCACGGCGAACACCTCCTCGGCGGTCGCCGTCGCCGGGAGCACGTGCACCTCGATGCCGCGCTCGGCCATGCGGTGCGGGGTCATGCCCTTGATACCGAGGTCGACGGCGGCGACGGTGAACTTCTTCTCCCCGATCGCCGGGACGACGTACGTCTCCTTCGTGGCGACCTCCGCGGAGAGGTCCGCGCCCTTCATCTCGGGGGCCTGGCGCACCTCGGCGAGCATGGTGCCCTCGTCGGGCAGCGCGTTGCCGGAGAAGATGCCGACGCGCATGGCGCCGCGCTCGCGCAGGTGGCGGGTGAGGGCGCGGGTGTCGACGCCGCTGATGCCGACCACACCCTGGTTCCGGAGCTCCTCGTCCAGCGAGCGCCGGGAGCGCCAGTTCGACGGCACGCGCGCGGGGTCGCGTACGACGTAACCCGAGACCCAGATCTGCTTCGACTCCGGGTCCTCGTCGTTGACGCCGGTGTTGCCGACGTGCGGGGCGGTCATCACGACGACCTGGCGGTGGTACGACGGGTCGGTGAGGGTCTCCTGGTAGCCGGTCATGCCCGTGGAGAACACGGCCTCGCCGAAGGTCACCCCCACGGCCCCGTAGGCGCGGCCGCGGAAGACCCGGCCGTCCTCCAGGACGAGTACGGCGGGAACCCTGGTGGCTCCCCGGGTGGAGGTCGTCATCGGTCGGCGCCTTCCGTGGTGATCGTCTTGTTCATGGAGTTGAGGGCCTCGACCCACTCGTTGTGCTCGGCCGCCCGGTCGGAGCGGAAGCCCGAGTCGATCAGCCGGTCGCCGTGCTCCCAGGTGACGACGAGCAGTCCGCCCTCGGTGAGGACCTTGCCGGCGATGCCCTTGTCGAGCCGGGCCTCGCGCAGCGCGGCGGCCGGGACGAAGAAGTCGGTCGCACCGGGTCGTACGACGTCCAGTCCCGCGTCCGTCAGCGTGAGCTCGGCCCGGCTGCGGGTGCCCAGACCGCGCGCCACGATGCGGTCGAGCCACTGCCCGGCGGTGGTCGAGCCGTGGTAGCGGCCGCTCATCGTCAGTCTGGCCTCGCCCGGCTCGTCCGGCGCGGTCGGCAGCTCGGGCAGGTCGCCCTGGAGGGTGCCCCGCCACTTCCAGCCCTCGCGCATCAGCCAGTAGACGAGCGCGACGAAGAGGACGAGTCCGACCACCCAGCCGATGCGGGCGGCCCAGTCGGTCACTTCGGCCGACTTCTGTTCGGCGGCGATCGATTCAGCGGCGATCGAGATGAGTGGTGTCACGTGAGCTTCCCGTCGACGAGCGTGGCCTTGCCCCGGAGCCACGTGTGCGTGACACGGCCCGGCAGCTCGCGGCCCTCGTACGGGGTGTTGCGGCTGCGCGAGGCGAAGCCCGCGGGGTCCACGGACCCACGGTATGCCGTGTCGACGAGCGTGAGGTTGGCGGGCTCACCTGCCGAGACGGGACGGCCGTGTCCGGCGGCCCGGCCGATCTTCGCCGGCTTGAAGGACATGCGGTCGGCGACCCCGGCCCAGTCGAGCAGCCCGGTGTCGACCATCGTCGCCTGGACCACGGACAGCGCGGTCTCCAGGCCGACCATGCCCATGGCGGCCGCGGCCCACTCGCAGTCCTTGTCCTCGTGCGGGTGCGGGGCGTGGTCAGTGGCCACGATGTCGATCGTGCCGTCCGCGAGCGCCTCGCGCAGGGCGTGCACGTCGCGCTCGGTGCGCAGCGGCGGGTTGACCTTGTAGACCGGGTTGTACGACCGCACGAGCTCGTCCGTGAGGAGGAGGTGGTGCGGGGTGACCTCGGCGGTGACGTCGATGCCGCGGGACTTGGCCCAGCGCACGATCTCGACGGAGCCGGCGGTCGACAGGTGGCAGATGTGCACCCGGGACCCGACGTGCTCGGCGAGGAGGACGTCCCGGGCGATGATCGATTCCTCGGCCACCGCCGGCCAGCCCCCGAGCCCCAGCTCGGCGGAGACGACGCCCTCGTTCATCTGGGCGCCCTCGGTGAGCCGCGGCTCCTGCGCGTGCTGGGCGACGACGCCCCCGAACGCCTTCACGTACTCCAGCGCACGCCGCATGATCACGGCGTCGTCCACGCACTTGCCGTCGTCCGAGAACACGGTCACGCCCGCCGCCGACTCGTGCATGGCGCCCAACTCGGCGAGCTTCCTGCCCTCCAGGCCGACGGTGACGGCGCCGATGGGCTGCACGTCGCAGTAGCCGTGCTGCTGGCCGAGCCGGTAGACCTGCTCGACGACCCCCGCGGTGTCGGCGACCGGGAAGGTGTTGGCCATGGCGAACACGGACGTGTAGCCACCGCTCGCCGCCGCGCGTGTACCGGTCAGCACGGTCTCGGAGTCCTCGCGGCCGGGCTCGCGCAGATGGGTGTGCAGGTCGACCAGCCCCGGCAGCAGCACCTTGCCGTCGGCCTCGACGACCTCGGCGCCCTCGACGGACAGCCCGGCCCCCACCTGGGCGATCGTCCGGCCGTCGATCAGCACGTCCTGCGGCTCGCCGCCGAGCACCTTCGCACCACGGATCAGGATCTTGCTCATGGTTCTTACTTCTCCTCGGTACGGGTGTGGGTGGCGGCGGGGGCGTTCTTCGCGTCGAACACGGCTCCGCCGAGCAGCAGGTACAGCACCGCCATGCGGGTGGAGACACCGTTGGCGACCTGCTCGATCGCGGTGCAGCGGTCGGAGTCGGCGACCTCGGCGGTGATCTCCATGCCGCGCACCATCGGTCCGGGGTGCATCACGATGGCGTGCTCGGGCATCCGCGCCATGCGGTCGCCGTCGAGGCCGTAGCGCCGTGAGTACTCGCGCTCGGTCGGGAAGAACGCGGCGTTCATGCGCTCGCGCTGCACGCGCAGCATCATCACCGCGTCGGACTTGGGCAGGGTGGCGTCGAGGTCGTAACTGATCTCGCAGGGCCAGGACTCGATGCCGACCGGCAGCAGCGTGGGCGGGGCGACCAGGGTGACCTCGGCGCCGAGGGTGTGCAGCAGGTCGACGTTGGAGCGGGCGACCCGGCCGTGCAGGATGTCGCCGACGATCGTGATGCGCTTGCCGGCCAGGTCCTGGCCGAGCCCCGCGTCCCGGCCGACCAGGCGGCGGCGCATGGTGAAGGCGTCCAGCAGAGCCTGGGTGGGGTGCTGGTGGGTGCCGTCGCCGGCGTTGATGACGGCGGCGTCGATCCAGCCGGAGTTCGCCAGGCGGTACGGGGCCCCCGAGGCACCGTGCCGGATGACGACGGCGTCGACGCCCATGGCCTCCAGGGTCTGGGCGGTGTCCTTCAGGGACTCGCCCTTGGACACGCTCGACCCCTTGGCCGAGAAGTTGATCACGTCGGCGGAGAGGCGCTTCTCGGCGGCCTCGAAGGAGATCCGGGTCCGGGTGGAGTCCTCGAAGAAGAGGTTGACGACGGTGCGGCCGCGCAGGGTCGGCAGTTTCTTGATCGGCCGGTCGGCGACCCGGGCCATCTCCTCGGCGGTGTCGAGGATCTGGATGGCGTCGTCACGGGTGAGGTCGGCGGCCGAGATGAGATGGCGCTGCATCTTTTCAGGCTCCGTAAGGCAGGTCAGGTCGGGAGGCGGGGCGGCCCCGCCGCGGGGACGCGGCCGGGCAGGCGGGTGCGCACGAGCGCGCTGAGAGGCGTACGGCAGCGCCGTACGCCGGAGCACTACTGCTGCGCGCCCGGGGCGGTCCGCTTCGCACCGAGCAGGACGGTGTCCCGACCGTCCTCCTCGGCGAGCTGGACCTTGACCGTCTCCCGCAGCGACGTGGGGAGGTTCTTGCCGACGTAGTCGGCGCGGATGGGCAGTTCGCGGTGGCCGCGGTCGACGAGGACCGCGAGCTGCACCGCGCGCGGGCGCCCGATGTCGTTCAGCGCGTCGAGCGCGGCACGGATGGTGCGGCCGGAGAAGAGCACGTCGTCGACCAGGACGACGAGCCTGCCGTCGACGCCGTCACCGGGGATCTCGGTGCGGGCCAGCGCACGAGGGGGCTGCATGCGCAGGTCGTCGCGGTACATGGTGATGTCGAGCGAGCCGACCGGGATCTTGCGGTCGGTGATCTCCTCGAGCTTGGCGGCGAGCCGCTGGGCGAGGAAGACGCCTCGGGTCGGAATCCCGAGGAGCACCACGTCGTCGGCGCCCTTGGCGCGCTCGACGATCTCGTGGGCGATGCGGGTCAGCACCCGCGCGATGTCAGGGCCCTCGAGAACGGGCCGCGGATCTGGCGCTTGCGAGTCCATACGAAACGGACCTCCTTCTCCGCCTCACGGGACGGACTTTAAAGGACGTCGGATTTGCGCCACCCACGGTAGCAGGCCCGGAACAACGGCCCTGATCACCCCCCTGGAGTAACGGACGGGGGGCTACCACGGAAGAGTCGGTCCGGACCATTCGGCTTGACGGGGCAGAGTAACGCTGCGTAACCTCACAGTGAGTCACCAGCCGTGCGGCACCACCGCACGTCGACACAGCGTCCGGGAGCTATATGTCCAGCGAATACGCCAAACAGCTCGGGGCCAAGCTCCGGGCCATCCGCACCCAGCAGGGCCTTTCCCTCCACGGTGTCGAGGAGAAGTCCCAGGGACGCTGGAAGGCGGTCGTGGTCGGTTCGTACGAGCGCGGCGACCGCGCCGTCACTGTGCAGCGTCTTGCCGAACTGGCCGATTTCTATGGGGTTCCGGTGCAGGAGCTGCTGCCGGGCACCACTCCCGGCGGGGCCGCCGAGCCGCCGCCGAAGCTCGTGCTGGACCTGGAGCGCCTGGCCCACGTGCCGGCCGAGAAGGCGGGCCCGCTGCAGCGCTACGCGGCGACGATCCAGTCCCAGCGCGGTGACTACAACGGCAAGGTGCTGTCGATCCGCCAGGACGACCTGCGCACACTCGCCGTCATCTACGACCAGTCCCCCTCGGTCCTCACCGAGCAGTTGATCAGCTGGGGAGTCCTCGACTCGGACGCGCGCCGCGCGGTCTCCCACGACGAGAGCTGACCGCTCCGCGGGTCCAGCAGAAACGTGCCGCCGGGGTGGCCGGAACCGTACGGTTCCGGCC
>NZ_VJZC01000126.1 GCF_009377185.1 Streptomyces spongiae
GCCCCGCCCGCTGCCCCGCCCACTCGCCCATTTCCTCCGCCGCCCGGCCGGCGAGGTAGCGGGTGTACACCGACGCCAGCGCGGGGAGGTCCGTATGCACAGAACCCACGACCCTCGGCCGTCCCGCCCCTCTCCGGGCCGCGCTCCGGGCGAGCCGGGCGGCGGTCGTGGCGTACGCGAAGCAGTGCGTCAGGTGCCAGACGTCGTGCTGAGGGAGCAGCGTCGCGAGGCGAGGGTGGTAGGGAGCGAGGTCGGAGACGTCCTCCGCGTCGTCGGCCGACGTCAGGGCGGCGGTACTGAGCACCGGGCGCAGCATGACGAACCGTACCCGTGGCGACAGGGGCTCGATCCGCTCCCGGTCGCCGAGGAAGTAGACGGTCAGGTCCAGCCCCGCGGTGTCCGGCAGTCGGGCCGCGCTCTCCGCGAAGCGTTCCCAGCATTTGACGTGACCGCCCGCTGTGCCGCTCCGCATCAGCTCGACCAGGACCGCGACCGAGAACATGATCGCCGAGTACCACCCCGTCCGCTGGTCCAATCGGAACCGCACCGCTCCTGAAAGTTGAAAGTTGAACGGGAATAGGTCTACGGTGAGGCTCGTTGAATTCGTCAAAGATTCAACAAATCCGGCCGCGGCTTCCGGACAAGACCGCGCCCCGTCCCCAAGGAGCACGTCATGGGCATCTTCGGCAGCAAGAGCAGCACCACCGAGACCACCGCCGAGACCACGACCGCCACCGACCTCGCGGCACTGACCGGCGACTACGCGATCGACCCGGCGCACTCGACGATCGGCTTCGTGGCCCGCCACGCCATGGTCACCAACGTCAAGGGCTGCTTCCTCGAGTTCTCGGGGGCACTGCACCTGGACGGCACGGACCCGGCGCGGTCGACCGCCTCGATCGACGTCAAGATGGACAGCATCGACACCGGTTCGGCGGACCGCGACGGTCACCTCAAGAGCGCGGACTTCTTCAAGACGGACGAGTTCCCGACGATGACGTTCCGCTCCACCAAGGCGGAGCCCCTGGGCGGGGACGACTACCGCATCACCGGTGACCTCGCCATCCTGGGCACCACCAGGCCCCTGACGATCGACCTGGAGTTCAACGGCTCCGCCAAGGACCCCTTCGGCAACGAGCGCGTCGGCTTCGAGGGCAAGGCCGAGATCCTCCGCTCCGAGTGGGGCCTCACCTGGAACGCGGCCCTCGAGACCGGCGGCGTCCTCGTTTCCGACAAGATCAAGCTGGTCTTCGACATCTCCGCGATCAAGAACGCCGGCTGAGTCCCCACGGCTCCGTACTCACCCCTGAGCACGCCCGCCCGCCGATCCCCGTACGGTGGGCGGGCGTTCGGCTGCGTGCCGTTGCCTCGTGCCGCGCCCTGCACGACCGGTCCGGATCGGCCTCTCACAGCTCCCCGAAGCCATCTCGTCCACTTTCGTCCCGTGCGAGGTAGCGTCGAGTATATGGACGCTGCACTCGTTCGCGGTCTTCTGCGCCTGCTGGCCGTTCCGCTCGTCGTGGCGCTGGCAGTGCTCTCGTTCGGTGTGTCCGGCGCGCAGGCGGCCACCGACGTGTCCGAGGTCGCGAAGTCCCTGCGTGAGAGTCCCGTCTACGTCGATCCGGCGGCCACCGACCAGCTGTCCGGGTCGGACGCCGAAGCGCTGGCGGACAAGATCAAGGACGCGGACGAGCCGATCTTCGTGGCGGTCCTGCCGGCGGACTTCCCGACCCAGAACCTCTTCGCCAAGCTCCGCACGGAGACCGGCATCACCGGTCTGTACGGCGTCCGCCTCGGCGACCGCTTCGACGCGCGGGCCGACAGCAGCGTGCTGAGCCGGCCGGCGGTGGACAACCTCGTCACCGCGGTCCAGGACACGGGCGACGCCAAGGCCCAGCTCAACGACTTCGTCGACGACGCGACGCGCAGCGGCCTCGGCGGCTCGGCACCGTCGAGCTGGAGCGGGGGCGGCGGCGACCCGGGCGTGGACACGGGTGCCCTGGCCGCTGTCGGCGCGGTCCTCGCGGCGGGCGGCGCGAGCGCGTACGCCCTGGTCCGCCGCAACCGCCGCCGGAAGGAGGAGGAGCGGCGTGCGGCGCTGGAGAAGCTGCGCGTCGTGGTCGATGAGGACATCACCGCGTTCGGTGAGGAACTCGACCGCCTCGACTTCCACCCGGCGGAGCCTGGCGCGGACGACGCCATGCGCGCGGACTACGAGCGGGCGCTGGACGCGTACGAGCGCGCGAAGTCGTTCATGGCCGCGGCCCGGCGCCCCGAGGAGGTGCGCGGGGTCACCGAGGCCCTGGAGGACGGCCGGTTCTCGCTCGCGCAGCTGGCCGCGCGCCGTGAGAGCCGCCCGCTGCCCGAGCGCCGCGCGCCCTGCTTCTTCGACCCGCGGCACGGCCCGTCGGTGGCCGACGCGACCTGGACCCCCGAGGGCGGCACCGCGCGTGAGGTCCCGGTCTGCGCGGCCGACCAGGCGCGGCTGGCCGACGGCCTCGACCCGATGACCCGCGAGGTGGACACCCCGTCCGGCCGCCGCCCGTACTGGGAGGCGGGCCCGGCCTACGGCCCCTGGGCGGGCGGCTACTTCGGCGGCGGCATCCTGCCCGGCCTGCTGATCGGCACCCTGCTCGGCCACATGATGGCCACCCCGTCGTACGCCGCGATGTACGGCGCCGGATACGGCGACTTCTCCGGCGGCGGCTTCGAGGGCGGGGACGTCTCGGGCGCGGACTTCAACAGCGACGACTTCGGCGGCGGCTTCGGCGGCGGGGACTTCGGCGGCGGGGGCGACTTCGGAGGCGGCGGGGACTTCGGCGGAGGTTTCTGACGCTGGACGGGCTCCCCGGGACTGAGCGCTCAGCCTCGGGGAGCCCGTCTGTTCACCGGTGACTGCTCCTGTTCACCGCTCGCTACTCCGCCGGCTCCACCCCGGCCCGCAGCAGGCCGTACGTGTACGCGTCCTCCAGCGCCTGCCAGGACGCGGCGATCACGTTGTCGGCGACGCCCACCGTGGACCACTCGCCCGTGCCGTCGGACGTGGAGATCAGGACGCGGGTCGTGGAGTTCGTGCCGTGCTTGCCCTCCAGGATGCGGACCTTGTAGTCGACCAGCTCCAGCTTCGCGAGCTGCGGGTAGATCTTCTCCAGGGCGACCCGGAGGGTGCGGTCGAGGGCGTTCACCGGACCGTTGCCCTCGGCGGTGGCGACGATGCGCTCGCTCTTGGCCCACAGTTTGACGGTGGCCTCGTTGGCGTGGCTGCCGTCGGGGCGGTCCTCGACGATGGCGCGCCAGGACTCGGTGCGGAAGTAGCGCAGGGGCTTGCCCGCCATCTCCTCGCGGAGCAGCAGCTCGAAGGACGCGTCCGCCGCCTCGTACGTGTATCCCTTGAGCTCGCGCTCCTTGACCCGCTCCACGACCCGGCCGACCAGCTCGCGATCACCGCCCAGGTCGACGCCGAGTTCCTTGCCCTTGAGCTCGATGGAGGCGCGGCCGGCCATGTCGGAGACCAGCATGCGCATGGTGTTGCCGACGAGCTCGGGGTCGGTGTGCTGGTACAGGTCCGGGTCGACCTTGATGGCGGAGGCGTGCAGGCCGGCCTTGTGCGCGAAGGCCGATACGCCCACGTACGGCTGGTGCGTGGAGGGTGTGAGGTTCACGACCTCGGCGATCGCGTGCGAGATGCGCGTCATCTCGCGCAGCCTGCCCTCGGGGAGGACCTTCTTGCCGTACTTCAGCTCCAGTGCGGCGACGACCGGGAAGAGGTTGGAGTTGCCGACGCGCTCGCCGTAGCCGTTCGCCGTGCACTGCACGTGGGTCGCGCCCGCGTCCACCGCGGCCAGGGTGTTCGCCACCGCGCAGCCCGTGTCGTCCTGGGCGTGGATGCCGAGGCGGGCGCCGGTGTCGGCGAGGACGGTGGCGACGACGGCCTGTACCTGGGCGGGGAGCATGCCGCCGTTGGTGTCGCACAGGATCACCACGTCGGCGCCGGCCTCCGAGGCCGCGCGGACGACCGCCTTCGCGTACTCGGAGTTCTCCCGGTAGCCGTCGAAGAAGTGCTCGCAGTCGACGAAGACGCGGCGCCCCTGTTCCCGCAGGAAGGACACCGTGTCCCGCACCATCTCCAGGTTCTCGTCCAGCGTCGTGCGCAGGGCCAGTTCCACATGCCGGTCGTGGGACTTGGCGACCAGGGTGATGACGGCGGCGCCGGAGTCGAGCAGCGCCTTGACCTGCGGGTCCTCGCTCGCCTTGCCGCCGGCGCGGCGGGTCGCGCCGAAGGCGACCAGTTGGGCGTGCTGGAAGTCGATCTCCTGCTGGGCGCGGGCGAAGAACTCGGTGTCGCGCGGGTTGGCGCCGGGCCAGCCCCCCTCGATGAAGCCCACGCCGAAGTCGTCCAGGTGCCGTGCGATGGCCAGCTTGTCCGCGACGGTGAGGTTGATGCCCTCACGCTGCGCGCCGTCGCGCAGGGTGGTGTCGAAGACGTGGAAGGAATCGTCGAGCTCACTGGTTTCGGTCATGGTTTCGGCTCCTGTGTTGGGTCTCGGTCTACCGGAATGACCGGCTCCACCGTCCCCCGATGTTCCTCGCGCTCTCTTCCCGGCTGATGGTGGGCCAGGAAAACGAAAAACCTCTCGCGGGTGCGAGAGGTCTGCGCGCGGGTCGAGGACGACGGTGTCCGCCCGTACGTTGTCGTACGTGGCGGTCACTGCGGACCGGCGCGCCTGCTGCCAATAATCATGGCGAACGAGAGCACGGAGGCAGTCTGGCACAACCTGTCCCCGTGCTCACCCTCCGTCTCAGGATGCGAACACCGCGCTGATCATCGCAGGCGGCGTACGTGCGAGGTGGTCCCCCCGCGGCCGGTCGTTCTCATTGCGCTGCCCGTCGGAGGTGAGGCTGACCCGCTCGACGCGCGGGGCGTGTGGTGTGTGCGGTGCTTGTGGCGCTGCCGCGGCCGGAACAGTGGCGGCCGCGGTGAGCGTGAGCAGCAGCGCCGCGCCTGAGCCGACGCGCGTGGAGACGCGCCGAGAGTGGCGTAACGAAGCACGTGCGGTGACGGACATGGTTTCCCCCCGAAACCTTGTCTTCTCCCCCGGCCCTGCGCCGAGGGCTCACCGGGATACGAATACACCGCCAACCCCGGGTCACTCCGCTCATCTACGCACAATCCGGACGTCGCGTCGTGCGTCCGCGAGCATGCTCCAGGGCCGCCGCGGACCAGAAGTCCGGGGCGGCCCCGACGGTCATCGGTGGGGTCAGCCGAGCCCGTGCATCCAGCCGTGGGCGTCCTTGGCCTTGCCGCGCTGGATGTCGAGCAGCGCGTCACGGAGCCGGACGGTGACCTCGCCGGGCTCGCCGCCCGACTGCTGCCACTCGGCGCCCGTGCGCTTGACGGTGCCGACGGGGGTGATGACCGCGGCGGTGCCGCAGGCGAAGACCTCCGTGAGCGTGCCGTTCTCGGCGTCGCCCTGCCACTGCTCGAGGGAGACGCGGCCCTCCTCGGCGGTGTATCCGAGGTCGCGGGCGACGGTGAGGAGCGAGTCACGGGTGACGCCCTCCAGGATCGAGCCCGTCAGCGTGGGCGTGACGATCCGGTCCCCGTACACGAAGTACAGGTTCATGCCGCCGAGCTCCTCGACCCACTTGTGCTCCACCGCGTCGAGGTAGCAGACCTGGTCGCAGCCCTTGGCGGCGGCCTCGGCCTGGGCGAGCAGGGAGGCCGCGTAGTTGCCGCCGGTCTTGGCGTCGCCCATGCCGCCGGGGACGGCGCGGACACGGTCCTCGGAGAGCCAGATGGAGACCGGCTTGACGCCGCCCGGGAAGTACGCGCCGGCCGGGGAGGCGATCACCAGGAAGAGGTACTCGTTGGCGGGCTTCACACCCAGGCCGACCTCGGTGGCGATCATGAACGGGCGCAGGTACAGGGACTCCTCGCCGCCGTGCGCGGGCACCCACGCCTTGTCCTGCCGGACCAGCACGTCACAGGCCTCGATGAACGTCTCGACCGGTAGCTCGGGCATCCCGAGGCGGTGGGAGGACCGCTGGAAGCGCCGGGCGTTCATCTCGGGGCGGAAGGTGGCGACGGACCCGTCGGGCTGCCGGTAGGCCTTGAGGCCCTCGAAGATCTCCTGCGCGTAGTGCAGGACCATCGTGGCCGGGTCGAGGGAGATCGGCGCGTACGGGACGAGCTGGCCGTCGTGCCAGCCGCGGCCCTCGGTCCACTTGATCGTCACCATGTGGTCGGTGAAGTGGCGGCCGAACCCGGGGTTGGCCAGAATCGCCTCCCGCTCCGCGTCGGAGAGCGGATTGGCCGAGGGCTTGAGCTCGATCGTGGGCGTCGTCATGAGTCGTTGTCCTTCACCGGTATGTGTGTGGCGGGCCGCGCTCGGTACGGCTCTGGCGGACCAGTGCTAGGACGTCCGAGCATTCCCCCGCTGGGCGGCTCCGCGTTCGATTATCTCAAGCGGGCGGCCGTGGAAGGAATGGCAAGAATGCGGCCCTTGGGCATGCCCAGGGAGATTGATGGTGACACCCGGCGAGGGCACAGGAAAGCCGCCGGGTGCGTGGGGTGCGACCCGGCGGCTTACTCGGAAAGCGTGAGTGGCGCGGCGGGGTCAGCCGGCTACTCGTACGGCGAGCGCGTCGCCGATCTCGTCGGTGGAGCGAGCGGGCTTGCCGACACGCTCCGCGAGGTCGGTGGAGACGGCCTCCTCGATGCGCGCGGCCTCGGCCTCGTAGCCGAGGTGGCGCAGCAGGAGGGCGACGGACAGGACGGTGGCCGAGGGGTCGGCCTTGCCCTGGCCGGCGATGTCCGGGGCCGAGCCGTGGACGGGCTCGAACATGGACGGGAACTCGCGGCTCGGGTTGATGTTGCCGGAGGCGGCCACGCCGATGCCGCCGGAGACGGCCGCGGCGAGGTCCGTGATGATGTCGCCGAAGAGGTTGTCGGTGACGATCACGTCGAAGCGCTCGGGCTGTGTGACGAGGTAGATCGTCGCCGCGTCGACGTGCATGTACTCGGTGGTGACGTCGGGGTATTCCTCGGCCACCTTGTTGAAGATGTTGGTCCACAGGTGACCCGCGAAGGCCAGCACGTTGTTCTTGTGGATCAGCGCCAGCTTCTTGCGCGGGCGGGCCTGCGCGCGGGCGAAGGCGTCCCGGACGACGCGCTCGACACCGAAGGCCGTGTTGACGGAGACCTCGGTGGCGACCTCGTGCGGGGTGCCCTTCCTGATGGTGCCGCCGTTGCCCGTGTACGGGCCCTCGGTACCCTCGCGGACCACGATGAAGTCGATCTCGGGCTGGCCGGCGAGCGGGGTGGCGACGCCGGGGAGCAGCTTGCTCGGCCGCAGGTTGACGTGGTGGTCGAAGGCGAAGCGGAGCTTGAGCAGGAAGCCGCGCTCCAGGACGCCGGACGGCACGGACGGGTCGCCGATCGCGCCGAGCAGGATCGCGTCGTGCTGCTTCAGGGCGTCGAGGTCGGCGTCGGTGAGGGTCTCACCGGTGGCGTGGTAGCGCTTGGCGCCGAAGTCGTACTCCTTGGTCTCCAGCTTCACGTCCTCGGGGAGGACGGCGGAGAGGACCTTCAGACCCTGGGCCACGACTTCCTGGCCGATGCCGTCACCGGGGATCACTGCGAGATCGATGCTGCGAGACATGACGGCACCGTACTCCTTGTCCCATGGAATGACACGGGGTGTCCGCGATGTGGACCCCTTCGTGTCGCCCCGGCGCCAATCCGTTGACTGGCGTTCACCCCTGCGTTTGCCCGGAGTTGGGTACCGCTGGGAAGTTCTCTCCCATGGAGACACCGGACTTCGGCATTCCGCAGCACATCGCGCGCCGTATGAGCATGGCGGAACAGCACGAGTACCTGCGCACGAGACTGTCCCGGCGCCGCACGCTGGTGACCGCGAGCGCGGTGGCAGGCGGGCTGCTGACCGGCTGCTCGGGGTCGGACACGGCGACGGCGGACCGCTCGCCCGCGCCCGGCACGACCTCCACGGAGCGGGTGCACGGTTCCGTCGTCACCCCGTTCGGCCGGCATCTCGCCTTCGGCGCCGACCCGAAGACACAGATGCGGATCTCCTGGCAGGTGCCGCTCGCGGTCAGGAAGCCGTACATCCGCGTGGGCCTCAAGCCCGACGACCTGAGCCGGAAGATCGAGGCCGAGGTCCGCGACCTGTCCACCCCGGCGCTGGGGGGCCGTCCGGCGTACGAGCAGTACTACGTGCACGCGGCCCTGGACGGCCTGCGGCCCGGCACGACGTACTACTACGGGGTCGGCCACGACGGCTTCGACCCCGCCTCGTCGCAGGGCCGGTCGACGATCGCCTCCTTCCGTACAGCGCCCGCGAGCCCGGAGAGGTTCGTCTTCACCGCCTTCGGCGACCAGGGCGTGAGCGCCGAGGCGATCGCCAACGACAAGGTGCTGCTGCGTCAGGAGCCCGCCTTCCACCTGCACGCGGGCGACATCTGCTACGCCGACAACACGGGCCACGGCGAGAAGTCGGACCTGTTCAACCCGTCGACATGGGACTCGTTCCTCAAGCAGACCGAGCCGGTGGCGAAGTCGGTGCCGTGGATGGTGGCGGTCGGCAACCACGACATGGAGGCCTGGTACTCGCCGGACGGGTACGGCGGGCAGCTGGCCCGCTTCTCCCTCCCGGACAACGGCTTCGACCCGCGCAAGGCGCCGGGCGTGTACGCGTTCACGTACGGCAACGTCGGCGTGGTGTCCCTGGACGCGAACGACGTCTCGTACGAGATTCCCGCCAACTTCGGCTACACGGACGGCAAGCAGACCAAGTGGCTGGACCGGACGCTCAAGGACCTGCGGGCGTCCGACTCGGTCGACTTCATCGTCGTCTTCTTCCACCACTGCGCCTACTCGACGTCGAAGCACGCGTCCGACGGCGGTCTGCGCGCCGAGTGGCTGCCGCTGTTCACCAAGCACCAGGTGGACCTGGTGATCAACGGACACAACCATGTGTACGAGCGGACCGACGCCATCAAGAACGGCGAGGTCGGCAAGCCGGTACCGATCGGCGCGTCGACGGATCCGACACGGGACGGGATCGTGTACGTGACCGCGGGCGGCGGCGGTAAGACCCTCTACGGCTTTCCCGACGGCGTGAAGGACAGCTACGAGGGGCACGTCGAGGACCGCGAGTCCATCGAGTCGTTCCTCTGGACGAAGTCGCAGAAGGAGAAGAGCGAGACCGTGGAGTGGTCGCGGGTGCGGTACAACGGGTTCTCCTTCCTCTCGGTGGAGGTGGAGACCGGTACGGGCACCGGGGCCGCCCGGCTGAAGGTGTCGGCGCTCACGGAGAAGGGCGAGCGCATCGACCGGTTCGAGGTGCGGCGCGGCAAGTGAGCCGGGGCCCGTCGACGGGTCCGTACCCACGGCCGCGCCGCACCCCGGGCGGGGTGCGGCTCCCGGCTGAAGGGAGGTGCTGCTCGAACGGCTCGGATCAGTGTCCGGTCGCTCCGCCGTTGTCCCTGCGGTCGAGGGCGCGCTGGAGCGCGGCGGCGGCGTTCTTGCGGTCGGAGTCGGTCGTACGGGAGACGCGACGGACTCGGCGGCGGGCAGTCTCGGCCATGAGGGATCCACTCCTTCGAGGACATGCGGGAATACGGAAAGAGGGGTTACGAGACAGACGCCGGATGAGGCGGGAAGCGGGGCCGCAGGGGTTGCCTGCCTTCGGGCTCCGGCTCACGACCGCCATTCGCTTGGTCGAGCGAGACGTTCGGCTCCTACAAAAGTAAGCGACGGAGGGTCACCTGTCTCCACAATTACTTGGGCTTCCTACTATCTGAGACAGTGCGGTGCGTCACACCGCGTAGTTATCCGATGTATATGGCTGCGAGACTCCTTGACAGCCCCAGAAAGCGCATTCACTCTCACAGTCATCGGATGACTGTGACAGGGAGAGCCGCATGCCCGCCATACCGGCCCTACTAAGGCCGCGCCCCCTCGTACTGACACTCTGTTCCGCACTCCTCGCCTCGGCAGTGGCCGCACCGCCCGCCCTCGCCGACCCCACGCCACAGGCGAAGTCCTGGAAGGTGTCGGGACCGCCCGGCTCCCCCACCGCCGTCGTGGCCCTCGACCCGACCGACGGCCGGCCCACCCTCGCCGTCAGACGCGGCGACCGCACGGTCCTGGAGCCGTCGCCCGTCGGTCTGGTCACCGAACGGGCCGACTTCACCAAGGAGTTGACCTTCACCGGCCGCAGCGACCGCAAGGTGGCCGGGAGTTACACCAGCACGACCGGCAAGTCCGAGCGGCGCACGGTCGACATGACCGAGTCCCGCTTCCGGTTCCGTACGGCGGCAGGCGCCCGCGTCGACCTGGTGACCCGGGTCGCCCGGGACGGCGTCGCCTACCGCTACGTCCTCCCCCGCGACGAGGGTGACGTCCTGAGTGAGGCGTCCGCGTTCACACTGCCCACGGGCACGGACGCGGTCATCGGCAAGTACCGCCCCGACAACGAGCTGCTCTTCTCCCGGTACGCGTCGGCGACGCAGCCGACGACGGGCACCTACATGATGCAGGCCCTCTTCAACACCCCCGGCGGACAGGCCCTGATCGCCGAGTCGGACGTCAACGGCTCCTACTCCGGAGCCCACTTGACCCACGAGGAGGGCTCCCCGACGTACAAGGTCGCCCTCTGGAACGACGAACCGGTCCAGGTGCCCGACGGCTCCGCGCTCACCACCCCCTGGCGGGCGGTCATCACCGGCGACCTGGCGACCGTCACAGAGTCCACCTTCGTCGACGACCTGGCCCCGCCCTCCCGCGTCCGCGACACCTCCTGGATCAAGCCCGGTCCCGCGCTGTGGACCTGGCTCGCGGGCGGCAAGGAGGCCGGGCAGAGCCTGGAGGCGCAGAAGAAGTACGTCGACTACGCGGCCGAGCGCGGCTGGCCGTACGAGGTGGTGGACGCGGGCTGGTACTACAAGCCCGGCGAGTGGGACGTCATCGACCCCGACTGGCAGACGAACAATTGGATGCCCGAGCTGGTGCGGTACGCGGCGGCCAAGGGCGTCAAGATCCAGGTCTGGCTCCACTACACGCTGCTCACGGACCCCGCCGAGCGCGAGAAGTGGCTGTCCACGCTGGAGCGCTGGGGCGTGAAGGGCGTCAAGATCGACTTCATGGACTCGGAGTCCCAGGAGCGCATGCGCTGGTACGACGACGTCCTGGAGGCCACCGCCCGCCACCACCTGATGGTCAACTTCCACGGCTCGACCATCCCCAAGGGCCTGCAGCGCACCTGGCCTCAGGTGATGACCTTCGAGGGCGTCGGCGGCGAGGAGAAGCGCACCAACACCGCCGAGCACCTCGCGGCCCTGCCCTTCACCCGCAACGTCATCGGCTCGATGGACTTCACCCCGGGCGCCTTCCACCGCCCGTACCGGCCCAACGTGAACTCGGACGCGGGTGAGCTGGGCCTGACGGTCCTCTACGAATCCGGCATCCAGAACCTCGCCGGGACCCCCGAGTCGTACGACGCCCGTCCCGAGGCCCGCCGCTACCTGGAGCAGCTGCCCGCACGCTGGGAGCACACCCGGCTGCTGACCGGTGACCCGGGCCGCTCCGCCGTCCTCGCCCGACAGGCGCCCGACGGACGGTGGTTCATCGGCGGTACGTTCGCGGGCGCGGCCCAGACCGTGGACGTTCCGATGCGGCTGGGCTCCGGCCGCTGGCTCGTGGAAACGGTCACGGACGGCCCGTCGGGACTCGTCCGCGCACCGCACGTGGTCCGGGGCGGCGACACCCTCGCCGTGCCGGTGATCGCGGACGGCGGCTTCGCGGCGGTGGCGTGCCGCTGGTGGCAGGGCCGGACGAGCTGCGACAGCTGAGCCCTGCGGTCGACGCGCGGGGCGGTCGCGACGGTACTCACAGCACCGTCGCGACCGCCTCGCGGAAGCCGTCCGGGTCCTCGACCCAGGGGAGATGGCCGGCGTCCGGCAGCACCACCCGCCGTACCTGTGGCAGGGCCCGCTCCAGCGAGTCGACCGCCGAGCGCGGCCGGATGTCCCGCTCGCCGTCGACGATGACGACGGGCAGGTCGAGGGCCTGGCAGGCTGCGTACAGCTCCGGGGTGCCCCAGGCCCGCCTCCGCTCGGCGTTGAGGGCCTTGCTGCACTCGGTGTTGATGCCGAACCAGGGGTCGGCCATGCGCTCGGCGTGCTCGGGAGCGCGCTCGCGGTCCTCGAACTCGGCCGTCCACTGCAGTACCGCCCACTCCCGTTCCTCCTCGTCCGTCCGCTGCGGGCGGTCGGTCAACTCCCGCCATCGGGCGCGCCGTTCGGGATGTTCGCCGATCCGGGCGAGGAGGTTCTCCTCATAGGCGCCGCGCCAGTCGGCATCGGGCCCGATGCCGATTCCGGCGACGTAGACGAGCGCGCTCACCCTCTCCGGATGGGCCAGCGCATAGCTCAGCGCCAGTTGCGCGCCCCAGGAGTGGCCGAGCAGCGCCGTGCGATCCGGCGCGTAGTGCGCGCGCACGGCGTCCAGATCGGCCACGAACCGCTCGGTCGTCCACGGCCCGGCGCACCGCTCGGAGCGACCGCAGCCGCGCTGGTCCCAGCGGACGGTCGTGGCCAGACCGCCGAGCAGCCCGGCCACGTCCTCGAACATGTCCCACAGTCCGGGGCCGCCGTGGCACATCACCAGGGGTGTGCCACGGCCCGACCCGCTCGCCCACAGCCGTACGCCGTCGTCGGCGGTCACCGTCCCCGTCGTCCCGCTCTCCGTCCAGGTCATGGTGGAGAGTGTGCCGGGATCTCAGCCCATGTGGGGGTAGGTGTAGTCGGTCGGCGGGACCAGGGTCTCCTTGATGGCGCGGGTGAGCGTCCAGCGCATCAGGTTCTGCGGGGCGCCGGCCTTGTCGTTCGTGCCCGAGGCACGGCCGCCGCCGAAGGGCTGCTGGCCGACGACGGCACCCGTCGACTTGTCGTTGATGTAGAAGTTGCCGGCCGCGAAGCGGAGCTTCTCGGCCGTGTACGCGGCGGCCGCACGGTCGCCCGCGATGACCGAGCCGGTGAGCGCGTAGTCGGCCACCGACTCCATCTGGGTCAGCATCTCCTCGTACTGCTCGTCCTCGTAGACGTGCACGGCGAGGAACGGACCGAAGTACTCGGTCCGGAAGACCTCGTTCTCCGGGTCGCCGCACTCGACGACGGTCGGGCGGACGAAGTAGCCCACCGAGTCGTCGTACGTGCCGCCCGCGACGATCGTGCAGGTGGGGTCCTCCTTGGCGCGGTCGATCGCGGCCTTGTTCTTGGCGAAGGAGCGCTCGTCGATGACGGCGCCGATGAAGTTCGACAGGTCGGTGACGTCGCCCATGGTGATGCCGTCGACCTCGGCCGCGAACTCCTCCTTGAAGCCGGAGTTCCAGATCGACGCCGGGACGTACGCCCGGGAGGTCGCGCTGCACTTCTGGCCCTGGTACTCGAAGGCGCCCCGGGTCAGGGCGGTCTTCAGCACGGCGCGGTCGGCGCTCGGGTGGGCGACCAGGAAGTCCTTGCCGCCGGTCTCGCCGACGATGCGCGGGTAGGAGCGGTACTTCTCGATGTTGTTGCCGACCGTCTTCCACAGGTACTGGAAGGTCGGCGTCGAACCGGTGAAGTGGATGCCCGCGAGATCGCGGTGCTCCAGGGCGACCTTCGACACCTCGATGCCGTCGCCGGTGAGGAGGTTGATGACGCCCTTGGGCAGCCCGGCCTCCTCCAGCAGCCGCATGAGCAGGACGGCCGCGTGGGTCTGCGTCGGGGACGGCTTCCAGATGACGACGTTGCCCATGAGGGCGGGGGCGGTGGGCAGGTTGCCCGCGATGGCGCTGAAGTTGAACGGCGTGACCGCGTAGACGAAGCCCTCCAGCGGGCGGTGGTCGAGGCGGTTCCAGACGCCCGGGGAGTTGGCGACCGGCTGCTCGGCGATCAGGTCGCGGGCGTACTGCACGTTGAAGCGCCAGAAGTCGATCAGCTCACAGGGGGCGTCGATCTCGGCCTGCTGGGCGGTCTTGGACTGCCCGAGCATGGTGGAGGCGGCGATGGTCTCGCGCCACGGCCCGGACAGCAGCTCGGCGGCGCGCAGGATGATGGCGGCGCGGTCGTCGAAGGACATGGCGCGCCAGGCGGGCGCGGCGGCGAGGGCCGCGTCGATGGCGTCCTGCGCGTCCTGCTGGGTCGCGTTGCGGTAGCTGCCGAGCACGGCCTTGTGGTTGTGCGGCTGGACGACGTCGAAGCGCTCGCCGCCGCCGAGCCGCTTCTCGCCGCCGATGGTGCAGGGCAGGTCGACGGGGTTCTCGGCCAGCTCCTTGAGCTTGGCCTCCAGCCGGGCGCGCTCGGGCGAGCCGGGGGCGTAGCCGTGCACCGGCTCGTTGACGGGGGTGGGGACCTGGGTCACAGCGTCCATGGGTTCCGTAACTCCTTCTTGAGCGGTGTTGCGAGCGGGGGTGCGGGGTGGGGTGCGAGGGTCAGCCCTTGGTGATCATGCTGCGCGCGAAGAACCGCAGGTTCGCCGGCTTCTCCGCGAGCCGCCGCATGAAGTACCCGTACCAGTCGGTGCCGTACGCGGTGTAGACGCGCATCCGGTGGCCCTCGGCGGCCAGCCGAAGGTGCTCGTCGCTCCTGATCCCGTACAGCATCTGGAACTCGTACTCGTCCGGCTTGCGCCGGGCGCGGTGGGCCAGTTCCTGCGCGATGGAGATGAGGCGCGGGTCGTGGGACCCGATCATCGGGTACCCCGCACCCTCCATCAGGATCTTCAGGATGCGGACGTACGCCCGGTCGATCTCGTGCTTCTGCTGGTACGCGACCTCGGCGGGCTCCTTGTACGCGCCTTTCACGAGGCGTACGCGGCTGCCGTTCGCGGCGAGGCGGCGGGCGTCCTTCTCGGTGCGGAACAGGTACGACTGGATCACGCACCCGGTCTGCGGGAAGTCCTTCCGCAGTTCGTCGTGGATCGCGAACATCGAGTCGAGGGTGGTGTGGTCCTCCGCGTCCAGCGTGACCGTGGTCCCGATGGCCGCGGCGGCCTCGACGACGGGCCGGACGTTGGCGAGGGCGAGCTCATGGCCGCCTGGCAGCGCTTGCCCGAACATGGACAGCTTGACCGACATCTCGGCCCGCGCCCCGAGCTCCAGCTCGCCCAGCCGGCCGATCAGCTCCAGGTACGCGTCCCGGGCGGCCCCGGCCTGCTCGGGCGTGGTGATGTCCTCGCCGACCACGTCCATGGTCATGAACAGGCCCTTGCCGGTGAGCTCCTTGATGACCGGCACGACGTCGTCCACGGACTCACCGGGGATGAAGCGGTCGACGACCGACTTGGTCACGGGTGCCGCCGAGATCATCCGGCGCATCCGGTCGCTGCGCGACGCGGCGAGAATCACGGGACCCAGCACGGGGCACCTCCACAAGGGAACCAGCGGATGGCCGCCACCCGACCAGTCGGGGACGGCACGAAGAACCACCGTGAAACCTAAGGATCCCTCCGATCGTCGGCCATCGACAGACGTCACGCATCCGTGCCCTGGATCTCAGACAGATGTATGAAGGGCCCGGGAGATGCGGGAGAATGCCCGAGTGACGGACGTTTTCAAGGCGGGAGGTACGGCGGGCCGGGACGACTACCAGGAGCTGGTCGACGAGATCTCGGGCCTGCTGGGCCTGCCCGCCACGCTGGAGAACCGCGACTTCGAGCTGATCGCCTTCGGGGCGTACGACAGTGAGGGCGACCTCGACGAGTCGGCGCTGGACCCCGTGCGCACCCGCTCGATCCTCACGCGCCGCTCGACAGTGACCGTGCGGGAGTGGTTCGAGGGCTTCGGCATCACCCGGGCGTCCGGTCCGGTGCGGATCCCGCCCACTCCGGAGGCGGGGGTGTACCGGGGACGCATCTGCCTCCCGGTCCGCCACCGGGGTGTGGTCCTCGGGTACGTCTGGCTGCTGGACGGCGAGCCGGGACCCACCGACGCCCAGCTGTCCGCCGCCATGGAGGTGACCTCCCGGATCGGCGCCCTCCTGGTGGACGAGGCCCAGGCGGGCGCGGACCTGACACGTGAGCTGCGGGCGGCCCTCACGGCGGAGCCCGGCTGGCAGCAGGACATGGCGGTGGGCGAGCTGCGCACGGGCCTCGGCTCGCGGGCGGACGGCCTCCACACGGTGGTCTGCGTGACCCCCTGGCCGTCCGCCGACCCCTCCGACGCACCGTCCGCGCGCGCGGTGCCGGGGACGACGGCGCTGTGCACGGTGCCGTGGGGGGCCGCCGGCCAGAGCCTGGCGCTGTTGGTGCGGCTGCGCTCGGCGGACGTGTCGCAGCCGGCCCGGACAGCGGCGGCCCGGCTGCTGGAGCGGGCGGGTGCGGACGCGGCGGCCGGCGTCGCGGGCGCCCGCTCCGGGCTCGCCGACCTGGGCACCGCATGGCAGGAGGCGTCGGCGTCGGCCCGCGCCGCGCTGGCCGAGCCCCGGCTGGGCCCGATCGCCGAGTGGTCCCGCATCGGCCCGTACCGCCTGCTCACCACGCTGTCCCTCGGAGCGGTCCAGGACCCGTCCGTACGCAGGCTGCTGACCGACGCGCACCGCGAACTCGCCCACACCGCCGAGGTGTTCCTGGACTGCGCGGGCCAGGCGGGGCGCACGGCCGCCGAGTTGGGCATCCACCGGCAGACGCTGTACTACCGCCTCTCCCGCGTGGAGCAGCTCACGGGTCTGGACCTCGACGACGGCGAGGACCGCCTGCTGCTGCACATGGCCCTGAAGGCACACCGTCTCTGAGCCCGGCCACCCCTGACTCTTGAAAACGATTGTCATCATGCTACGGCCAGCGCACTCTCTCTTGACCGCTCCTTTACCCGGAGGGCCCCGTGCGCCTGCCCGCTCGTCTGCTTCCCCTCGCGGCCCTCACCGCGGCCTCAGCCCTGCTCACCGGGTGCTTCACCTCGGCCGGAACCAGTGACACGTCCGCCGGAGGCAGTCGCATACGCCTCGCCATGATGCAGCCGCCGCGCTCGGGGCTGTCCCCGCTCTCCGACGACGCGTTCAAGCTGTCCCGCTGGTCGACGGCCGAGACGCTGGTGAAGCTGGACGCGGAGGGTGACGCGAAGCCGGCGCTGGCCACCAGGTGGCAGCAGGACGGGCGGACCTGGACGTTCGAGATACGTGACGGGGTGACGTTCCACGACGGCACCCGGCTCACCCCCGAGGCGGTCGTCCGCTCCCTGACCAGGGCGGCCACCGCCTCCCCCAAGCCCCGCATCCTCGACGGCGTCGAGCTGACCGCGAAGGCCGAGAACGACAAGGTCACCGTCACCACGGCCGCCGAGGACCCGCTGGTCCCGCAGCGCCTCAGCTCACCGCAACTGTCGGTCCTGGCGGCGAAGGCGTACCGGGGCAAGACGGTGAACCCGGTCGGCGCGGGCACCGGCCCCTTCGAGCTGACCAAGGTGAACGGCACCTCCTCGGCCGCCCTCGACCGCTACGACGACTACTGGGGCGGCAAGGCCAAGTCCCCCGGAATCGACGTGAGGTTCGTGCCGGACGGCACCGCCCGCGCGGCCGCCCTGCGCAGCGGCGAGGCCGACATCGTCGAGGCCGTCCCCGTCTCCCAGGCCGCTGTGCTCGACCAGGACCTGATCACCGAGGTCCCGATGCCGCGCACCAACACCCTGTACCTGAACACCGAGAAGGGCGTCTTCAAGGACGCCTCGCTCCGGGCGGCGGCCCGTGAGGCCATCGACGCGAAGTCGATCGTCGAGGGCGTGTACGAGGGGCGGGCGGACGTCGCCGAGGGGCTGCTCGGTCCGGCGCTGCCCTGGGCCGCCGAGCTGCGGTCGCCGGTGAAGCGGGCAGAGGCCGGTGACCCGTCCGGCAAGCCGATCACCATCGGCACGTTCACCGACCGGGCCGAGCTGCCCGAGGTCGCGGCCGCGCTGCAACAGCAGCTCCAGAAGGCCGGGTTCAAGGTGCAGCTGGAGATCCGCGAGTACGCGAACATCGAGTCCGACGCGCTGGCGGGCGCGTTCGACGCGTTCATCCTCTCCCGGGCGACGATCCTCGACTCCGGCGACCCGGCCGCGTACCTCTACAGCGACTTCGGCTCCGACGGCTCCTTCAACATCTCCCAGCTCGCCGACCGGAAGGTCGACGCGGCCCTGGACAAGGCCACCGAGGCCAAGGCCGGTGACACCCGCCGCAAGGCCGTCAGCGAGGCCGAGGCCGCCGTGCTCGCCACCGACGCGGCGGTGCCGATGCTGCACGAGCGCGTGGTCCAGGGCGACGCGGCCGGGGTGACGGGCGCGGCCCACGACCCGCGCGAGCGCGAGCTGGTCACGGCCGACACGTACGTCAGGTGAAGCTGTCCATGAGGCGGTTGGTGAGCACGGCCGGTATCACCCGCCTGGTCTGCCTCGCCGCTGTACTGGCGGCCGTCGGCCTGCTGCCGTGGCTCTCCGGCAGGGACCCCGCGCTGACCGTGCTGCGCGCGCGGTCCGCCGAGCAGGAGGCGACACCCGAGGCCCTGGCCGCGATCCGCGCCGACCTCGGTCTGGACGCGGGCCCCCTCTCCCTGCTGGGGAGTTGGGCCTCCGGACTGCCGCACGGCGACCTGGGCACGTCATGGGTGTCGGGCACGGAGGTGCTCCCCTCCGTGGTCGCGGGCCTCCAGGTGTCGCTCGGCCTGATGGCCGCCGCCTTCGGGGTCGCGGTGCTGCTGGCGTGTGCGCTGGTGGCGCCGGTGCTCGTCCGGGGCCGGGGTTCGGCCGGGGCGTTCGCCGCGATGCTCGCCGCCGTGCCCGAGTTCCTGCTGGCCACGGTCGCGCTGCTGGTGTGCGGGGTGTGGCTGGGCTGGTTGCCGACCTCGGGCTGGCAGGGCCCGCTGTACATGGTGCTGCCCGCGATCGCGCTCGGTGTGCCGGCGGGCGGGCTGCTCGGCCGCCTGGTCGCGGACGCGCTGCCCGCCGTGCTGGACGAGCGCTGGGTGGAGCTGTGGCGGGGCGCCGGGGTGAGCAAGGCGCGTGTCTCGGCGGCCGCGCTGCGGCGCGTACTGCCGCCCCTGGTCCCGCAGTTCGGTATGGCGGCCGTCGGGCTGACGGGTGGCGCGGTCGCCGTGGAGACGGTGTTCGCGGTGCCCGGCATCGGCCGTACGGCACTGGGGGCGGCCAAGTCGCAGGACCTGCCGCTGCTCCAGGGGTCGGTCCTGGCACTGCTCGCGCTCGGCCTGGTCACGGGCGCGCTCGCGGCCGCCGTACGGCGTCGGCTGCTCGGCCCGGCGCTGCGGGACGCGGGCCTGACCCTGCCCACGGCCCGCCCGGTCCGTACCCGTCCGGCCGTCCCCGTGGTGCTCGCGGCGGTGCTGGTGACGGCCGTCGGCTGGGGGCTGCTGCGCGACCCCTACGCGGTGAACACGACCTCCCGGCTGCTGGCACCGTCCTGGGCGCACCCGCTCGGCACGGACGGGCTCGGCCGGGACGTACTGGCCCGGCTGGGGCATGGCGCCGCCTCCACGATCGGCACGGCGGCCGCGGTCTGTCTGGCGGGGCTGCTCCTGTCGCTGGCCCTCGGTTTCCTGCCGTCCGTGGCGTCCGGCGCCTCGGACATCGCCAACGCGCTGCCGCCGGTGATCGCGGGCATCCTGGTCGCGGCGGTCGTCGGCCCCGGAACGGGCGGCGCGGCCCTCGCCGTGGCCCTCCTGTCCTGGCCCGCTCTGTCGGCGCACGCGGCGGCCCTGGTGCAGGAGGTCCGCGCCTCGACGTTCCTGGCCGCCCAACGGGCCATCGGGGCAAGCCCCTCGTGGATCCTGACCCGGCACGTGCTGCCCTCCGTGGCCGGCCCTGTCACCCGCCACGCGATCCTCCGCCTCCCCGGCATCGCCCTCGCCCTCGCGTCCCTGGGCTTCCTGGGCCTCGGCGCCCAACCGCCCACGCCCGAGTGGGGGTTGCTGCTCGACGAGTCCCGCGCCTACGTGGAACGCGCCCCGTGGGCCGCCCTCGCCCCGGCGGTCGCCCTGGCCCTGCTGGCCGGTCTCGCGGTGTCGACGGCGGCGTACGCGGAAGGACGCGGAGGACTCGGAGGACGCGGAGGACGGCGTACGCGAAGGGTCACCAAGGCAGGTGCCTTGACGAAGGAGGCCACCGTTGGAGTCTGACGTGGTGCTGTCGGTGCGGGAGTTGCGGATCGCGTTCGACGGGGTGGAGGCCGTGCGCGGCCTGTCCTTCGACGTCCGTCCGCGTGAAGTGTTCGCCCTCGTCGGCGAGTCGGGCGCGGGCAAGTCCCTCACGGCACGGGCCCTGCTCGGGATGCTGCCCCGGGGCGCGACGGCGAGCGGGACGGTGCGCCTGTGCGGGGCGACCGATCTCGCGGCCCAGCGCGGCCGCCGTATCGCGCTCGTCCCCCAGGACGCCCTCTCCGCGCTCTCCCCCGTGCACCCCGTGGGCGACCAACTCGCCGCCGCCGTACGGTCGGTGGCCGGCGTCTCGCGCAAGGAGGCCCGTGCGCGCGCGGTCGCCGCACTCGACCGTGTGGGCATCCCCGACGCCGTACGCAGGGCGCGCGCGTACCCGCACGAGTACTCCGGCGGTATGCGCCAGCGTGCCGTCATCGCCATGGCGACCGTCAACGAGCCGGACCTGCTCGTGGCCGACGAACCGACGACGGCGCTGGACGCGGAGCTCCAGGGGCAGGTGCTGCGGGTCCTCGGAGAGCAGCGCGAGGCCGTCGGCGCCGCGCTCGTGCTGATCACGCACGACCTGTCGGTGGTCCGGGACCACGCGGACCGCGCGCTCGTCATGTACGCGGGCCGCCAGGTCGAACAGGGCCCGGTGGCGAGGGTGTTGGACCGTCCGAGGGCGCCGTACACGGCCGGACTGCTGGCCTCGCTCCCGCGGGAGGACGCCTGGCAGCACCACGGCCACCGGCGCCTCCCCACCATCCCCGGCAC
>NZ_VJZC01000127.1 GCF_009377185.1 Streptomyces spongiae
CCGTGACTCACCCCTTGACCGCCCCGCCCAGCGCGAACCCGCCGCCCAGCCGCCGTGCCACCAGTACGTACAGGACCAGCACCGGCGTTGAGTAGATCACCGAGAACGCCGCCAGCTGCCCGTACACCACCATCCCGCGGTTGCCGAAGAATTCGTTGATGCTCACGGCGGCGGGCATCTGGTCGGGCGTCAGGAGCAGCATGAAGGGCACGAAGAAGTTGCCCCACATCATCACGAAGCAGAACACGGTCACCACGGCCACGCCCGGGCCCATCAGGGGTAGCACGATCCGGACCAGGGACTGCGGCGACGACGCGCCGTCCGTCCAGGCGGCCTCCTCCAGTTCCTTCGGGACGCCGTCCATGAAGTTCTTCATCAGCCAGATGGCGAACGGCAGTTGGGAGGCGGCGAAGAAGAAGATCGTGCCCTGCATCGTGTCGATGAGGTTCACGCGCACGAACAGGGCGTACACGGGGACCATGATCGCGGTGATCGGCAGGCTCGTCGCGAAGAGGATGGTGAGGAGGAAGGGGCGGTTGAGGCGGGATCTGAAGCGGGACAGGGGATAGGCCGCCAGGGCCGCGCACACCACCGTCAGCAGGGTGCCGCCGCCGCACAGGACCAGGCTGTTGAGGAGCGGGGTGAAGATGATGTCCGGGGTCAGGACGGCGTCGAAGTTGGCGAGGGTCAGGCCGTCCGGCGCCTTCACCCTCAGGTCGGCGTCCGGGTCCAGGGCGGACAGCACCACCCAGGCGAGAGGGAGGGCGAAGGCGGCGGCCACGGCGAGGAGGCCCGCGTCGGCGGCCAGACGGCGGGCCGTGCGGCGGTCTCTCAGGGTGCGGGGCATGGCGGGTCAGACCTCCGTCCGCAGCAGGCGCAGGTAGACGACCGAGAAGAGCGAGCCGATGAGGAGCAGCAGGAGGGCCACGGCCGTGCCGTAGCCGATCATGCTGTTCTGGAAGGCCTGTTCGTACATGAAGAGGGGGAGTGTCTGGCTCTTGTCGCCCGGGCCACCGCGGGTCATCACCCAGATCAGACCGAACACGGACAGCGTCTGGAGGGTGTTGAGCATCAGGTTCGTGCCGATGGAGCGCCGGATCATCGGCAGCGTGACGTGCCACAGCCGGCGCCAGCCGCCCGCGCCGTCGACCTGCGCCGCCTCGGTGATCTCCTTCGGTATCTCGTTCAGGGCCGCCGAGTAGACCAGCATCGAGAAGGCCGTGCCCCGCCAGACGTTCGCGAACGACACCGCCAGGATCGGGAGCGTGAACAGCCAGTTCTGGGACGGGAGATGGAGCCAGTCCAGGATGGCGTTCAGGGTGCCCTCGCGGCGGAAGAAGGCGTACAGCAGGAAGCCGGCGACGACCTCCGGCAGCACCCACGCCGTGATCACGATCCCGCCCACGAGCGTACGGACCGGCTTCGACGCCCGCTGCATCAGCGACGCCAGCGCCAGACCGAGGGTGTTCTGGCCGACGAGTGAGCTGAGCACCGTGAACACCAGCGTCAGCCATACGGCGTTGAGGAACGCCTTGTCCTCGAACGCCGTACGGAAGTTGTCGAACCCGACGAACGACTCCTGCGCCTGGCCGGTGAGTTGGAGGTCGGTGAAGGCGATGTACGCGCAGTAGACGATCGGGCCGGCGAGGAAGAGGAGAAGGAGGACGAGGGAGGGGGTGACGGGAAGGGCGCGGGTGAGGCGCCGGACGACGGACCGGGGGGCCGCCCGGGGCCTCACCCGGTCCGCCGTCCGGGCTTTCGGGGCCGTCCGGGCTTCTGGGGCCGTCCGGGATTCAGGGCGGCTCACCTCGTGATCACTTGGTCGTCCGTGACCGACTTCAGGGTGTCGTCGTAACCGCGCGCCGCCTCCTGGACCGACATGTCACCGGTGGTGACGCCCTCCATCGCTTCCTGGACCGCCGTCGAGACCTTGGGGTACGCCGGATACGCGGGGCGGTAGTGGGTGCTGGCGACCAGGTCGGTGAAGAACTTGATGCCGGGCTGCGCCTTGATGTACTCCGGATCCTCGGCGACGTCCTCGCGCACCGCGATACCCGAGTTGGCGATGTACCACTTCTGGGCATTGGCTTTCGTCTGCATCGTCTTGATGAACTCGAAGGCCAGGTCGGGGTTGCCCGCCTTGGCCGGGATCGCCCAGGTCCAGCCGCCGGACATGCTCACCTTGCCGGGGGACTGGCCGTTCTGGGTCGGCATGTACGCCAGGCCCAGTTCCTCGGACCAGGTCGGCCACTCGTGCCCGGCGCCCTTCTGCCAGTCCTGCGGCAGCCAGGAGCCGTCGAGGTCGATGGCGAGCTTGCCCTTGGGGAGGAGTTCGCCGCGGACGACGGTCTGGATGTTCGGGTCGAGGGCGACGGAGACGTCCGGGCCGAGCTTCTCCTTGTAGACGGTCTCCACGAAGGTCAGGGCGTCCTTGAAGCCCTGACCGCCCGCGACCCACTTCTTGCTCGCCTTGTCGTACAGCGGGTCGGACTTCCCGTCGCCCGTCCCGTACAGCAGCATCTCGAAGCCCTGCATGGTCGCGGCCTCGCCCGCCGGTTTGCCCGTGTAGACGTTGAGCGGTGTGACGCCGGGGACCTTCCGCTTGACCGTGCGGGCGGCGGAGAGGACGTCGTCCCAGGTCTTCGGCTGCCAGTCGGAGGGCAGCCCGGCCCGCTCGAAGATGTCCTTGTCGAACCAGAGGCCGCGGGTGTCGGTGCCGTCCGGGATGCCGTACGTCTTCCCGTCCTCGGCCCTCGCCGCCGCCTTGGCCGTGTCGATGAACTGGTCCCAGTCCTTCCACTTGGCCAGATAGGTGTCGAGCGGTTTCAGATAGCCGCTCGTGATGTCGGAGTTGATGAGGAAGGTGTCCTCGTAGACCAGGTCGGGGGCCGTCTTCGGCGAGCGGAGCATCTGCTGGACCTTGGTGTAGTACTCCGAGTCCGGGGCCTTGATGGGGACGAGTTCGACCTTCTTCCCCGGGTTCGCCTTCTCGAACTGCTTCTTGATGCCGGCGAGGTAGGTGTCCATGACGCGGACGGAGTTGTCCGTGGACTGTTTGAAGGACACCTTCAGTGTGTTCGCGTCGCTTCCGGAGCCGCCGCCGCACGCGGTGAGCGCGGTGGCGGCGACGGACAGTGCGACGAGTGCGGTGAGTCGGGCAGTGGGGCGGGTGCGGACGGCGGTGGGGCGCACGGGCACGACCTCCTCGGGCCTACGTCGTTGTGGCCGGGGACGAACTGCCCAGTGAACGTACGAGTGGTGGTCTGGTCAGGTCAATGAGTCTGCGCAGGCCTGGGCTCGGGCGGCCAGGTCCCGGGCGTTGTCTCGGGTATAGGCGTCGGCGGCTTCGAGGTAGTGGGCGCGGGCCTGGACGAGGTCGTCGGCCGCCATGTGGAGGGCAGCCAGGTTTTCGAGAGCCATGCCGGCCTCTTGCCAGTCTTCGACCTCCCGGCTGATCTCCAGCGCCGTGCCGTACGCGTCGATCGCGTCCTCCACTCGACCCATGCCTTGCAGGGCGCCGCCGAGACAGAGCCACGCCGTGCCCTCGCTGATGCGGTCCTCGATGGCCTGACACAGGTCGCGGGCGTGTGTGTGGGCGTCGACTGCTTCCTGCAACCGGCCCGCCAACTGCAGCGTGACGCCGAGGTTGTTCCACGCGGTGGCCTCACGGCTGGGGTCCCGGGTGGCTCGGAACAGGTCGCAGGCCTGTGTCTGGGCGGCGATTGCTTCCCTTGTCCAGCCTGCCTGTCTGAGACACAAGCCGAGGTTGTTCCAAGCGAAGCCCTCACGATGGCGGTCTTCGGCGGCTCGGAACAGGTCGCGGGCCTGTGTGTATGCGTCGATCGCCTCCTGCAACCGGCCCGCCCTTCGCAGGGCCGAGCCGAGGTGGTCCCACGCTTGGGCCTCGTGGTCGCCGTCCTTCGTGGCTCGGAAGACGCCGAGGGCTTGTCTGTGGGCGTCGATCGCCTCGGTGACCCGCCCCGTCTCCTGTAGGGCGTGACCGAGCCTGTGCCATGACAGAGCCTCGCCGACGCCATCACCCATGCGGCGGGCGGCTTCCTGGGTAGCCCGGCTGACGGTCGTCCAGTCGTCGAACCTCCGCCGCCAGCGGAAGTACGCATCCAGGCATCTGCCCAGGCGCACCGCGACGTCCGCGTGCTCCTCCTGCGCCAACTGCACGGCTGCCACAAGCCCGGCTCGCTCTCCGTCCAGCCACGCCAGTGCCGCCCCCCGGGTGGGGAACCGCTCCTCCACGGGCACTTCTGGCGGACGCTGCAACAGGGCGTCGGCGGCAGTCGCCCACCGACAGTAGAACTCCAGCACCCGCTCCCGCGCCGCGTCTCCCTCCTCCACGAACACCGCGTCCGCAGCCACCACCGCCACCGCGAAGGCCCGCACCAGGTCGTGTAGCCGCCACCGCACGCCCGCGTCTCCCGGTGAGGGCGTGACAAGGTGCTGGGAAGCCAACTCTTCCAGCAACTCGAAGGCCTGGCCGGCGGCAAGGCCGGCCAACGCCGCCACCACCTCACCGCTGACCTCCGCGGCGGGGGCCAGGGACAGCAGGCGGAGCAACCGCGCCTGATCAGCGGGAAGCTGGCTGTAGGCGGCCTCGAAGATCGGTCGTACACCCAGCCTCTCCGTTCGATCCTCCGTGGTCCGGAGTTCGTCCACCAGCGAGGTGATCGTCCGGTGCCGGCGCTTGCGGAGCATGCCGACGGCGATCCGGAGAGCCAGGGGGTGGCGGGCGCAGACCTCGGCGAGACCGGCCACGGCCTCCGGCTCACGAAGTGCCCGGTCGTCCCGCTCATCGCTGAGCCGCAGGGACTTGTCCACGAGGTCGGTCGCAGCCTGCGATGTGAGGACGTCGAGGTCGATGAGCCTGGCGTCCAGATCGGTCAGCCGGTCCCGGGAGGTGATCAATACGCGGTGGTGATCGGTACCGGGGATGAGAGGAGTCAGCTGGACCGGGTCCGAGGCGTTGTCCAGGATCAGCAGCATCGGACGGCGCTCCTCGGCGAGCAACCTCCGGTACAAGGCGTACTGCGCGGTCGAGGTCTGCGGCAGATCCGAGCCCCGGACACCGAGGCCGTCCAGCAGAGCCAGCAGCGCCTGATCCGCCGTCACCGGATTGTCGTCGTACCCCCGGAAGTCGACGAACACCGTCCCACCCGGAAACCACCCGTCCCGCACCGCCTTGTGCGCGGCGCACAGGGCGAGCGACGTCTTGCCGATGCCGCCCAGCCCGGAAACCGCGCAGATCACCACCGGCAGGTCGGACTCGGCAGTCGGGTCCAAGACCCTGAGCAGCCGGCCCAGGTCCTCGTCCCGTCCCGTGAACCCTGCGGGCACGGAAGGAAGCGCGGCGGTCGCGACCGGCACCGGGCCGTGCACAGAGCCGCGTTCAACCCTCCCGCTTGGCCGTGAACGACCCGTAGAACGTGCTCCCCCGAAAGTCGAAGCGATCCCCGCCGCGCCCGGGAGGCCGGCGCCGCCAGCCAGGCCGAACTCAGCCGCCGAACCGGCGTCTACCGCAGCGACATGGTCGCCGTCCTCAACGAGCTCGCCGACACCGAATGCATCCGCCGCGAACCGGACCCGGCCGACCGCCGCCGCAACGTCATCACCCTCACCCCCACCGGCCGCCGCCGCCTGGAGCGCCTCGATGTGCTCATCGCCGACGCCCAGCGCGAACTCCTCGCCCCCCTCGACCCCGCCCAGCAGGACGAGCTCACCCGCCTGCTCACTGCCCTGACCGAGCACCACCACCCCGCGCACCCCCGCCCGCGCGAAGAGCAATAGCCCATTTACCCGCACCGTCCCGAGCCTTGCCACCGGTGAGTTGCTGCGGGATGTCCGCGAGTGGTTCAGGTGTGCTTTGTGCCGGTCGCGGCGAGCGGGTCAGCCCAGGTCGTAGACCGGTGGCACGCGCCGTTGTCGGTGAGGCGGCGGCGGAGGCGGATCGGTGTGATGCCGTGGGTGGCGAGGAAGGGGAGCCCTGGGATCGCAGGGCTCCAGCGTGAGCGGCTGTGCTTGGCGTCAGCGTGCGAACTTTTCGACGGCCGCTGGGGCGACGGGGGTGAAGAAGTTGACGAGGTTGCCGTCGGGGTCGCGGAACAGCAGTGACCGATTCCCCCAGGGCATCGTGGTGGGCTCGTTGACGAAGTCGGTGACGAAGCCAGTCAGGTTCTGGTGAACGCGGTCCACATCGTCGACGAGGAACTCGGTGATCACGCTGTGGTTGTCCGCCGGGCGGGCAGAGCCCGGGGCGAACAGCGGAACGGTGCGGGTGCCGGCGATCGCGAGGGTGGCGCCCGCGGTCTTGAGTTCGGCGAAGTCCTCGGTGGCCCACACCGCCCGCGCCCCTGTGGCTCGCTCGTAGAACTCGACGAGGCGCGCTACGTCGCTGGTGATGATGCGGATCGAGACGAACTCCATGGGAATCTCCTTGGCTGTGCTGGAGGCGTGCACGTCGCAGACTAGGAGAAATAGTGGACAGAATCGGTCCTGTATTCGCGTTAGGCTGCGAACATGCCTCGACCCACCGGCCGCGTGCTGACACTCCTGGAGCTGCTGCAGTCGGGCGGCACCCGGACGGTGGCCGAACTCGCCGACCGGCTCGGCGTCGAAGGGCGCACCGTGCGCCGGTATGTGGGCCAGCTGATCGACCTCGACGTGCCCGTGGAATCGGTGCGTGGCCGCTACGGCGGGTACCGGCTCGCCCCCGGGTACCGCTTGCCTCCGCTCATGCTCAGCGACGACGAGGCGCTGGCCGTCCTGCTCGGCCTGGTCGCCGGCCGCCGAGCGGGGCTGACGACGACGGAGCGTACGGCGAGCGAGACGGCATCGGCGAAGATCCGGCGGGTGCTGCCCAAGCGCATCGCCCGCAGGCTCGACACACTCCTGGAAGCTCTCGCCTTCACGGATCAGCCCGATGATTTCGACACCTCGAACGCCGAGGTCCTGCTCACCATCGCCGATGCGGTACGCCACCGCCGACCGGTCTCGATCCGCTACACCGACCGCGACGGACGGCGCAGCGAACGCACGCTGCACGCGTACGGGATCGTCGCCCATGCGGGCCGGTGGTACGTCACGGGCAAGGACGCCCGGATCTGCGAGGACCGAACCTTCCGGCTCGATCGCATCGCAGACGCGCGGACCCTGCCCGGCTCATTCGAAGCGCCCGTGGGTCCCGGTCCGGCCCAGCGCGTGCTGTCGGCGTTCGCCACGGCCGAGTACCGGCATGAGGTGACCTTGCGGATCCACGGGACAGTTGAGCAGATCCGCGCCCACCTTCCCGCCAGTGTCGCGAGCCTGGAGGAGTACGCGCCCGTGGCAGGCGGGGACCGGGCGACCGAGCCCTGGCTGCGCGTCGAGCTGCGGGCGGAGCGGCTCGATTGGCTGCCTCCAGTACTCGCCTCACTCGACCGGCCGTTCGTCATCGAGCGCCCCGATGAACTGCGCGACCTCGTCACCGCGCTCGCCGATCGCCTCGCGTCCTACGCCCGCCAGGCCTGACCGCGTTCGTCGGCCTTGGCCCCGGTCAGGGCGCGAAGGCGATGGGCAGGCGCTGAACCCCTTGGACCACACACAACCAGGAGGAACCCGTGTCATACCCGCAACTGCTCACCCCCGAGGAGAAGCTCGCCGACGCGAAGAAGCTGTTGAGCCTCCCGCGTATCGTCGTGATCTGCGGCTCCACCCGCTTCATGACCGAGATGAACGAGGCCGATCTGCGGGAGACCAAAGCCGGAAAGATTGTCGTCAAACCGGGCTGTGACATGAAGTCGCCGCACGAACTTTGGTCCGATCCTGACGAGGCCGAGGCGCTGAAGGTTCGACTCGACGATCTGCACCGGGCGAAGATCCGGCTGGCTGATGAGGTGCTCGTAGTCGGCGACTACATCGGAGACAGCACCCGAGCCGAAATCGCCTACGCCCGGTCGCTGGGCAAGCCCGTGCGGTTCACGCACCCCGAGGTCGACCCTGGCGCCTGACCGCCCGCTACCACCTCGACGACCAGGGCCGGCAGCCCGCCGCCTGACCGTCACACGCACGACCGACCTGACGGTAGCGTGATCGAGACGACGGCTGAGGGCGAGACGGAAGACAACGAAGCCCTGTTCGGCGGCATGGTGAACGCGGGCGCGGTCTTCCGCCACGGTGCCCTGGTGGAACGCCCAGCGCCGCGCACCGCGCGCGCCCTCCATGCCCATCTCCTCGCGCTCAGAGAGCATGGCTTCGACGCGGCTCCGAGGCCGGTCCGTCTCACCGCGGACGGCCGCGAGCAGCTGACCTTCATCCCCGGTGACGTCGCTCTACCGCCGTTTCCGCGCTGGGTGATGACTGAGACCGCGTTGAGGTCGGTGGGAAGCCTGCTGCGGCGCTTGCACGACGCCAGCGCGGCCATCGCGGTTGACGCATGCGTTGAGTGGCCCCGATCCCTGGCCGACCCGGCGGGAGGAACGATGCTGTGCCACAACGATGTGTGCGTGGAGAACGTCGTCTTCCGCGATGGCCGTGCCGCAGCCCTGATCGATTTCGACTTGGCGGCCCCCGGCCGAGCAGTGTGGGACGTCGCCATGACCGCCCGCTACTGGGTTCCCATGCTCGATCCCGCGTCCGCGGCAGCTCTCCATCCCGCGGGACTGGATGCCCCGAGGCGACTGCGGATCCTCGCCGACGGCTACGGCCTCACCCCGCAGCAGCGCGCTGAACTGCCTGACGTCATGGAACAGGCCACGGCATCCTGCCGGGTCTTCGTCGCCGACCTAGTGGCCGATGGTGACCCCGTCTACACCCAGGTGTTGTCCGAGCGCGGTGGTTGGCAACGTTGGGATCGCATTCAGGGGTGGCTGGTTGCTCACCACGATCTGTTCACGGCTGCCCTGTTGAACTGATCGTCTGCAACCTCGTGTCGGCCGCGATGTACGCGAGTGTGCCCGTCGCGGGCCGGCTCGACCTAGAGGAGGTGGTCGGCCTTGCCGGACTTGATGTCGCGGATGAGGGTGCGGAGCGCTTCGCGGGTGTCGGTGAGGTAGTGGTCCTCCTGGCCGGCGATGGCTATGTAGGCGTTGCCTTGGGGGTCGGTGCCGATGCGGAAGCAGTTGTTTCCTTCTGCGCAGAAGGGGGATTCCCAGGTGATGTCGGGCATGGGGGCCTCTCGGGGGTCAGAGCTGGCGGGCGATGGAGTGGATGAGATCGCGTGAGTCCTTGGAGCTGAGTGTCTGCGTCTGCCACCAGTCCATGTGGGCCTGGTACTTGGCGAGTTGAGCCTCGGAGTGAGTGAACTCGCCGCCGTGGGCGGAGTCCAGCTGCACGGTGTCGAGCTGGGGGACCGTGCCGTGGGCGTAGAGCACGGCGTGCCCGGCACCGGGGAAGGCGCCCGCTTCGACGGGGAGTACGCGCAATTCGACGTTGTCGCGCTCGGAGGTCTGGCAGAGGTGGTGCAGCTGCTCGCGCATGACGCGACGCCCGCCGAACTGCATCCGCAGGGCCCACTCGTGGACGTACGCCACGTACTCGATGGGGTCCTCACGGTCCAGAACCTGCTGACGCCGCAGGCGGTGTACGACGCGGAGTTCGACCTCTGAGCCGGGCAGGGGCGGAAGCGCGGCGGCGAAGATGGCACGGGCGTACTCGCCGAGTTGCAGCAGCCCCGGCACGTGTACGGTCTGGTAGCTCCGCAGCCGGGCGGCGAACCACTCCAACTCGGCAACGTCCAGAAGCCCTTGGGGGAGGCTTCCCCGGTACTGCTGCCACCAGCCGCGCTTGCGTACGTCGGCCATGGCGACCAGCGCTTCGATGTACCGCTCGTCCGCACACTCGTAGTTGCTGGCGAGTATCCGGATCCGCTCCGGCGAGGTGGCTCGGACGCCCGCCTCCATGTTGGACACCTTCGTGCGGTCCAGCCCCAGCAGCCCGGCGGCGTACTCCGTGGTCTGCCCTGCGGCAAGGCGCATCCTGCGCAACGCCACTGCTCAAGAGCCTTGGAGACAACAGCGGAGAAACCAGTCTTCCTGGTTCGGTCCTCGACCTCCTTAGCCAACGACTAGGGCGGGGAGACGGACCGCTTTCCTGCTCGCTCCGGAATGGGGAACGGCTTGAGTGCGCACACCGAAAAATGTAGTACCACCAGTGGGAGAACCCGCGGAGAGGGAAAGCTACAGGTAAGAGGCTTGCGGGCGACCCGCTCCCGGTGTGGTACCCCCCGGGAGTGCTGTGAGGGCCTGGGCTCGGGGGCGCCTACGGCTGCCCCTTCACCCACCGGTACTGCAGCTCCGGTCTCCCCACCGTCCCGTACTGCGGGCTCCGGGCCGCCCGGCCCGCCTCCACCAGGTGCTCCAGGTAGCGGCGGGCCGTGATGCGGGAGATGCCGACGGTCTCGGCGACGCCGGCCGCGGTCAGGCCGTCGGCGCAGTCGCGCAGGGCCACGGTGACGCGTTCCAGGGTGGGGGCGCTCAGGCCCTTGGGGAGGGCGGCGGGGCCCGGAGCCCGGAGGGTGGCCAGCGCGCGGTCCACCTCGTCCTGGCCGCTCGCCTCGCCGGCCGCCGCGTGGTACTCGGCGTAACGGATCAGACGGTCGCGCAGTGTGGCGAAGGTGAAGGGTTTGAGCACGTACTGCACCACGCCCAGCGAGACCCCTTCCCGGACCACCGTCAGGTCGCGTGCGGACGTCACCGCGATCACGTCCGCGTGGTAGCCGGCGGCGCGCAGCGAGCGGGCGAGCTGGAGGCCGTGCACGTCCGGGAGGTGGAGGTCCAGCAGGAGCAGGTCCACGGGCGTGCGGTCCAGCGCGCGGCGCGCCTCCGCCCCGGTGTGGGCCTTGCCGACCGCCGTGAAGCCGGGGACACGGCCGACGTACAGGACGTGCGCGTCGGCGGCCACGGGGTCGTCCTCCACGACCAGGACGCGGATGGGGTCGATCGTCATACGTGGCCTCCAGGCACGGCTCTGTGCTCGGCGGACCGCGCGGTGTCCGAATCCGCGCCTGCCCGGGCGGCCCCTACCGTAGGCAACGGCAGCCGGACCTCGAACTCCGCCCCGCCCTCGTCGGCCTCCGTGACCGTGAGGGTGCCCTCGTGGCGGCGTACGGTCTGCCGGACCAGGGCGAGGCCGAGGCCGCGGCCGCCCGGGCCGGCCGGCTTCGTCGAGAAGCCGCGTTCGAACACGGCCTCCGCGTGGGCCGGGTCCACGCCCGCGCCCGTGTCGGCGACCAGCAGGACCAGTTCGGCGCCCGCGTCGGAATCCGCCGTGTCCGCCGTGTCCGTCGTGTACGCCGTCACCGTGACCCGGGCCCCGACCGATCCCTGAGCCGCGTCCACCGCGTTGTCGATCAGGTTGCCGAGGACGGTGACCAGGTCACGGGCGGAGAGGGACTCCGGGAGCAGGCCGTCGTCGATGCGGCTGTCCTCGGAGACCACCAGTTCCACACCCCGTTCGTTGGCCTGGGCCGCCTTGCCCAGGAGCAGGGCCGCCAGGACGGGTTCGCTGACCGCCGCGACCACCTGGTCCGTCAGGGCCTGGGCCAGTTCCAGTTCCGCCGTCGCGAAGTCGACCGCCTGCTCCGCCCGGCCGAGCTCGATCAGGGAGACGACCGTGTGCAGACGGTTCGCGGCCTCGTGCGCCTGGGAGCGCAGGGCCTGGGTGAAGCCCCGCTCGGAGTCCAGCTCGCCCATCAGCGACTGGAGTTCCGTCACATCGCGCAGGGTGACGACCGTGCCACGGCGCTGGCCGCCGGAGACGGGTGAGGTGTTCACGACCAGGACGCGGGTGGCCGTCAGGTGCACCTCGTCCACCCGCGGCTCGGAGGCCAGCAGGGCGCCCGTGACCGGGGTGGGCAGGCCCAGGTCGGCGACCGAGCAGTCGACCACCTCCTCGCTCACGCCGAGCAACTCCTGCGCGCCGTCGTTGATCAGCGCGACGCGGTACTGGCCGTCCAGCATCAGCAGGCCCTCGCGCACGGCGTGCAGCGCGGCCTGGTGGTAGTCGTGCATGTTGCTGAGCTCGGAGGCGTTCATGCCGTGGGTGTGCCGGCGCAGCCGGTCGTTGACCACGTACGTGCCGAGGCCGCCCAGGGCGAGGGCGCCCGCCGCGACGCCGATCAGCGCGGTGAGCTGGTCCTGGACGCGGGCGCTGATCGCCTCGATCCTTATCCCCGCGCTGACCAGGCCGATGACGTGGCCGTTCTCCTCGATGGGCGTCACCGCGCGCATGGACGCGCCGAGGGTGCCGGTGTACGTCTCGGTGAAGGTCTCGCCGTTCAGAGCCCGGTCGATGTGGCCGCGGAAGTGCTTGCCGATCTGCTTCTCGTCGGGGTGGGTCCAGCGGATGCCGTCCGGGTTCATGATCGTGATGAAGTCGACCTCGGTGTCGCGCTGCACCTTGAGCGCGTACGGCTGGAGGGCCTTCGTGGGTTTCGCGGTGTGGATGGCCTCGCGCACGGACGGTGAGTCGGCGACCGCGCGGGCCACGGCCTTCGCCTGGCGGCCCGCCGCCTCCTCGGCCTGGGTGCGGTCGCTGACGTACGTGAACAGCGCGTAACCGGCCACCACGACCGCCAGCAGCACGGCCTGGACAGCGAAGAGCTGGCCTGCCAGGCTGCGGGGTCGCAGGACACGGGGGGCGCGGGGGATGCGCATGCGAACAGTCTGCATCCACGTATAAGCGTGAACTAAATGAACGGAAGGGTGACCGCCCTCACAGGGCGGGGGATAGTCACCCAAGTGCGATGGAGCGAACAGCCCGTCGCGAGGGAGCACGACTCCCGACCCGGGACCCGCACTCCCGAGCCGCAGGGAGCATGCCTCCCACCCCTGGGACCCCCACTCCCACGACCCCCGGGGGCGGTCTCCCGCCCAGGGAGCTCGTTCCCGTACATTCCCCGGACGTGAGCCGCACGCCGGAAGAGCCGACGACGTCGTCGACGAGGAGGGCAGCCGTGGCCAGCACCACTAATACGGCACCTAGCGCACCCGCCAAGCGGGACCGCACGCACTACCTGTACATCGCCGTGATCGTTGCCGTGGCCATCGGCATCGCCGTGGGCCTCATCGCTCCCGACTTCGCGGTGGAGCTGAAGCCCATCGGCACCGGCTTCGTGAACCTGATCAAGATGATGATCTCGCCGATCATCTTCTGCACGATCGTGCTGGGCATCGGCTCCGTACGGAAGGCCGCGAAGGTCGGCGCGGTCGGCGGTATCGCTCTCGGCTACTTCCTGGCGATGTCGTTCGTCGCCCTGGGCATCGGTCTGGTCGTCGGCAACATCCTGGAGCCGGGCACCGGCCTCGCGGTGACCGACGCGATCAAGGAGACCGGCCACGCGCAGATCGACTCCGAGGCCAAGGACACCACCGAGTTCCTGCTCGGCATCATCCCGACCACGCTCGTCTCCGCCTTCACCGAGGGCGAGGTCCTGCAGACCCTGCTGATCGCCGTACTCGCGGGCTTCGCGCTCCAGGCCATGGGCCCGGCCGGCGCCCCGGTCCTGCGCGGTGTCGAGCACATCCAGCGGCTCGTCTTCCGCATCCTCGCGATGGTGATGTGGGCCGCGCCGATCGGTGCCTTCGGCGCCATCGCCGCCGTCACCGGTTCCGCCGGTCTGGACGCCCTCAAGAGCCTCGCCGTGCTGATGCTCGGCTTCTACGTCACGTGCTTCCTGTTCGTCTTCATCGTGCTCGCCGCGATGCTGCGGATCGTCGCGGGCCTCAACATCCTCACGCTCTTCAAGTACCTGGGCCGTGAGTTCCTGCTGATCCTGTCCACCTCCTCCTCCGAGTCCGCGCTGCCGCGGCTCATCGCGAAGATGGAGCACCTGGGCGTCAGCAAGCCGGTGGTCGGCATCACCGTTCCGACCGGCTACTCCTTCAACCTCGACGGCACCATGATCTACATGACCATGGCGTCCCTGTTCATCGCCGACGCCATGGGTACGCCGATGTCGATCGGCGAGCAGATCCCGCTGCTGCTCTTCCTGCTGGTCGCCTCGAAGGGTGCGGCCGGTGTGACGGGCGCGGGGCTCGCCACCCTCGCGGGCGGCCTCCAGTCCCACAAGCCCGCGCTCGTGGACGGCGTCGGCCTCATCGTCGGCATCGACCGCTTCATGAGCGAGGCCCGCGCCCTGACCAACTTCGCGGGCAACGCGGTCGCCACGGTGCTGATCGGCACGTGGACGAAGGAGATAGACAAGGAGCGGGTGGAGCAGGTGCTCGCGGGGCAGCTGCCGTTCGACGAGAAGACGCTTCTGGACGACCACGCCGAGGCTGTGACGGACTCGGACGCGGACTCGGAGGCGGAGCAGGGGGGCGAGAAGGAGCTGACGAAGGCGTAGGCCCGCTGCCCCTCACGGGGCACCCCCCACAAACCCCGAGCGGTCGGATCCCCTCCCCCGTGGATCCGGCCGCTCGGTCGTGTCCGTGAGCCGCCGCCACTAACCTTTCGGTGAGTATCTGACAAATTAGTCGGTACTTGTGGGGAGTTGTCCCCGCGTCAAGCATGGTCATCATGCGAAACGACGTTGAGAACACCGCTGTTGCGAACACCGCTGTCACGAACACCGCTGTTGACAACTCTCCGGCAGAGAAGACCTCCGTGGCCGTGCTTGGCCTCGGCGCCATGGGCAAGGCCCTCGCCACCGCCTTCCTGCGGGGCGGGCACCCCACGACCATCTGGAACCGGTCGCCCGGCAAGGGCGACGAGCTGGTCGCGCAGGGTGCCGTCCGGGCGGGGACCGCCGCCGAGGCGGTCCGCGCGGCGGAGCTGGTCGTGGTCTGCGTGGTCGACCACGGCGCCGTACAGGCCGTCCTCGACGCGGCCGCCGACGACTTGCCCGGCCGTGTCCTGGTCAACCTCACCTCCGACACCCCCGAGCGCTCGCGTGCCACCGCGGCCTGGGCGGAAGAACGCGGCATCGACCACCTCGACGGCGCGATCATGGTCCCGGTCACGGCCGTCGGGCAGCCCGAGGCACTCGTCTTCTACAGCGGGCCACGGGCGGCGTACGACACGTACGAGACGGCCCTGCGGGCGCTCGGCGGGCGACCCGCGTACCTCGGCGAGGACCACGGCCTCGCCGCCGTGTACGACCTCGCCCTGCTCGACTACTTCTACGCCGGCATGTCCGGACTCGTGCACGCCTTCGCGCTCGCCGGCGCCGAGGGCGTCCGCGCGACCGACCTGGCCCCCTACCTGGGCACCATCACCGGCATCATGCCGCCCATCACCGCCTACACCGCCGAGCACATCGACGCGGGCTCCTACCCGGGCGAGGACGCACCCCTCGCGATGATGGCCGCGGGCGCCGGCCACGTCCTGGAGGCCGCCGAGCAGCGCGGCCTCGACGTCGGCGTCCTCCGCGCGGTCAAGGACATCACGGACCGCGCGCTGGCCCGCGGCCACGCGGCCGACGGCTGGGCCAGCACGGTCGAGGCCGTGCGCGGCGGGTGACCGTAACCCGGCTGATGCCTCGTACTGATGCCTCGTACTGTTGCATCCTCAAACAGCAGTTCTAGGAGGACTCCTGTGCCGGATGAGCCAGAAGAGCCGGAAGAGCCGGAAGAGAGCATGCTCACCCACATTCCGCCCGACGGGGTCGCCCCGGGTAACGGGTACAGCCACGTCGTGGTCGGAGAGGGCCGACTGGTCGTCATCTCGGGGCAGGTAGCCCTGGACGAGAAGGGAAACGTGGTCGGGGAGGGCGACGCCGCCGCCCAGGCCCGCCAGGTCTTCGAGAATCTGCGGCGTTGCCTGGCGGCGGGAGGAGCGACATTCGCCGACGTGGCCAAGTTGACCTTCTACGTCACCGACGTCGCCGTCCTGCCGGAGGTACGGGTCGCCCGCGACGCCCACATCGACACCGCGCGCCCGCCGGCGAGCACGGCCGTACAGGTGGCAGCCCTCTTCCGGCCGGAGCTGCTGCTCGAGGTGGAGGCCCTGGCCATCGTCCCCTGGTGACCCGGTCGGCCCGTGGGCGGTGTTGCCTTGACGCCGACGTCAAGGAATACCGTCGGCGCATGCGAATCGGCGAGCTGGCGGCGCGGGGCGGGACGACCGCGAGGGCGGTGCGGTACTACGAGTCGCTGGGGCTGCTGCCCGGGCGGCGCGCAGATGGGGGTCCCCCCGCTCGAGCGAAGCCGAGAGTGGGGGAGGGTACCGGACCTACGACGAGGGCGATCTGCGCCTGCTGCGGCAGATCCGTACGTTGCAGGACTTCGGGTTCGGCCTGGAGGAGACGCGCCCCTTCGTGGAGTGCCTGCGCGCCGGGCACCCGGAGGGCGACTCCTGCCCGGCCTCGCTCCAGGTCTACCGCCGCAAGCTGGATGAACTCGATTCACTGATCGGGGAGTTGCAGGCTGTGCGGGCGAAGATCGGCGTGCGGCTGGCCATGGCCGAGGAGGCGGAACCGTTGTGCGAACTGGGAGGGCAGGAGCTGTGATCAAGGCGGCGGGTGTGGCCGAGGTGACGGACGCGGACTTCGACGTGGAGGTGATCGGGGCGGAGCTGCCCGTGCTGGTGGAGTTCACCGCCGACTGGTGTCCGCCGTGTCGGCAGATGGGGCCGGTGCTCAGCGCCCTCGCCGCGGAGGAGGGCGACCGGCTCAAGGTGGTGCAGCTGGACGTGGACGCCAATCCGCAGACCACGAACGCGTACAAGGTGCTGTCGATGCCGACGTTCATGGTCTTCCGGGGCGGCGAGCCCGTGAAGGCGATGGTGGGTGCCCGGCCCAGGCGGCGGCTGCTGGAGGAACTGTCAGAGGTGCTCTGACCTGACGCCCTTGGCGCAGTACGAAGAAATCCCCCGAGTAATTGCGCTCGGGGGATTTCTCTGCGTATATTGAGTGGTTCGCGACTTCAGGGAATTGGTCGCGAAGAAGTTCAACTAACACGCAGTATATCCGGCCGGGAGCGGAATTGTCAAACAGGGGCTCGCACAAAGAATTCTCCGACGATGAATTGCGACGTGAACAGGAATTCATCGACGGACTGTACGCGCGCGTGGACGCCCTGCGCGGGGACGCCGAGGTCTCCGTCACGGACGCGCTCGCCCAGGGCAACACGCCCATGCAGGCGCGGCTGGAGCGGGACATCCTCGTCGCCGAACGCTCCGGACTGCTCGCCGCGCTGAACGCCGTGGACGGCTCGCTCTGCTTCGGCCGGATCGACCTGACCTCCGGCGTCAGCCACCACATCGGCCGTATCGGCATCCGCGCCGACGACGCCGACCTCACGCCGATCCTCATCGACTGGCGGGCCGACGTCGCCCGCCCCTTCTACCTCGCCACCGGCCACACCCCCATGGGGCTGCGCCGCCGCAGGCACATCACCACCCACGGCCGCGACGTCACCGCCCTGCACGACGAGATCCTCGACCTCGGCGACGCCACCCGCACCGGCCACGAGGACCCCACCGGCGACGCCGTCCTCCTCGCCGCGGTCGACGCGGCCCGCACCGGCCGCATGCACGACATCGTGCAGACCATCCAGGCCGACCAGGACCGCATCATCCGCGCACCCCACCGCGGCGTGCTGGTCGTGGAGGGCGGCCCCGGCACCGGCAAGACCGCCGTCGCGCTGCACCGGGCGGCCTACCTGCTGTACGAACACCGCGAGCTGCTCGCCAAGCGCGCCGTCCTGATCGTCGGCCCCAACCCCGCCTTCCTCGGCTACATCGGTGAGGTACTGCCCTCCCTCGGCGAGACCGGTGTCCTGCTCGCGACCGTCGGCGAGCTGTTCCCCGGGGTGAAGGCCACCGCCCGGGACACCCCGGACGCCGCCCGCGTCAAGGGCGGCGCCGACATGGCCGACGTCCTCGCCGCCGTCGTACGCGACCGGCAGGCCCTCCCCGACCCGGTGATCGCCATCGAGCACGACCGGGAGGTCCTCATGCTCGACGACGACCTCGTACGGGTCGCCCGCGAGCACACCCGCGACGCGAAGCTCCAGCACAACGTGGCGCGCGAGCACTTCGAGGGCCACATCCTCAACACGCTCACCGACATGGTCGCCGAACGCATCGGCACCGACCCCTACGACGGATCGAACCTGCTGGACCCCAGCGACATCACCCAGATCCGCGACGAGCTCGCCGACAACCCCGACGTCTGGTCCGCCATCGACCAGCTGTGGCCCCGGATCACCCCGCAGCGCCTCGTCGCCGACTTCCTCGCCGCCCCCGAGGGCTACGTGTCCGACGAGGACGCCGCCGCCATCCGCCGTCCGGTGACGCGCGCGTGGACCGTGGCCGACGTACCGCTGCTCGACGAGGCGGCCGAACTCCTCGGCGTGGACGACCGGGTGGCCCGGGCGGTCGCCGAGCGCGAGCGGGAGGAACAGATCGCGTACGCGCAGGGCGTGCTGGAGGTGTCGTACGCCTCCCGCACATACGAGTTCGAGGACAAGGAGGACGGCGACCCCGACGGGTCCGAGGTGCTGTCCGCGCACGACATCATCGACGCCGAGCGGTTCGCCGAACGCCACGAGGAGGACGACCACCGCAGCGCCGCCGAACGCGCCGCGGCCGACCGGACCTGGGCGTTCGGGCACATCATCGTCGACGAGGCGCAGGAACTGTCGCCCATGGCCTGGCGGCTGCTGATGCGCCGCTCGCCGACCCGCTCGATGACCCTGGTCGGCGACCCCGCCCAGACCGCCGAGGAAGCGGGCGTCGGCTCCTGGGCCGGCATCCTCCAGCCGTACGTGGAGGACCGCTGGGAGCACACCCGTCTCGGCGTCAACTACCGCACCCCGGCCGAGATCATGGAGCTCGCGGCGCGGATCGTACGGGCCGAGAACCCCGACTTCGAGCCGCCGAGCTCGGTCCGCTCGACCGGCGTACGCCCCTGGGTCCGCAGGGCCCTGGGCGACCTGCCCGGCGAGGTGGCCAAGGCGGTCGCGGAACTGACCCCCGCAGAGGGGCGCCTCGCGGTGATCGCGCCGCGCGACCTGCACCGCGCGCTCGCCGCACGGCTCGACGGCGTCACGGCGGGCCGGGAACCGGACCTGACGCGGACGGTCGTGCTGCTCGACCCCCGGCAGGCCAAGGGGCTGGAGTTCGACTCGGTGCTGGTCGTGGAGCCCGGCCGGTTCGGCACGAGCGACCTGTACGTGGCGCTCACCCGCGCGACGCAGACGCTGGGCGTCGTGCACGAGGGGGAGGTGCCGGAGGCGCTGCTGGCGGGCGGGGAGTGACGTGTCCGGTGCCGTGTCGTCCGGCGGCGTCGGCGACGTGAAGTAATTGGGCCGGAATCACCACATCCACCACAGGCATCACCAACCCGTAACAGTTCACACCATCGTCACTGCACGTGAGTGGTCCATGCGGTATGCGTGGTCGTCATGGAATCTCATGCGTTCGCCGCCGCCCCCGCCGGCAGCCCCCGGATCGAGTCGCTGCCCGTGGAGCCGCTGCTGACCTCGGAGTTCGACGCGGATCCGGGCAGTGTGTACGAGCGGCTGCGGCGTACGCACGGCCCGGTGGCGCCGGTCGGGCTGATGGGTGTGCCGGTGTGGCTGGTCCTCGACTACCGCGAGGTCCTGGAGGTGCTGCGCGGCGAGAGCCAGTGGCGGCGGGACGTACGGCACTGGAGGGCGCGGGCCGAGGGACGGCTGCCCAGGGACTGGCCGCTGCTCGCGGGCTACGAGGTGCGGCAGACGATGTTCCTCGACGACGACGAACACCGGGCCGCGCGGCTGACGTACCACTCGGCGATGCGGCCCTTCCAGGACGGCCACACACCGGTGGGCTGGGAAACGCGCGCGGCCGTCGCGCGCTACGCGGACGAACTCATCGCCATGCTCGCCGCGGAGTCCGGGACCACGGGCTTCGCGGACCTGGCGGCGCAGTACACGCGGCCGCTGCTGCTCATGGTCACCACGAAGCTGTTCGGCTGCCCCGTCGAACTCGGTGACGAGATGGTCATGGACCTCTGGCGGATGCTGGACGGCGGGCCCGACGCGGGGGCGGCGACCGCGCGGGCGTCGGCGGCGATGACACGGCTCGTGGCACACCGGCGGGCGGTGCCCGGCGACGACCTCACCTCCTACATGCTCCTGTCGGACCCGTCGCTCTCGGACGAACAGCTGGGCCGGGAACTGTTCATGAACGCGGTCTACCTCAACGACATCACCGGCAACATGGTCTGCAACACGCTGCTGGAGGTGCTGCGGGGCAATGCCTCGGTGCGGAGGAGCCTGTCGGCCGGACTGATCGGTGAAACGGTCAACCGGGCCGCGCTGGTGAGTCCGCCCGTGGCCAACATGTGCTTCCGGTTCGCGGCGCGGGATGTGCGGCTGGGGAACTACTGGGTGCGTGCCGGGGATGTCGTGTCGCCCTCGGTCGCCGCGGCACACCATGACCTGCTGGCGATCGGTACGTCCCACATCGTCGACTCCACGATCAGTACGCGGGCGCATCTCGCCTGGGGGGCCGGGCCCCATCAGTGTCCGAGTGCGGCCCGTGAGCTGGCGAGCATGATCGTGTCCACGGCGGTGGGCCGCGTCTTCGACCACTTCACGAAGGCGGAGCTGACGCTTCCGCCGGATCAGTTGCCGTGGCGTGCGGGGCCTGTGGTGCGGGGGCTGCGGTTGTTGCCCGTCCGATACGAACTGGGCGAGCAGAGTTCCGTCCTGCGCGGCCGGATTCCGGCTCCTCGGAGCGGCGAGGAGCCGGTGCCGTCGCCAGGGCACGCGGATGACGGCCGTGTGGGTGGGTTGCTGGCGGCGCTGCGGCGGTTGATGTTCGGGACGCGTAGGTCGCAGTGAGGGGTGCGGTGGGGTTGTTTCGCCCCCGCCGCCCCTACCCGTCCCATC